>NZ_CP034035.1:2478826-2788679 GCF_005484945.1 Brenneria rubrifaciens
ACGAGGTCTTCCGCTCAGGTATGATCGCCATCGTTGCTGTTTATGGGATTGCCTGGATGGCAGAAACCATGTTCGGGGCGCATTTGGAACAGATAAAAGCGACGCTGGGTTCGTTGGTAAAAGAATACCCGTGGGCCTACGCTGTTATTCTGTTGCTGGTTTCAAAATTTGTTAACTCACAGGCCGCCGCGTTAGCCGCCATCGTGCCCGTTGCGTTGGCAATCGGCGTTAATCCGGCTTATATCGTTGCATCGGCGCCCGCCTGCTATGGTTATTACATTCTGCCGACCTACCCGAGCGATCTGGCGGCCATTCAGTTTGACCGTTCCGGCACCACCAAGATTGGCCGTTTTGTCATTAACCACAGTTTTATCCTGCCAGGCTTGATCGGGGTGTTTACCTCCTGCGTCTTTGGTTGGGTGTTCGCGGGAATGTACGGCTTCCTGTAATGCTGAAGTCCGCACCAAAAACCGTTCGGGCTTCCCGAACGGTTTTTTATAGCCGCCGTTCCGAACTTAGCCATTGCCGCACACAGCACTGCGCCAACGCCCGCGCCGGATCGATGCTGACGTCCAGCCAGCGCGATTTCACCGCGGCCAGCGCCGGGGCAACTTCCGTACACGCCAGTACCAGCCGCTCCGCCCCACGATCAACCAGCCGCTGGGCGAGCCGCTCAAGCAACGCTCCTCCCTGCTGTAACTCACCGCGTTTTACCGCATAACAACCCGGCACGAACAGCGTTGCCATTTCCTGTTCGGTCGGCGCCAGCGTAGCGCTGCCCAACCCGGCGAATCGCTGCTGATACCACCCGGCAGCAAGCGTGCCATGCGTCGCAATCAGCCCGATTTTCGACGGCGCCTGAACCTGATTTTTTACCGTACGAGCGAGCGACTCCAACGTTGCATCGGCAATATGAATCAGAGGCGCACGGCTTTCCGTGGCCAGCGCATCAAACCAGTGGTGCGCCGTGTTGCAGGGGATCACGATATGGCTGACAGCCAACCGATTAAGCTGACCAACCGCAGCCAATAACGCAGGCAGCGGGGATGCGCCGGTCCCTGCCAGCGCCTGCTGGCGATCCGGGATCTGCGGCACGCTCCAGGCCACCACCGGTACATGATCCTGATCGCGGCTGACGGGCGTTTCTTCAATTATCTTCTGCATCAGATCAACCGTCGCCAGCGGCCCCATTCCCCCCAGGACACCAATCAGGATCGCGCTATCTGTCCGGATATTCATTGGGATGGCGTCTGCTCAAAAAGCTGGCGATAGCCGAACAATCCGGCGGAACCACCGGTATGGATAAAGACAATATTCTCACCCGCGCGAAAACGTCCCTGACGGATCAGATCGATAAGTCCCGCCATACCTTTGCCGGAATAGACCGGGTCAAGCAATATACCTTCCAGTTGCGCCAGCAACGTCAGCGCTTCCAGGGTGCCTGCGGTGGGAATTCCATATCCCTTCCCCACATAGTCGCTATTCACATTTACGGCGCTGCGCGGGATCTCACCCGGTATGCCAAGCAGTTGCCAGGTACGTTGCGCCAGCGCATACACATTCTCCTCTTGCTTCTCTTTGGGCGCTCTGACGCTGATGCCCAGCAAAGGAATCTGACTGTGGGTTGCGGTCAACCCCGTAATCAGCCCAGCCTGTGTGCCGGTGCTGCCCGTAGCGTGCACAATGCGATCGATGCGTAAACGCTGCTGGCTGGACTGAAACAGCAACTCTTCCGCACAAGCCACATAGCCCAATGCACCGACAGGGCTGGAGCCGCCGCCGGGGATCACATAGGGTTTCAATCCCTTTTTACGCAGCGTGTCGGCCAGTTCTTCCATTGCTTGCTGCATATCGGCGCCGGCAGGCAGATGGTCGACGATCTCGCCGCCCAGCAGATTATCCAGCAAAATATTGCCAGATCGCTGGTAGTCATCCCCATAATCGGTAACGCGTTTTTCCAGCAACACCTGGGTCTTAAGCCCCAGCTTCGCGGCGGCGGCAATCGTTTGCCGGACGTGGTTAGACTGCGTGGCTCCCTGGGTGATGATGACATCGGCGCCCTGTTGCCGTGCGTCAGCCAACAGAAACTCCAGCTTGCGCGTCTTGTTGCCGCCGGTCGCTAATCCCGTCGCGTCGTCGCGTTTGATATATAAGGTCGGTCCGCCTAAATATTTTGACAGGTTCGGTAACGGTTCCAACGGTGTGGGAAAATGCCCCAGCGATAGCCGGGGAAAACGGGCAAGGTGCATGACTCTCTCCTTAATAATTCTATTTATCTATACCCATCATATTTCAAGTTGCCTGTGCGCTGGCTTTACCCGCTCGCCCTGGGCACGTATTGGTATAAGCGCCTGGGGATTCGCGATGTCGCCGTCTTCCTGCAACGCGAATTATTTAGGAATAAGTAATAATTGCTACATTATCTTCAACATACGCGTTTTATACGCTTAAATATATTCATAAATATAATACGTTAATCACTGATTATCCGTTCAGGCAGCCCGTTTATTCAGATCAACAAGTTGTTTCCAACTGGTTTCATCAACATATATCCCTTCGTCGATACGCCGGCGATAATGTTGTTTTTCAGCATCTCCCGGCAATAATAATTCACCATCATCCCGCGACTGACGGACCCATGCCAATAATGCCGGGATCTCAAATTGATAGGTATCGGCCCCGCCCAGCCGTTGCGGGTCAATTAAAATAGACAGCATGCTGTTAATGATTTTTTTACCTTCGCCCGTTGCGGTACGTTCTGTTTTTCCGCCGGTCAATGCGGCGCCCAGCAGAGAACAAATCAGCGATAACCCCGAGCCTTTATGCTGACCAAAAGGCAACAGCGCGCCCAGTGGCTCCTCCATCAGCCAGCGCGGATCAATGGATGGATTTCCCTCACTATCCACAATGCACCCCGGCGCCAGTTGTTTCCCCTCATTCCAGGCAATTCTCGCTTTATTACCGGCTATCATACTGGTGGCAAAATCCAGAACGACCGGCTCTTCGCCTTCAACCGGAATCCCCACGCAGAAAGGATTGGTGCCGAAACGCGGGCGTTGCCCCTGCCACGGCAAGACCACAGGTTTGGTATACACATTGGCGAAATGCAGTGAAACCAGCCCGGCCTCGGCGGTCTGCTCGGCCCAGGCGCCGAGGCGCCCCAGATGATGAGCATCCGCCAGACTGACTACCGCCACCCCCTGTGACCGCGCCCGTTCAATGCCTTGTGCCAGCGCCTGTCTGGTGACCACTTGACCAAAGCCCTGATGACCGTCAAAAGAAATCAGGGGACCAAAGTCCAGTGTCTTTTCAGCATTGGCATGGGGCGATAGTCCCCCTTCCTGAATTGCCGCAATGTAGCGCGGCAGCATGCTGACGCCATGCGAGTCATGACCTTTAAGACTTGATTCAACCAGGTTATCCGCCACGATATCGGCAATGACGGCGTCAACCTCAATATCAACCAACCTGGCACGTAAATAATCGCGCAAATAATGATGACTAAATACTGGCATAATATTGCCTCTGAATACCGTTAAAAAAACAGGCTTCACTATAGCGCGGAGATTTTTATCCCTAACTGCGAAATAAGACTATTAATAGCTAATAATTTGCTAAAAACAATCATTCCGCGCAATCCAACCATTTATGTTGAGACAGTGCATATTTTGTCTAACTTATTCCAAAAAGTACTTTATCAATAACAGGCGAAGAAAATAGGATGCAATGAACCTGTAAAGGTAAAAAGCTTATCTCATTAAAAAAAGCCCATCATGCGTTATGTCGAAACAATTGACTGGATTATTGAAATAAATATTACCGTTAACCGTTTATTAAAAACCAGAGAGGGAAAATGAATAACCTATCAAAAAATAAAAAGTTCAATCGATTAACTCGTGCTGCGGCAATAATAGGATTAACGCTGGCGTCAAGCGCCGCCAACGCGGAAGGAAATATCAGTATCGCTCAGCAATTTGGTATTGGTTATCTGGTACTGGATGTCGTGCGCGATCAAAATCTGATCGAAAAACACGGTAAACAGCAGGGTCTTGATATCAAAGTCGAATGGCGCACGCTTTCCGGCGCAACCGCCATCAATGAGGCGCTGCTGTCAGGGGCGCTGGATGTGGCCTCGGCCGGGGTGCCGCCGATGCTGACGGTGTGGGATCGCACGCGCGGTAAGCAGAACGTCAAAGCGATCGCCTCGCTGGGATCGATGCCGAATTATCTGCTCACCAATAATCCTGCGGTCAAAACCATTGGTGACCTGAGCGATAAAGATCGCATTGCCACCCCCGCCGCCGGGGTGGGCTACCAGTCGCGCACGTTACAGATTGAAACGGCTAAACAATACGGCGCTGACAACTTCAAGCGCTTCGACAAAATCACGGTCAGCCTGCCTCATCCCGATGCCAGCGCTGCGCTGATTGCGGGCAAATCCGAAATCAGCACCCATTTCTCCAGCCCGCCATTCCAATATCAGGCTTTGGAACATGCCAATATCCATAAGATCCTCAGCTCTTATGATGTTCTGGGCGGCCCGGCAACGTTCAATGTCCTTTACACCACCCAGAAGTTTCATGATGAGAACCCGAAAACCTACCGCGCTTTCTATGACGCGCTCGCCGAAGCATCTGAAATCATCAAAGCGGATAAACCTGCGGCGGCTGAAACCTATATCCGGGTAGAAAAATCACGACTCGACCCGGCATTGGTGAAAAAAATCGTTGAAGACCCGGAGATCGATTTCACCATTACGCCACAACGGACTTACGTCTACGCCGAAAAATTACACCAGCTCGGCGTACTGAAACATAAGGCTGACGGCTGGAAAGACTACTTCTTTAGCGAAATTCACGATCGGCCGGGCAGCTAGCCCACCGCATAACGGTGATATTTAACCTGCGAGGTTGACGATACCGTCAGCCGCGCACCGGAGGATTTATGAGCCACGACGATTACAATGCGCTTCAGACACCGCTGTTACAAATCGACCGCGTCGGGTTGGAATACCGGACTCGCCGCAGTCAGGTGCGCGCCACGCACGACGTCAGTTTTGACGTTTACCCCGCAGACCGCTTTGTGCTGCTGGGGCCGTCAGGATGCGGAAAATCCAGTCTGTTAAAATCCATCGGCGGATTTTTACCGGCGGTTGAAGGGGACATCCGGCTTGATGGCAAAAGCGTCACGAAACCGGGGCCGGATCGGATTATGGTCTTTCAGGAATTCGACCAACTTCCGCCGTGGAAAACCGTGCTGGAAAACACGCTATTTCCGCTGATTGCCAGCCGTCAGGCGAACCGGGCGGAAGCCATTGAAAAAGCAAGGTATTTTCTGGATAAAGTGGGGTTAACCAAATTCGCCGACGCCTATCCGCATACGTTATCCGGCGGGATGAAACAGCGCGTCGCGATTGCCAGAGCGCTGGCGATGCAGCCGAAAGTGTTATTGATGGATGAACCGTTCGCCGCATTGGATGCGCTAACCCGCCGTAAAATGCAGGAAGAGTTGCTTGCCCTGTGGGACGAGGTTCGCTTCACTCTGCTGTTTGTGACGCACGCCATCGAAGAGGCGTTGATTGTCGGTAGCCGGGTGCTGTTGCTCTCGCCCCATCCAGGGCGGGTTCGCGCAGAAATCAACTGCCACCAGTTCGCCATGAACGATCAGGGCAGTGAGGCATTTCAGGCGACCGCTCAGCGTATTCACCATCTTCTGTTTCCGGCTGAAGGCACGGCGCCCTCTTCCGCCACTTTGCATCAAGGTAAACATTATGAGCATACAACCCCCCGTCCGTCCCGAGTATCAGCGTGAGCTTGCCCCGCTCAAAAATTTTACGCTGGCGCTGCCTTTACCGCTGGCGACGCGGCTATGGAATCAAGCGTGGTTACGTAAGCTGACGATCCTATTGGGACTCATCCTATTATGGGAGTTCGGCGCCCGCTGGCAAAACAACGAGCTGATGCTGCCTGGTTTCCTGCAAACCGTGGATGCTTTCCAAGCGGATCTTGCCAGCGGTGAATTACCTGCCAAAGTCGTCATTTCGCTTGGCACTTTGCTCAAAGGTTATGTCGTGGGCAGTCTGTTGGCGCTGGGATTAAGCGCGCTGGCCGTATCGACCCGTATCGGACGCGATTTGCTGGCGACGTTAACGTCGATGTTTAACCCGCTGCCCGCCATTGCCTTGCTGCCGCTGGCGCTGTTGTGGTTTGGGCTGGGAGAGAAGAGTCTGATTTTTGTGCTCATCCATTCCGTGATGTGGCCGATGGCGCTCAATACGTACTCCGGTTTTCTCAGCGTGTCTGAAACACTGCGTATGACAGGACGAAATTACGGTTTAACCGGCCGGCGGTATGTTATGCATATTCTGGTTCCCGCGGCGCTGCCTTCTATTCTGTCTGGTCTGAAAATCGGCTGGGCGTTCGCGTGGCGTACGTTGATTGCCGCCGAACTGGTTTTCGGCGCATCCAGCGGCAACGGCGGACTGGGCTGGTATATTTTCCAGAACCGAAATGAACTGTATACCGACCGGGTTTTCGCCGGTCTGGGAACCGTCATAATCATTGGTTTGCTGGTGGAGGGTCTGATCTTTTCCAGCATAGAGAAACTCACGGTAAAACGCTGGGGAATGCAACGTTAAGTCATCGTTACCACCTGCTGGTTATGCAAAATTCACTTATGCATAACCAGAATTGTTCTTTTACAGAGTTCTGCATAACTGCTACAACGGCTCATCCTCCGACACCTTAGAGGTCGTGTACATGATTGCAATACAAGCACCGGATACCTATCTGAATCGTAATGGGGTTATCCGTTCTGTTGGTGAATTTATTACCCCTTTGGCCAAAACCCTTCTCATCGTTACCAGCCCGCAGGCCTGGAAAGCCACGGCGGAACAGGTCGAGCACAGCCTGCGTCAACACGGTCTTATTTATCAGGTTGAATTTTTACCGGGCGACTGCACCAAACCCGCAATCGAAGCGTTGACCACTGAGGCGCGAACGTTCGCGGCTGAATTGATCCTGGGGATTGGCGGCGGGCGGGTATTAGACGCCGCCAAAGCCGTTGGCGAAGTATTGGGGCAGATACCGGTGATTACCGTTCCCACCATCGCCGCCACCTGCGCGGCCTGGTCGCCTATCAGCGTGATTTACAGCGAGACAGGCGCGCATCAAGGCTCAATCCCGTTGAAGCGTCTGCCGGTATGGGTACTGGTCGATAGCGAAGTGATTGTGCAAAGTCCGCCGCGTTATCTCAAGGCGGGCATCGTTGACGCGCTGGCGAAGTGGTATGAGTTCCAGCCTTACCTGCGCAATGGCGATGACGGACTGGCGTTGGCGTTGAAGGCTCAGGCGGCAAAACTGGCCGTGGACATCTTTAATACCGACGGCGAACAAGCCATTAATGATAATCAGCAACGGCAGGTTACGCCGGCGTTACGTAAAGTGATTGACGCCGTTATCGCCCTGGCGGGCGTGGCGAACAGCATGAAAGACGATGTCCCCCGCGTTGGCGTCGCGCATGCTATTCATAACAGCATGACGCGTTTGCCTGAGCTCCATCACTGGTTACACGGGGAAAAAGTGGGATTCGGCCTGGCGGCACAGGCATTTCTTGAACATGATAACCAGCGAGACAGGGAGGAATTGTTATCCCAGCTCCGCCGCTATGGTAGTCCACTGACGCTGGACGCGCTCGGCCTTGACGATCAACGTCTGCGCGTCGACGAGATCGCCAACAATGTGAAAATATCCCCCGCGATTGCCGCCTTGTTGCCGTTCTCTATCGAGTCTGAACGCATCAAGACCGCGTTATTGAGTACACGGCAATTAACGGCGCGCCCTGCCGCCGCGGATAATCGCGCCGCGTAACGCCCACGGCATAACCGGGTAAACCGCTCATCGTCTGAAAAAAAACAGCCAGCGAAAAAGCTGGCTGATTGACAGGTTCCCGGTTATCTCAACGCCTTAGATTTGATAATCAATCGCCGCTTCGTCATTGTCCGAGAAGACCTTGTCCTTAATTTCCGTCAATGACAATTCAGTATTACAGAGCTGGATGAATTTCCAGGTATAGTTACGTTGTAACTGATTCTTTTTTAACCCCAGCCAAACTGTATTCGCCTCAAAAAGATGTTCCGCATTCAGCCTGATCAACCCTTGGTCACGCACGGGATCGTAACAGCGATCCGCTACAATCCCGACGCCAAGCCCCAGTTCAACATACGTTTTAATCACATCCGAATCCTGCGCGCTCAAGGTAATATCCGGCGACATACCGGCTGCCTGAAATGCGCGATCCAAACGGGACCGACCGGTAATTCCCTGACGGTAGGTAATTAACGGCACGGTGTTGAGTTTCTCCAGCGTGAGTAGCGGTTCGCTCGCCAACGGATGATTTTCCGGCACAATGACCGAATGGTGCCAGCGGTAATAAGGAAAAGCGGCCAACGAAGCATCATCAATCAGTTGTTCACTGGCAATACCGATATCGGCTTCCCCGGCATTCAGCATCGCCACGATCTCATCAGGCGTCCCCTGATTCAGCACCAGGCGAACCTGCGGATACAGCGAGCGAAACGCTTTGATCACCTGAGGCAGACTATAGCGGGCCTGGGTGTGGGTGGTCGCAATCACCAACTGACCCGCGTCGTTATTGGTAAAAACATTTGCCAGACGACGGATATTGCTGGCGTCGTTCAAAATCCTTTCTGCTACAATCAACAGCTCTTTACCGGGTTCTGTCATTCCCAGTAGTCGTTTACCACGGCGAATAAAGATTTCAATCCCCAGTTCCTCTTCCAACTCGCGGATATGACGGCTCACACCGGATTGAGAGGTAAACAGCGTATTCGCCACTTCGGTCAGGTTGTAATTACACCGCGCTGATTCGCGAATAATCTTCAGTTGCTGAAAATTCACCCTTCACTCCACTGTTCTGTTTTTTACGTTAGGCAGTTATACCCAATAGACTTCAAGATGCGGACGAAACGCTGTGGTTTTTAAACCCTACCCAGCGTTGGTTGCTTACGGGTAAGACACATTCATGAGCCTCGTAACGCCGCAACCAGGCGACAAATTCATCGCAAGCGAATTTGACCAGCCAGCGCATCTGCACTTGAATGATGACGGGTATATAGATACGAAGGAACCGTGAACAAGACAAATAAGTAATTAGATTTGATTATATTTTTTTATGCTAAAGCGCGGCCGGGATAAAAGCAGCGGTTAAATCTGAAAATAATTCACATGAATTCAATCAATTAATAGTCATTAACAACATGGGCGCTGACTCCCCCTACTCTGGAAACTTTTTCGCTATTGTTTATAACCTTCCATTCTATGCCCGACAGCATTCGGGCCGCAGGTGCATCCCCGTCGAACCGGATAAGCGCCTTGTTGCAGGTTTTGCCGTGGACGATTCTAAACTTTTGCGTCGCCAAAGCGCATCAGAAAGTACAGGGAACGGTAACGTTCTGAACGTAGCGCTGTCCAGGGTTCGATGTGCTCAATAAAGCTATTTAAACAATGAATTACCACAATCTGGCGCTGTCAGTCCTTTTCAAAGACGACATCTGCGCACGCAAAATAGCGAAGCCTATTAAGCCGGTCACAATATCTGCAAGAGGAAATGCCCAATATATCCCCGAAACATTCCAGTACCAGGGGAGAATCCATAATAGAGGGAGAGTTAATACTAAATAACGCAGCAAAGAGACATAGAGCGCGATTTTAGCGACGCCAATTGACTGGAAGTACATGAGAAAAATTTGCTGTAACGCGATAAATGGCATTGCCAGATGAAAAATTTGAATTGACAGTGACGCCACATCAATGACTTGCTTATCATCGGAGAAAAATGATGCCATCTGTTCTGAAAAAGCTAAACAGATAAGCGAATAAAGCAATGCGCTACCACAGGCAAGCAGAGAGAGCGTTTTTATTACATCGCGCACCCGCTGAAATTTATCTGCGCCGATATTATAACCGACAAGGACTTGCGCCCCCATACATAGCCCATTCAAAGGTAATGCCGCGACCATCAGTAAACGGGAAGATATGCCAATGCCGGCGACAACCGCATCGCCGTACTGTAAAGCAACCCGGTTTAAAAATGATATCGACACCACCTGTAACAATGCGTTTAGCGCCGTGGGAAATCCTATGCCGAGGATCGCGAAAACATCTTTTTTGGCGGCTAAACCTTGAGTTAGATTGATGGCGCTTTTCCCTGTCGAAAAATGAATAATATACATTGCGACCGAAGCGCATTGCCCCAATAGCGTTGCGATACCGGCGCCTTCTATGCCAAAATTAAAATAAAAGATAAAAATCGGATCGAGAATGGCATTACACCCAAACGCCATCAACTGCGTTTTCATACTCATGCGGGTATTGCCCTCCGCCCGAACAATGAACCCAGAAATCATATTGATGACGACCAGTATGTAACCCATTAGCAGCCATCGAAGATAACGCTGCGACAAAATTAACGTCTCATTCTCCGCGCCCATAAAGACGAATATTTTTAATGAGGCTGAACGAATCAAAAAGCTAAGTAATAAAGCAGTAATCAGCCCGCCTAAAAACGAGGAAAGCGCATAGCGGCCTGCTTCCTTTATTTTTCCCGAGCCAAGACTGCGGGATACAAAAGACGCACCTCCCGCGCCAAAACAGATCCCAATGGTGGAGATCGCTATCGCGAAAGGGAATGTCAGCGCCATCGCTGCGATAGCGTGCGTACCCAAACGGCCAATAAAAAAAGCGTTTAAAAGCTGGTATAATGCACTGACGCTCACGCCAATAATGGTAGGTATAGCTAATTTTAAAATTAATGGAAAAATGTCATCGTTGGCTAACCCATCCAGATTTTGTGAATTTTTGACAGGCGTTTTCATAAAAACCTCTAAACAAGGAATTCAAAATTAATCCCGCCTTGAAATGATAAGCCGGGATTCTATTTTTATACCTATAACACTTTGATCACAATTAGTTAAAATTGATCATGCATTTTGAGCCGTTAAATTTTCGGCGAAAGACATAAAATCACTTTTTATTATTGTTGAGATGACATCTATCTCAGCACGTGAATATTTTGTCTTATCGTAAAGTAACTCTATGAGAAGATTACCATCAATTTTATCAATGTTAACCCATACTTTATAAGTATGAATCGTCCCAAAGGATACACCTTTCCATAGGTTGGATTTTTTTAAACCTATAAAGTTTGAATACCGTCCATTATCCAATGATCCCCGGTAATTAATCATGACTGATGGCCAAGTAAATCCGGGAATGGCGACTTCAGGGTTAATATTCTTCAAATAAGTTAAACTGCGCAATCCAAGTCCTTTGAAGGAGATGGATTTTCTCAATGCATTAATCTTAATAGAACTATTTAAAATGCTATCCGTTTTATCTACTACAATTGGCAGCGGTAAAAACTCAATACACTGTCCCAACACTGTAGAAAGATCATCATTTTTTCCAAACGGTATCCGGCACATGTCTACATTGTCAATAAAGAGCGATATTTTATCATCTTTAATTTTTCCAAAGGAAAATGTCAATAACGACAACAACACATCTATAACGTCAACATTAACTTCATATAAATGTATATTAAAGAAAACGCTGCTCATCTCTTGGTTGAATTTAATATACTTTATCCCGACATCATGACATAAAGAACTGTATTCTTCAGCGTGAAGATTTTTTAACGTAGAAATTTCTTCATTGTTAATGCTCTTATAATATTCAGTCCGATTTACCGAACAATCACCGCTAATACTGGATAACATATCCCACGGCTGTTCGCGCCAATATTTTAGAATGTCCTGATAGTATTTAGTAGTATAAAGCTCAAGGTCATCATACCAATTATTCAAATAATAGATATCACGGTAAACAGGAACAGGTTTTTCCCCGTTCATTATCAAAAAATAATAACGTTCTATCTCATCCAATAATAACCTAAAACTGTATCCATCAACAATGTAATGATGCGTTAAAATAAATAACGTGTTATAGCAATGTTCATTTACTTTTGCTTCGAATAATATACATTTCGCGAGTGGCACATTACGATCAAACTTAAATGAATACTGTTCATTGGCCGCAGCATAGGATAGCGCCGCGTCAGCCTCAACCCTGGAAGAAAAGCACCCTATTTGTTGGATATGAAGCCCTTCGGCGGAAACCAGCGAATAGAATTGAATATCATCATCCTTTTGATCAGCCACCATACGCAACAAGCTATAGTCCTGAGTAAGCTGATTTATGGCTTGAATCAATACAGACTTATCTAATACATTTTCAGTATCAATGAACATCTCCGAAATATTAAAATGCTCCATCAACTTCACACGGTGATAAAAAAATCGCACCATAGGAAGCGTTTTTAACCTGTTATTTTCATTGGATGAAACATACTCATTTTTAAAACACTGTTCTTTTATGGAGGCGGCCAACGTATCCAATACGGGATTGTTATAAATCTGACTGACGGTAAAATTAACGCCTTTTGCCGCTGCCAGCGCAACGCACCGTACACTCAGCATAGAGTTTCCACCGAGGTCGAAAAAATTTGATTTTTTATTAATGTTATTGGTTAAAAGCAGTTTTTCCCATATGTCTGCAATAATGCGTTCTGTGGTGGTAAAATTATTCGCACTGATAGAGTGTGTAAGATTTTCATCATCCTCGAATACCAGACCTGCTCGGTTTAGCTTACCACCAGACAAACGTGGCAGTTCGTTGCGAAATACAATTTTATTCGGTATCGAATAAGTGGGCAGTCTATTCCTCATATATTGTTTGAGGGTATCTTCAGACACTGGGGACATATCGGTTACGAGAAAAGCGACAAGAAGAACAGTATCGTGATGGGTGATTAACTTTGCTGCCGCATCCTTTATTTGAGGATGGGTTTTTAATACCAATTCAATTTCTTCAAGTTCGACTCTAAACCCTCTATATTTTACTTGATTATCCTTTCTTCCAATTAATTCGAGTAAATCATCTTCTCTGAAGCGCCCGATATCGCCGGTTTTATACATGAGCGATCCGAAATCTTTCAATACATCAATATCGTTAGGAACAAACTTTTCTTGAGTGAGTGTTGAATCTAAAAGATAGCCATCGGATAAGCATCTTCCCGCAATCACCAACTCTCCTGAGACGCCTCTGGGCACCAATTTATTTTTTCTATTAACGATGGCGATGCCAACATTTGTCAACGGGACACCGACAGGAATGATATCGGTATCCGTTAATGTTTCCTTATCAACTAAGCAAGTCGCCGCATTAGAACAACATTCCGTTGAGCCATAGAAATTAAATAAAGGGACGTCCGGGAAGGTTTCATAAAAATCTTTTGCCAGAGATGGCGACAACGGTTCGGCACTTGAGGTGACAAATCTTAGTGAGTGGCGGGCTAATAACGCTTTATCCTCAAAGGATAATAATAAAGAGATGACGCTGGGAGAACATAAAAGATGGGTTATTTTCTTAAACACTAAAACGTCAACAAAACGTTCGGGATCGAGCAACTCCTGTTCGCTTAATAAGTAACTCGGTACGCCTTTAAGTAAAGCACCGTAAATTTCCCAAGCACTAGCAACCAGAGAAGCCGATTTTTGTACGATAGCACGATCATTGGATTGAAAAGGATGGGTATCCCACATCCATTGTAATCGATTAACACACGCTTTTACTGGAATGATAACGCCTTTTGGAACCCCGCTAGACCCGGATGTATAGACAATTTGTAGTGTTGTATTTTCTGGCGCTTTCCGCCAGG
Organism: Brenneria rubrifaciens; assembly: GCF_005484945.1. Lineage (NCBI taxonomy): Bacteria > Pseudomonadati > Pseudomonadota > Gammaproteobacteria > Enterobacterales > Pectobacteriaceae > Brenneria > Brenneria rubrifaciens. Next base: position 2,492,624 of record NZ_CP034035.1, read on the forward strand.
GGGTCACATTTCGCTCGGAAGATAAAGCGGCGATCTCATCAGTACTGATGATCACATATTTTTTGTCAAAACCCGTGGCGAGTCTGTCGGTGACAATGGCGATAGGGTTAAGGGATTCAGCGATAGCCACGACTCTCTTCTGAGAATTATAGCTTCCTGCTACCACGTAGGTTATTCCCATTTTGCAACATGCTAAGATTAGCGCAATACAATGAATACCCCTATCATTTTGGATTAAAATTCGCGCCCCGTCATGACATCCCTTACTTTCCAGGTAAAAGCAAATGGAATTGATATAGCAATCAAGTTCACTATACGTTATGCTGCCATCTTTCCAAATATAAGCGGTATCATGCTTATACTTTTCTAAAGCTTCATTCAGTGTATTTGAAAGAGAGATCAGTTCACCGGAACGTGCTTTTTGAATATTATTATATTCCTCCAGAAAATTAATTTCAGAACTTGATAGGCATGGATAGTCACCGATAGGACTTGTCGTATTTTTAATGATATTTGTTATCAGTTCCTTGAAATTTTCAGCCATTCGGATGATATACCCTCTACTGAAAAGATCTACACAATAAGTGAACTGAAAATATAATGTATCGTTTTCTTCCTGACAATATAAGACTAAATCATATTTGCTGTAATGATTATTTATTTCTTTGACCCTAACAAGTAACTCTTGACGCTTTTGTGATGTAGAAATATTTTCTGCTTGTTCAGAATACATATTGAACATAATTTGAAATATTGGAGAAACATTACTGTCGCGAGAAAAATTCAATGACTCCAGCATCCAACTAAAAGGATAATTCGCATGCGATAAAGAGTGACTGACTTTTTCGTTGACCTGGCTGAGATAATCAATGAAATGATTTTCCTCATCTATCTTCACCCTTAGAGGAAGCATGTTCAAGAAAAAACCAATAAGGTTCTCAGTGCCGCTTTTTTCTCTGATCACATGGGGTGCACCGATGATAACATCGGTTTGCTCAGTATAGTTGTAAATCAGCAAATCAAAAATGGCCAGTATTGTGGAAAATAGTGTTGCATTAGCCGATTTAGCCACAGCATGAAGATTATTACGGTCATCGGAGGATAATGAAAAACCTACTGAGTCACAACGATATGACCGTATTGCCGGTCTTTTCTTATCGCTGGGTAAGAGTATTTTAGGCAGTTCGCCACTAAGCGATTGTTCCCAAAAGCGCTTTTGCTCCGATAATGAGTTTTTGTTGATATGATTTTTTTCCCAGGAAACATAGTCTTTAAATGCTATCTTTTCTTTTTCCACTGGAAGATGATGATAAAAAGATGAAAACTTCTTAGCCAACAGAGAAAGAGACCAGGCATCCATTATAATCTCATGCGTGGTAAACAATATCATTGCTCTGGCGTCACTCATTTTGATGAGCAATGCTTTATAAATAGGACCTTTTTCTAAATCAAATTCATATTCTGCATTCTTTAACTTTATTTCTTTTAACTTTTCCGCCTGAACTTCTTCTGAATATGGGGAAAAATCTAATTCATCCAGCGTGGTATTGGGTGTACTGAACCGGATAAAAGGCTCCCCCCCTTCTTCCAGAAATCTTATGCTGAACGTGTCATAGCTTTCAATTAATTCACCCCATGCAGATCGTATGTTGTTGCTATCGATATGGCCTGTCAGTTCAAAACTTGTTTGAAGGATATAATTTTTTATTTCTGGTTCAAGTTTCCATAAAAACCACAGATGGCGCTGTGTCTGACTCAACGGATAATTTCCATCCGGGGAAGCAGATGATTGTGTAATCTCAGGCAACATCACACGGTTGTCACCATTCTCAATTTTTTTAGCCAATTCATCTATAGTGAGGTTATATAATTCAAAGAGTTGGACGCCGCATGACATTTCTTTATTGATAAAATTAATTGCCAACATAGCGCGCAGAGAATCTCCGCCTAATTCAATAAATTTATCTTTTATACCGACTTTATCCAAGTGTAGCACTCTGCTAAAAATAGAGCATAGCTGCTTTTCTTGGCTGCTTTGTGGTGGAGAATATTCCGTATCAATCACCGGCCTAATGTTATCGGGTGAGGGTAATGCATTGTAATCAAGCTTGCCATTGCTGTTCGTCGGTATCTTGCCTAATTGATAAAACGCGTCAGGAACCATGTAGTCAGGCAATTTCTCACGGATGAAATCAACTAACTCTTTTCGTGTAACCGGCGCCAACACTTCAATAAAGGTAACTAATCTAGGAAGATAATCTTGTTCTGTTTTATTTTCCAGATTTTCCCGTGACGTAATTTTTATTTTATTCTCATTTATCAGTTTTGTTGCGCTGATTTTTATTTTTTCAAATTTGCTTATCACATTATCTACTTCATTTAATTCAATGCGATAACCTCTTAATTTTACTTGCCTGTCCGTTCTGCCCAGACATTCGAAAAGACCATCAGACCTTATTTTGACTAGATCGCCTGTTTTGTATAGTCGGGAAACTTGTTCCCCTTGCTGAAACGGATTGGACAAGAAAGCCGAGGCTGTTTTCTCTGCGTCGTTAATATAACCACAGGATACACCGACGCCACTGACATACAGCTCGCCGATTTCACCGTCAGCCACCTGTTTCAAATCGCCCTCTGAAGCAGGTTCAATAACATAGGCTGTCAATCCCTCTATGGGTTTTCCTATTGGGGTGTACCCGGAAGTTGGCGTTGATGTAATCAGATGGTGCATCACGCCATCGGCGCATTCAGTTGGCCCATAATGATTTAAAATTGGAATATGCGGAAAAATAGCAAACCATTTCTTGCACAACCAGGGTTGTAATGGTTCGCCTACAGTGGCGATAACTCTGATTGTTGAAAGAGAGGCACAATGATCAATCTTGCGAATACCTTCAATAAATTGATTTAATAGTGAAGGAACATATTGAACCACGGTGATTGCAAATCGGTTCAAGGCTGCATAAAAGCAGGGTATATCCCGTATTGTTTCTGATGAGATGATACTTGTGGTTCCACCGACCATTAATGCTGATAAAAATTGCCATAATGATATATCAAAACACTGAGAGGCGGTTTGTGCCAGGGTATCCTGGTCATTAAGCGACAAATCCTTTACTTTCGCCACCAAATGATTTGCTAAACCTTTATGCTGAATCATGACGCCTTTCGGTTCGCCTGTTGTACCAGAGGTAAATATAATGTAGGCGAGATCATTATCATCGTAGCAATAATCCGTTTTTTCATCGACTGGATTTAATAACACATCCAAATTTAGGATTTCTGTTTCATTAGAAAATTCATTATGTTTTTCGTGTTTTTCTTCTATTAAAACAGTTTTGCAATTACTTTTCTGGCACATATACGCCAGGCGTTCAGAGGGGTAGGAAGAGTCTAAAGGAAGATATACAGCACGCAGCTTGAATATAGCCAGCATGACAGCTAATAAATTACAACTTCGCTCAATCATGACGCCAACAATATCACCTTGCCGCACGCCACGGCGAGCCAGATTGCCGGCAATATTATTTGATAGTGAGTCTAACTGCTGATAGGTTAATGCATCGCTTTCGTCGATAACAGCTATTTTTGATGGATGGTTTATAACGTATTTTCGGAAATGATTGATAACACCCTTTTGCCTAACATCTTCCATGTTGATGGTTCCCATTAGCTACCTCTGTGAATGGTTTTTTCGTCATTAATAAAGCCATAATAATAAGCATAATTATATATAGGATGAGTCATATGAACGCGCATATATTTCAAGTTTGAAATATATGCGCTATAACAATATGTGAGTACAATCGATACCGTTATTTTTAACATTGTAATAAATACCAATAATAAATATTAACTGGCTAATGATTCTTTGAGTGAGTTTATTTTTTCTTAATGAGATATGACTGAACAATATACTCCTCAGAGGAGAGTGTTCAAGTAGTATTATTGAATAAATCAGATATGAAACCTACTCATGCAGGCGGAGTTCAACAGAATCGTGCGTTGGCTGTGTTACCCGGCGTCACTCCTGCCGGGTAACAAGGGGGAAGAGGGTTTTTAACGCTAGGTCATCATATAAATCACCAGACCTTCGGTGAAAATCCCTATCGCAGTGCCAATCAATATTGAGGAAGAAGCGGACTCCACATAGGTCTCGCTGCGTACCGCAAACATGCCGGCGGCGATGGCGGACGGCGTGGCGCCGATAATCACCACCTGCTGCATCAGGGTGGGGCTCAATCCGAAGGCCACGCCCGCCGCAGCCATAATCGCCGGCTGCACCAGATTTTTCAGGCTGATGTTGGTAAAGGTATGCCGATTGAATTTCGGGCTTTCACCATAAAACAGTAAACCGAGCGCAAACAGTGAAATCCCGCCGGCGGTTTTACCCATGGTGTCAATCGACGAATAAAGCAGTTCTGGAATTTTGATCCCCAGCAGGCTGAGTATCACCCCCAGAATCGGAATCCACACAATCGGATTTCGCGCGGCTTTAAACAGGTTTTTCAGGATCATAATGCCCAGACTCTCCTGATTAGCGCCATCCTTGTCGCTGTCTCCCATACGAATCAGCACAATCGTCAACGGGATCATGAACACGCTGGTAATCAGGTTGCCGATCAATACCCCCAGGAACCCTTCGGGGCCGATGAGCACAGCCAGAACCGGTGCGCCAAAGTAAGCCATGTCGGGAAACGCGCACACCAGCGACTGAATCGCGCCGGTCTTGATATCCTGACGAAAGACAAAGCGGGAAATGCACAGCGTCAGCAGATAAGAGCCCATCAGACCGATGAACAGCACCGCCATGAAAGAGAAGTTTTTAATTTTTTCGGGGTCGGTATTTAAAGCGCCGATAAACAGATGCAACGGCAAGGCAAATCGAATCACGACTGTCGCTAATACGCCAGCGTCTTCGCGTTTCGTGTAGTTTAATTTCCCACTAAGCCAACCCATAATCATAATAAAAACTAACGGGAACAAAGATGATAATAATAATGAAGACATAAAAAACCTATATTTTATCTACGTTATAAGAGGATTCAGTTTTTATCTTTTTTTAAAAAATTCTATTGTGATTATCGTCACACGATTTTTTATATTTAGTTTTCAATAATTAATAAACACAAAACAAACTAAGATAAGGAATTAATAAAAATTAAAATCACCATAACGGTTAATATATTTATATAAATAATATTTCCGTGAACCCCATTTCTTTAACCAATGAACGCCAATTTCAGCAATCCACTTCACGAAAAAAAGCTTTTTTTGCTTATTTTTCATACTAATAACATAACCGTGACGGTTTCGCCTGGCGTATCCGCATACGCAAAGCTATTTTCAGTCCACTTTCTCAATTTCGCCTGTTATTTATATTTAATTTCTCTTCGTGCCCGCATTTTATTAAAAAATAAGCGCCACATCGAAATTAATGTATAAATATAAAAACCAAATACGAGAAGCCACTGACTTAAATGCAATCACGCGTATTAAAATCTCACGGCATAAAACAGGAAATGGATGACTGGCGGCATACCACTCTCCAGGCATGGATATCGCCGGTTAAAAAGGCTATTTTCATGCAACGGACAGGCATCGGCAATTTAGATCGGGGCGAATAAAAAATCGTATTGATCTGCCTGTTATACCGCCGGGTGAGCAGGTTAATTCAGGCAGATCGCGGATAGGAACATGACACCTTGCCTACAATTTCAATAACTGACGGATTTTATCACGCTGTGCGGCACAGGCTGCCTGATTGCGGGCGTCATTGATACCCTGCGGATAAAACCACGCCCAATCGTCGTGCCGGTGTCGGCTTCAGGGCAAGGCGAATCACACGCCCCGCGCCAGCCGCTCAAACAACGAAAGCAATTGTTCCTCATTTCTCGCGCCCTGATACTGTTCCACGACCTTGCCGTTGGCATTGATGATAAACGAAGTCGGGGTGCCGATAACCTGATAGCGCGCCTGGGTGATCCCCAATTGATCGCGGATCACCGGATACGTCACGTTGTGCTGCGCCAGCAGCGGGGTAAGATCCACACTGTCGGGATCGGTATTGACCGCCACCACGACCACTTTATCGCTGTAGGTTTTACTGAGTTTTTCCAGCGTGTCCATTTCGGACAAACAGCCGCCGCAGCTTGAAGACCAGAAATTCAGGTACACGCTTTTTCCCTGCCAGCGGGTCAACGCCACCTGCTGACCGGTCAAATCGTAAGCCGCCAGCGTTGGCGCTTTGGCGCCAATACTCACCTGCTCCTCTTTACAGCCGCCCAGCAGCGCCAGGGCCAGACAGACCACGCTGAGCGAGTTACGCCATTGCATGATGGTTAATCTCCTCACTTAAATACTTGCCATGCTGCAAACGGATAATGCGGTCGGCAAACTTGCCGAGTTCAGGGTTATGCGTCACCATCACGATGGTCCGCCCCTGACGGTGCAAGTCCCTCAACAGATCCAACACCCGCCGCTCATTCTCTTCATCCAGATTCCCCGTCGGCTCATCAGCGAAAATAACGGGCGGCTCATTTACCAGCGCACGGGCAATACACACCCGCTGCTGCTCGCCGCCGGAAAGCTGGCTTGGCAGGTGATCCACGCGATGCGCCAGGTCAACCTGCTCCAGCACCCGCCGCGCCGCCGCTTCATCCACGATGCTGTGGTAATGCTGGGCCAGCATGATATTTTCCAGCGCGGTCAAGAAAGGGATCAAATGGAACTGCTGAAAGACCAAACCAATTTTATCCGCCCTGAATTTGCGCCGCCCTTCTTCATCCAGCGCCGCCGCATCAATCCCGTCCAACAGCACCTGTCCGTCACTGACCGTATCCAGACAGGTAAGTATGTTCATCAGCGTCGTCTTACCCGAACCGGACGCCCCCATAACGGCCACGAACTCGCCACGGGTAATGCGGATGTTGATATCTTCCAGCGCGGTCACCTGACCAAAACGTTTATACAACCGGCGCGTTTCGATCACCGCGTCTTCCGGGGCTGGTTTCGCCGCTTGATCCTGTGTGACTAAGCACATCGACTACTCTCCTTTGAGAACGTTGGCGGGGTCGACATAAATCGCCCGCCGGGTAGGAACAATGGCCGCCACCGCCGCCACCAGCAAAGAAAGCGCCAGCGTTAACGGAAATACCGGCGCTCGCAATGAAATTGAGGCGTTGAACACCGCCATGCCCAACACCTGCGCCAACAGATAGCCGATCAGCGAACCGCAGATCACTGCCGCCAGTGCAATAATGCCGGTTTCCGCCAACATCTGACGGATGATATCCCGCCCGCTGGCGCCCAGCGCTTTCTGTAATGCAAACTCGCGCGCGCGTTCACCGACAATCGCCATCAGCGTCGTATTGACGCACAGGGACGACAGCACCAGAATGACCGCCGAAACCAGCCCCATCAGCCCTTTGATCTTATTCAGCACCTGACCTTCCGAGGCCGAAACTTTGAGAATGGGGCGAATGTCCAACTGCGGATACTGCCGCTGCAAGCTGGCCGCAAATTGATCCACCTGTCCCAGATCGTTGCTGACGCTGAGCAGCGCGTTACTGATCGTCCCTGCTCTATCCAGCCATTTCTGCGCCAGCGCCAGATTGACGATCAGCATATTGTCGGTGGCATCGCCCGATTCCACGATGCCTTTAATCAGCAAGCGTTGCCTGCCGCCGTCGCCCACCAGCGTGACGCCGTCGCCCACTTTTAGGTTCAGCCGTTCCGCCAGCTTGACGCCAATCATCGCATTACGATCGTCAAAACTGACGCCAATCCAGTTGCCGGTCACCTGCCAGTATGGGGCCAGCGGGCGCAGCGACTCAAACCACACGCCCATCAGAACGACTTTCTCCAGTTCCGTGCGCGCCATCCCGTACAGATAAGGGCTGGCGGCCTTGATCAATCCGGCCGGGGCGTTTTCCAAGATCGGCTGAAAAGTACGTTGCGGCAGCGAATTTCCCCGCGCGGGACCGATATAGAAATTGGCGCCGAAGGTGCGTAGTTCCTGACTCATTTTGGCGTTGATATCGAAATAGACGGCGGACATGGCGGTCACGATGGCCGCACCGACGGTCAGGGCGGCAAACACCACCCCCACCCGTTGCCTACGCAGACGCAGCGCGCGCAACACCAGCCGCCAGAACATGCCGTTCATCCAGACATTAGCGGCCATACAGCACCTCCACCGGATAGAGTTTGGCGATGCGCCGCGCCGGGAACCAGGTGCCAACCACCGCAATCAGCATGGAAATGACCAGCACGCAGGGAATGACGATCCAGGCAAAACTGAGCGGCACGCCGAACAGCATCAGACCAATGGCCTTCGCCAGCCCCCATCCGGCCACGCAGCCCGCCATCCCGCCAATCAGCCCGCTTAGCGCCGCCTCCAGATAGAACAACAGCATAATCTGCCACTGCCGCGCGCCCAGCGCTTTCATCAGGCCGATCTCGTTGGCCCGCTCCATAATAGTGCTGGTCATCAGGGAGGCGATCCCCATCGCCGCAGCGACCAGCGCGGCGAAGGTGACGACCGCCAGCAACAGTTGAATTTTGTCGATAACCACGCCTTCCGATGCCGCCACTTGCCAGATAGGACGCACCACGGAACCGGAAATCGCCTCTTCCAGTTGATGCGCGATGGAGGAAACGTAAGCGGTACAGTACCAGAGGTCATACTCTTCGGCGTTCAGCGCGTCCAGATGCTCACGCGCCCGGCGCGAAAGTTCGTTCTCCGGGACGGTCAGCGCCGAAACGCGGATCGCCTGCACCTTCCCCTCCAGCCCCAGCAAAGCCTGAACCGCCGCCAGCGGCATGACCAGGCGGCTCTCTTCCTCGCCGCCGCTGGTGAGAACACCGCTGATGCGCGCCGTGGTTTCGCCTTGCGGCCCGCGCAGCCGCAGTTCAGTACCCACCTGCCAGCCGTTTTGCTGCGCCAGTTGTTTACCCGCCAACGCCTCAACCGGTTTACCTTGCGCGATCGGCTCCTGCGGCCAGGCGCCCGCCACCTGCCAGTAAGGACTGACGATCCGCTGCCCGGTGCGGTAATCCTCTTCATCCGGCACCGCCACGGGCTGGGAGAAAAACGTGCCCAACACGGCGATCGGCTGGCCGTTAATCTCCATATCGCCGCTCAGCAAAGGCGCAAACCCGACAATATTGTTGCGCCAGAAAATATCCTTGATATTGGGCAGTTCCGACTCGTCCAGAAAATCCTGACCATCCAGCGGATTGCTGCGCTCGCCGAATAGCGCGGGCAACGCCGCCTGTCCTGCCGGTTCGATCAGGATATTCGCGCCATACGACTTCAATTCACGCGCCATTTTGTCGCCGATATCGATCGAAACCGCCAGCAGCGCCGAAATCAACCCCGCAGCCAGAAAGACCGTCAGCACCGCCAGCGATTTACGCCGGATATTTCTGCGCCAGGATTGACGCAACATGCGCCCTAACATTGTTATTCCCCTTCCGCGTGATCGTCTGCCGTCGCTGGCGCGGCGACAAATTTTCCGGGACTTTCACGGAAACGGTTGTAGTTCGCTTCCGTCGAGAAGAAATAGGTTTTACCCGCGTAGCGGTACTTATGTTCCGCTTTCACATTGGTGAGTTTTGATCCATCCACCGGATCAACCACCTCCATCGAAACGACGGTGCTGAAATATTGGGTTCCCGCCGCCAACGACGCCTGACCGATCATCAGTTCCTTATCATCGTTACGCCAGCCTTCGATCGGCACCGGGTTACAGCCGCCCGCTTTACCGATGGAGGGAATGAAAATGCGCACGTCGCAGGCCACGCAAATCACCTGATTGCCTTTCATCACGTAGCCTTGATCGCCGCACAGCAGGCAGGCATCAAACACCACGCCGAGCCGTAGACGGTCCGGGTAGCGATTGATGACAAAAAAGCGCACGGCCTTGCCGTCGTCGGCAATCCAGACGAAGCGATGCAGTTTGCCGTCGCGCACCTGTTCAAGCGGGATGTGCACCTTGCCGTCCGCCGCTGCCTTTACCGGCAACGCTTCAGATAACCGGGGCGGCTGCGACGCCACTTTGTCCCAGTAAAGCTGGCTTAGCAGTACGACCAACAAAGCCGCCAGCACCGCCAGCACGGTACGAAGAATATTACGGTATTCCGCCGTTGCCTGACGTTTCTCTATCGGCTCGCGGCTTTCATCGATCCGTCGGCTGGCGCGTTTTAAAGGCAGTAAATAAGCGCCCGCCAACGCCGTCATTAGCAACGCGCTGAGATAATTCAATGCGTTGGCGTTATTGGTCACCTGCGCTACATAGCTCAGGCGCGGTTTGGTCAGCCCCAGCGCCTGTAATTTCATCAACAATAGCATTAGCGTACCGCTGATCGGCAACATCAACAGCGTAAGTAATAGGATCAGCAGCGGCCAGCGCAGTCGCGGCACGCGCCGCACCATCAAGCCGCAGAGGACCGCACTGAATATCAGCCACGCCAGCGCCGCGACGATCGCGCTGCAATTCAGCAGCAAATCGGTGTTAACGACGTGCGTGGTGGTCAATGCGCTCAGGTTGGGATCGCTGCCCCAGCGCACCGCCGCGCCGACGACCAACATCGCCTGCCACAGATAACCGAGACGACGATGAGAAAAGAACTGACTGACAAAAAACAGTATCAGGCCGATCGCCTGGGCGCCCGTTATCCACAGTTGAACCTGCGATCCGTTGGGCAAGCGGGCTCCCGCCATCAACCCGGCAATCAGTGCCAGCAGGGTTATCCAACCCAGCGGTCTGATTTCAGGCGCGGCGCGATGGCTCCAGTTCACCCCCAACAGCAACGCTATCGGTAAAAAGGCCTGTAGTGTGGCAACAAAGAAATAACTCATATTTCCTTCATCTTTCAAGTTGCAGGTGCGTTGGCTTCCGGCCCCTTGAAATCTATCAGGTTATAACCACGCACACTCAAGCGAGAAAACACGCCCCTGGTGGAGAGACTGCCGGCGACATGCCCCACCGAGGCGTGAACGCCACCACGATTACGCCGTGAGCGGAGAGGACATCGTCATCACTTGATACCGACGTATTTGAAATCAAAGCTGACGTCAAACGGTTTCCACCAGCGGCCGACACCGGTTTCACTGTCGGTATGACGGTGCATCCCGGCTTTGGAGGGCGGCTCAATGGAGTAAACCACTTTGTAGTTGCCCACGCCCATCATTTTGATATTCGCCCCGTAGTGCGGGCCATCGCTGGCAACCATCGGCATAAAGGTTCCTTCCTGCTTGGCGCCGGTATCGGTATTCGTCAGGGTGTAGGCGATGGTCAGGTTCGGCACCCACTCACCGGCGCCAAAACCATTTTTGTTGCCTTCCACCGCATGGATATCCGCTTCCAGATGAATGTCTGATTTGGCTGCGGGCAACCCCATGCCGCGGGGTTCCATGTCGATCGGCTGCAGATAAACCGCCGCGATCTCCATTTCATTGATGGTGACGGCCTCTCCAGCCGGATATTCTTCAAACGCCAACACTGCCGGTACGGTGAAAATACTGGCGATTACCGCGCCAGCAACTAGACTTTTTTGCATATTCATCAAACCCTTCCTCATATCATCAATGTTCCCTCGGTCTTTAAAGCCGCAAGCTGCCTATGCCTGAAAAACTGTCGGGTGTGTCGTAACGGTTGTTTTTCTGCTTTGCATTGCTTCCTGAATCAGATCGCCGCGGATCGCCGCTTCATCACCCACAGCGCAACCAATGCGGCGACCAACAGTGCCCCTTGCGGGAGTAACGTTTCCACATAGGGGTAGATCCCCAACCCGCTGATTTCCGGCGCGCCGGTCAGCAGGGTCGGTTCAAACAGTTTCCCTTCAATCAGTTCCAGCACGCCTTTGCCCGCGAAGACAAACGCCATGAGATACATGAAACAGCCGGTAAACATAAAGAAAGGCTTCAGCGGCAATTTGACCACGGTAAAACGCATGATCAGATAAGCGATAACCAGAATCACACATCCGATGACGAACCCGGTTAAAATAGAAAGGTGACCGGCCATGTTGCTGGCATCGCCCACCAGCGCATAATAGAACAGCACGGTTTCCGCACCTTCACGATAAACCGCCAGGAAGCTGGTCAGCCACAGCCCCACCATTGAACCGCTGCTCAGCGAATGCGACAGTTTGCCTTCCAGATAGGCTTTCCAGTGCCGGGCTTCCACTTTTGAAAGCAGCCAGTAGCTCATGAAGAACAGCATCACGACGGCAATCAGCATCGTGACGCCTTCCAGCAATTCGCGGCTGGCCCCGGCGTTGGAAAACAGCAGTTGGAAAACGACGGCGGTGATGACGCTGCACACCAGCGCGACATAGACGGACTGACGAATCAGCGGCAGCTTGTCGTGGTGATGGTTCTTCACCAGATAGGCAACGATAGCCGCCACAATCAGCAATGCCTCCAGCCCTTCGCGCACAATGATCAGCAGGCTATATAGCAGCAGGTTCCAGTGTGTTTCGCCGCCCTCGCCCAGCATGGCGACCACCTTCGCCAGATCCTGTCGCAACGCATCCGCCTGCGCTTGCAGTTGCTCAATCGGCCGCCCGGCGCTCATCTGGCTGACCAACCGGGTAAAATACCCTTCCAGGGTGGATTTAAACGCCGCATCGCGGGAGCCGATCTTGTTCTCCATGCCACTGGCTTCAAACAGATCAAAGTAAGTATCCTGCACCGCCATGATGGAGGGTTTGACCTGGCCTTGACGGTATTTTTCCAGCGCGGCGGCAATGGCCTGATTGATATCGTCGCTCACTTTCGCCCAGTTCGCGTCGGGGATCGCGTCAGGGCCTGCGGCGCTATCCGCGCCCGCGGGCGCGGCCGTGACCGGCTGGCTATCGCGGGTGGTCGGCAACCCCGGCAGCACATCTTCAATATCCTGCAATAATGTCGTCACGCGATAAGCCACGTCGTTGAGTTGATCGGGCTGGCTGGCCAGCGCAATCAGCGCGGTGAATTGTTGATTGATGGACGCGGCCTGCTGAGCAGAGCGGTTCTGCCGCACCGACATTTCCATTTCAGAGTTTTTGAATCCTTCATAGTGGGCCTTTTGTACGCTCAGAGCGGCCTTTTTGTAATCGCCGTCCTGATAGTCACTTACCGCCTGCGCCAGTTGATCGTCAATGATCTTGAAGCTTTGTTGCCAGTACAGCGCGATATCGGCGTTGTCATAGGCGCCGTGCTGCTCCTGCGCCACCAGTTGATGGCCCTCCGACAAGGTAGGCAGCACCGCGGTCAGTTCGCCTTTCAGCCAGGCGATTTTTGCCTGAACCTCGGCCAGCGGTTTACCTTCGCCGATCATGCGGCGAATTTCAGCGAAAGTGGCTTCCAGTTGATAGCTTTTTTGCGCGGAGATATTGATGCGGATGGGCCCCTCAAGGTTTTCAAACACCTCGAAATAGGCCATTTGCACTTCAATACGGGCCTCGTCCGGCTTTTGCTGCTCGTAAAGTTGCGCCGTTTTATCCAGCCTGGACTGGATATCTTGAATAAAAGTAGCGTAATCCACCGCCGCGACAGCCACGCAACTGGTAAACAGCCAGCACAGCAGGAGTAAAATCTTTTGCCAGTGAGACATAAGCGTTGGGATGATTGTGCTAATGATAGTTATTTTTATTATCACTTAGCCCAATTCAGATACCTTGATTTACATCACTAACCGCGCTTTATTGACGCAGAAATTTTGTAACGTCTTGTTCCAGCTCCTCCATTTGCCGTAACGCGTCCAACGTGGCATGCGCTTCCTCCTCATCCAGACGACTCATGGCGAACCCGACGTGAACCAGAACCCACTGCCCGATTAACGCGTCACCGCCGATGCCGTCCGCCACCAGCGCGATGTTCACCTCACGCCGGACGCCGCATACCTCAACCCACGCCAGTTGTTGTTCCGCGTTGGCTATTGCCACCACTTTTCCGGGAATCCCTAAACACATGATGATTTTCCAGTCGCACCGAAAGTGAGTTATTTTCCCAGCAATATTTAAGCCAAGATGATTTTCACCCTATGTAAAAGCCTTACCAATAGCGCGATCGCGTCAATGATGACGTGCTTTGGCGGATTGAGCGGGCGTGCCAGGGCATAAGCACGCCGCGTTTCCCACGCACGGCATGGCAAAATCCCCCCAGGCCGCTCCCCGCAGCACCAGGGTGACCGCCGGGGCCTCGCTTGCTTCGTCAAAAATGTCGACACGAATGTCGAACGCCTCATCCCCCCCTGCCTTTGCGATAACGCCTTTTCACGCATCCCTTATGCCACGCGGCCTGCCGCGCAAGCGCCATGACGTGGCACAGAATATGCTTTGACGCAGCCAACCTTACTGTACTGGATTCCCCCGGAGGATATGGCTATGAACCGCTTTGTCATTGCGGACCCCAAGCGCTGTATCGGATGCAACACTTGCATGGCCGCCTGTACCCAGGTACACCGCCGCCAGGGGTTACAAACGCATCCGCGGCTGACGGTGGAGCGCGACCTTGCAGGCACCTCGCCGGTGCTGTGCCGGCATTGCGAGGATGCGCCCTGCGCCAAAGTCTGCCCGGTCAACGCCATTACGCATCAGGCCCAGGCGGTGGCGCTCGATGAAAATACCTGTATCGGCTGCAAACTCTGCGCCATCGCCTGCCCTTTCGGGGCGATTACCCCGTCAGGCAGCAAGCCGTTGGCTATCCCCGAAACCTTCCGCCAACACATTCCACGCGCCGAACTTTCCGATGTTCCTCTCAGCGTCGCCTCCATTAACCCGCTTCTGTCATGGAATACCGGGATACGCAGCGTCGCGGTGAAATGTGATTTGTGCGCTTTCCAGGCCCAGGGGCCGGAATGCGTACGCGTTTGTCCGACCAATGCGCTGTTCATTATCGACGATCGGCAAATCGAACAGACCGCCGCCGCGAAACGCCGGCAAGCCATGGCGTGGCCTGCCGGGTCCACGCGGGGGATGGAACCATGATGACCTCGCTGGAATGGCTGGCGGCGGCGCTGACGCTGTATTGCGCGGGCGCGGCGCTATCGTTGTGTCTGTCCCGTCATGAATCGCTGGCCATTCTGTTCAGCGGCGTCAGCGCGGCGCTCGGCGGACTGTGCGGCATCGCCGCCGCGCTGCCGGTATTGCTCGACGGACAAACCTTGACGGCAAGCGCCGCCGGGCCGTTTGCCGACATTGCGCATTTAACCCTGCGGCTGGACGCGCTGGCGGCATTCATGGTGCTGGTGATTTCCCTGATGGTGGTGGTCACCTCGCTTTACTCGCTGGCCTATTTGCACGAATACCGCGGGCGGGCGTGGGCGATGGGATTCTTTATGAACCTGTTTATTGCCTCAATGGTGGCGTTGGTGGTTTCCGACAACGCCTTCTACTTCATTATCCTGTTTGAAGTGATGTCGCTCAGCTCTTACTTCCTGGTGATTGCCGATCAGGATGACGACGCCATTCATGCCGGGCTGCTGTATTTCCTGATTGCACATGCCGGTTCCGTACTGATCATGATTGCGTTTTTCCTGCTCTATCGAGACAGCAACAGCCTTGATTTCGCCGATTTCCGGCAGGCGTCACTCTCCGCGCCTCAGGCTTCCATCGTCTTCCTGCTGGCGTTCTTTGGTTTCGGCGCCAAAGCCGGGATGTTGCCTTTACACGGCTGGCTGCCGCGCGCGCACCCAGCGGCGCCGTCCCACGCGTCGGCGCTGATGTCGGGCGTGATGGTGAAAATCGGTATCTTCGGCATCATCAAAGTGGGCATTGACCTGCTGGGCGCAACCGCGATCTGGTGGGGCGTCATGGTGCTGGCGTTTGGCGCCGTCTCCTCCGTACTGGGTGTGCTGTATGCGCTGGCTGAACACGATATCAAACGTTTGCTGGCCTATCACACCGTTGAAAATATCGGCATCATTCTGATGGGGATCGGCGTTGGCATGATTGGCATCGCGACCCGCCAACCGCTGCTGGCGACGCTGGGTCTGCTGGGCGGCCTGTACCACCTGCTAAACCATGCGGTCTTCAAAGGCTTGCTGTTTCTGGGCGCAGGCGCCGTCATTTACCGGCTGCACACCCAAGACATGGAGAAAATGGGCGGGCTGTCGCGCCGCATGCCTTATACCGCGATGGCATTCCTGGTCGGCTGTATGGCGATTTCAGCGCTGCCGCCGCTGAACGGATTTGTCAGCGAATGGTTTACCTATCAGGCGCTGTTTACCCTCAGTCACGAAGGCGGTTTCTCGCTGCGCCTGATCGCGCCTATCGCCATCGTGATGTTGGCGGTGACCGGCGCGCTGGCCGCCATGTGTTTTGTCAAAGTGTACGGCATCGGTTTTTCCGGCGCGCCCCGCAGTGAAAAAGCGGCCCAGGCCAAAGAAGTCCCCTGGCCGATGACCGCCGCTATGCTGCTGCTGGCGCTGTTGTGCATCTTACTCGGCGTCGGCGCCGGTGAAATCGCGCCCGCGATCGCCCAGGTCGCCGCCGCCCTGACCAAAAGCGCCGCGCCGGTGGTGGCGCAAGGCTCGCTGGTCTTCCCCGGCAATCCCGGCCAGACCGCGCTATCGACGCCGCTGATTTTCATTCTGCTCTTGGCGTTACCGCTGCTGCCGCTGCTGCTGTATGTCGGCTGTAAAGGCGCACGCCTGAATTTCCGTCAGCGCGGCGCGCCGTGGGCCTGCGGCTACGCTTATGAATCCGCGATGGCCGCCTCCGCCGCCGGATTTACCCAGCCGCTGCGCGTGATGTTCGCGCCGCTCTACCGGATGCGTAAAACGCTCGACCCCGCGCCATTGATGCACCGCGCGCTGGAGCAAACCACGCTGGCCGCCGAACGAACGGAACCGCTCTGGGATACCCGCCTCATTCTGCCGCTGGTAAACGGCGTGCAGAAAACCAGCCGGGCAATGCAATGGATTCAGCATGGCGACTTCCGGCTCTACTGCCTGTATGTCGTCGCCGCACTGGTGATCTTGCTGTTGGTGACAATGGCCTAAGGAGAACATGATGATCGCTGAAAACGTCATCGCCGGAACACTCGTCGCCGAAGACGCTCCCGTGCTGATTCTCTGTGCCGTCCTTCAGGCTTTATGCCTGCTGGCCATCGCGCCGCTGATGTCCGGCATGGCAAGGGTGATCCGCGCCAAAATGCACTCACGGCAAGGGCCGGGCGTACTACAGGATTACCGCGATATTTTCAAATTACTGAAACGTCAGGATGTGTCCCCGCAGCATGCGGGCGGCGTATTCCGGCTGATGCCCTATATCCTGATCGGCACGATGCTGGTGGTCGCCATGACATTACCCATCGTGACGCGGATCTCCCCGTTCGGTTCCGGGGGAGACGTGATTACGCTGCTCTATCTGTTTGCCCTGTTCCGTTTCTTCTTTGCGCTGGCCGGGTTGGATTCCGGCAGCACGTTTGCCGGTATCGGCGCCAGCCGCGAGCTGTCGCTCGGTATTCTGGTCGAACCGATCCTGATGCTGGCGCTGCTGGTGGTCGCGCTGATTGCGGGCTCCACCAATATCGGCAACATCAGCCTCATGCTGGCCAGCCACACCTGGGTATCCCCCACCGCCACCCTGATGGCGTTGCTGGCCTTCGCGTTCGCCACCTTTATCGAAATGGGAAAAATTCCGTTCGATGTGGCGGAAGCCGAGCAGGAGTTGCAGGAAGGGCCGTTAACCGAATATTCCGGGGCGGGACTGGCGCTGGTGAAATGGGGCATTAGCCTGAAACAAGTGGTGGCGGCGGCGCTGTTTCTGTCGATCTTCATTCCCTTCGGCAAGGCGGAAAGCTTCACGCCGACCGCGCTGCTTATCGCATCCATCGCGTTTGTCATCAAACTGAGCGCGGTGTTTTTCGTGGCCGCGTTAATAGAGAACAGTCTGGCCCGCGGGCGGTTTTTGCTCACGGGCCATGTGACGTGGTTGGGCTTTGGCGTCGCGGCGCTGGCGTTTGTTTTTTATCTTACCGGTCTATAGGAGTAAGCATTCATCATGGAGACGGTTATCATCAAGAATGTCGCCCTTACGACCATCCTGCTGCCATTCATTGGCGCAGTGTTGATCGCCGTCCTGCCGCAACGACAGTCCAGGGGGTTATGCTGTCTGTTCTCCCTGCTGGCGACGCTTGGCATGGGGTGGCTGGCCGGTAACTATGTTTTCAGCGGCAAAATCGATGTGGTCTTCACCTTATACCGCTATGGTCAGGCTGAATTATTCGGGTTGCAGTTAGACAGGCTCAGCCTGCTGATTGGTTTTGCCGTGGTTTTTCTCGGCTTGCTGGTGAGCATTTACTCAACAGGCTACCTGACGCTGGGCAACCGCGAACACCCGCATGAAGGCACCCCGCGTTATTACGCGTTCCTGCTGGTGTTTATCGGCGCAATGGCCGGGTTGACGCTCTCCTCCACGCTGCTGGGACAGTTGCTGTTTTTTGAAATTACCGGTGGCTGCTCCTGGGCGTTAATCGGCTATTACCAGCAACCGAAATCCCTGCGTTCGGCGCTGAAAGCTTTACTGATTACCCACGTCGCCTCAATCGGGCTGTATCTGGCGGCCGCCTGGCTGTTTGTGAGCGCCGGCACTTTCGCGCTGAGCGCCCTGTCACAGTTGGCTACCGATGACAAAATTATCGTGTTCGGCGGCATCTTGTTCGCCGCGTGGGGGAAATCCGCCCAGTTCCCGCTGCACATGTGGTTGCCGGATGCGATGGACGCGCCGACCCCTGTCAGTGCTTATCTGCACGCGGCGTCGATGGTGAAAGTCGGGGTGTATATTTTTGCCCGCGCCATCTTGTCGGCGGAGCAGGTACCGCACCTCATTGGCATCGTCGGCGTCGTGATGGCGACCATCACGCTGATTTACGGTTTTATCATGTATCTGCCGCAGAAAGACATGAAGCGACTGCTGGCCTATTCCACCATTACCCAGCTCTCCTACATTTTTTTCGCCCTGTCGTTGGCGACGTTCGGTTCGCGTATGGCGTTCAATGCCGGCGTAGCCTACATCTTTAACCATGCTTTCGCCAAAAGCCTGTTTTTCCTGGTGGCGGGCGCGCTCAGCTACAGTTGCGGAACCCGTATGCTGCCGAAGCTGAAAGGCATGATGCGGAAAATGCCGCTGCTGGGCGTCGGATTTTGTGTCGCAGCCCTGGCGATCACCGGCGTGCCGCCGCTTAACGGTTTCTTCAGCAAGTTCCCTCTGTTTGCCGCGGGTTTCGCCCTCTCAAGGGATTACCTCTGGCTGCTGCCGCTGCTCATTATCACGCTGATTGAGTCGGTAGCCAGTTTTGCCTGGTTCCTCTACTGGTTTGGCCGCACCGTGCCGGGAGAACCATCCGAAGATATCGCGGCGGCCACGCCCGTGCCCCGGGCCATGCAGGGCGTACTCATCGTGCTGATTGTCATGTCGTTCTGTTCAAGCGTGATTGCCGCCGTCTGGCTGAGCTAAGGAGGAATAATGATGGGATCGTTGATCGTGAATAACCTGGCCGGGTTGCTGATTATTACCTCTCTGTTGGTCATCGCCGCCCGTCGCCCCACCCTTTCCGCCTGGCTCTATGCCGGGCAGTCGCTGGTTCTGGTGCTGATTTTCGTCTCGCTGGCCGATCTGTTACAGGCTCATCAGCTCTATCTCTGGTCGCTGACGGCGTTCATCACCAAAGTCGTGCTGGTTCCCGTCATTATGCACCGGGCGTTTCGTAAACTGGACGATCCGCGCGCCGATGGCGGCGTGGTCAGCCCGGCGATCATCATCCTGCTGGCGACCCTGATCGTGGTGCTGTGCTACTTCGTGACGGAACCGGTCAAACTGCCGATGGTCAGTTCGCTGAAACCCGCGCTGGCCGTGTCGCTCGGCCACTTTATGATTGGCCTGCTGTGCATCGTGACGCAACGCAATATTCTCAAACAGGTTTTCGGCTATTGCCTGATGGAAAACGGCGCGCACCTGACGCTGGCGTTGCTGGCGAACCGTGCGCCGGAGCTAGTGGAAATCGGCATTGCCACCGATGCGATTTTCGCGGTGATCGTGATGGCGCTGATGGCCCGTAAAATCTACCGGACCCTCCACACGCTGGACGTGCGGCAACTGACGGCGCTGAAAGGGTGATTGTCATGACCCAGACCGATTTACTCCTTACCCTGCTGGCGACGCCGTTTATTACCGCGCTGCTGGCCTTTCTCTGCCGGTTCGCGGGCGATGGGTCCCGCTTGCTGGCAAGCGTGATCCACCTGCTCGGCATCACCGCCCTGCTGCTGGTTTGCCTGTCGCTGGTCTGGCAGGTGTATCAGGACGGCGAAATAGTGGCGATGCATAACTGGCTGCATCTCGACAGCCTGAGCGCGCTGTTTCTGGCAATCCTCGGCGTGATTGGCTTCATCACCGGCATTTACTCGATCGGCTATATGCGCCACGAAGTGGACGGCGGTGAGATTACCCTCGCCACCCTGTGTGATTACTACGGTTTTTTCCATCTCTTCCTTTCCACCATGCTGTTGGCGATTACCAGCAACAACCTGATCCTGATGTGGGCCGCTATCGAAGCCACCACGCTCAGTTCCGCTTTTCTGGTGGGGCTTTACGGACAGCGTTCTTCACTGGAAGCCGCCTGGAAATACATCATTATCTGTACCGTCGGCGTGGCGTTCGGGCTGTACGGTACGGTGCTGGTATACGCCAACGCCGCCGGCATCATGGCCGAGCCGGGCAACGCCATTTTCTGGACGGAGGTGTTGAAACATGCAAGTGAGCTGGACACTACCCTGATGCATCTGGCCTTTATCTTTATCCTGATCGGTTTTGGCACCAAAACCGGGCTGTTCCCGATGCACGCCTGGCTGCCGGACGCCCACAGCGAAGCCCCCAGTCCGACCAGTGCGCTACTCTCCGCGGTGCTGCTGAACTGCGCGCTGCTGGTGATCGTGCGCTATTACATTATCGTCAGCGCGGCGATTGGTTCCGGGTTTCCTCGTAGCCTGCTGCTGGTGTTCGGCATGCTGTCGGTGGCGGTCGCCGCGTTCCTGATCCTGGTTCAGCGCGACATGAAACGCCTGCTGGCCTATTCCAGCGTGGAGAACATGGGGCTGATCGCCGTCGCGCTGGGGATCGGCGGGCCACTGGGAATTTTCGCCGCCCTGTTGCATACCCTGAATCACAGCCTGGCGAAAACGCTGCTGTTTTGCGGTTCCGGCAATGTACTGCTGAAATACGGTACGCGCGATATGGACGCGGTAAGAGGCATCCTGCGCGTGACGCCGCTTACCGGCGCGTTGTTGGCCGGCGGCGCGCTGGCGCTCGGCGGCATGCCGCCGTTCAACATGTTCCTCAGCGAGTTCATGATGATCAGCGCCGGCATCAGCGCCGGACGCCCCTGGCTGATCGTCACGCTGCTGATCCTGCTGACGGTTGTGCTGGCCGGGCTGGTGCGCATGGTCGCCGGTACGGTGCTGGGCAACAGCCCGGAAGCGGTCGGCAAGGGAGAACTGGGCATTCTGACCACCGCGCCGATGGTGTTGCTGATGGCACTGATGCTGGTGATGGGAACGCAAATTCCCCAACCGGTGCTTCATCTGCTGGAAAACGCGGCCACGGTGGTGCAGAACGCCGCACCCGATGCCCCCCTTACTCCACTGGCAGAGCATTTGTCGTTAACCCCTTCCCGTCAGGAGACGTACCGTGATTAATGAACCCCCGGTTTCCCGCTCGCGCTCCTCCGCCGACAAACTCGGCGCAGGCTATGTCGCGCAGGTCAGACAGAAATTTCCGGCAGCCATTCTGGACACCGAGTGGCAAACCCCTGACCAGCTTACGCTGACGGTGAAGCTGAATAGGCTGCCAGAAGTGGTGGAATTTCTTTATTACCCGCTGGGCGGCTGGTTACCCGTGCTGTTCGGTAACGACGAACGCTCGCTGAACGGCTGTTTCGCCCTCTATTATGCCCTGTCGATGGAAGCCGGAGAGAAGTGTTGGGTTATCGTCAAAGCATTGGTCAATGCGGATAACCCGGAATTCCCCTCGGTGACGCCTCGCGTGCCGGCCGCCGTCTGGGGAGAGCGCGAAGTCCGCGATATGTATGGTTTGATCCCGGTGGGCTTGCCCGACGAGCGGCGGCTGGTGCTGCCGGACGACTGGCCGGACGATCTCCATCCGCTGCGCAAGGACGCCATGGACTACCGCCAGCGTCCGGCCCCGACGCGGGATGATGAGTCTTACCCGTTCATTAACGATGGCGGCAGCGAAGCGCGCGTGGTGCCTATCGGTCCATTGCATATTACCTCCGACGAACCCGGCCATTTTCGTCTGTTCGTCGATGGCGAACAAATAGTCGATGCGGACTACCGGCTGTTTTATGTCCACCGCGGTATGGAAAAGCTGGCGGAAACACGCATGGGCTACAACGAAGTCACGTTTCTGTCGGACCGGGTATGCGGTATCTGCGGTTTCACCCATAGCGTGGCCTATGCCTCGTCTGTTGAAAACGCGCTGGGGATCGTGGTGCCGCCGCGGGCGCACAGCATCCGCAGCATTTTACTGGAGGTGGAACGCCTGCACAGCCATCTGCTGAACATCGGGCTCGCCAGCCATTTTGCGGGTTTCGATACCGGTTTCATGCAGTTCTTCCGCATTCGGGAGAAATCGATGACCATCGCCGAGATGCTGACCGGGGCGCGTAAAACTTACGGACTCAACCTGATTGGCGGTATACGCCGCGATATCCTGAAAGATGACCGGCTGAAAACCCTCCGTCTGATTCAGACGATGCGAACCGAAATCACCCAGCTATGCGATATGTTGCTCAACACGCCGAACATGCTGCAACGCACGCAGGGGGTCGGCATCCTGAATAAGCGCGTCGCCCGCGATTACAGCCCGGTCGGTCCGGTGATCCGCGCCAGCGGCTTCAACCGGGATATGCGCGTCGACCATCCTTACGCCGGTTATCTTGACCTGCCGATGGCGTTGCATCATCTGGACGCGGGCGACGTGTATTCCCGCGTGCTGATTCGGGTCCGCGAAGTGTTCACGTCGCTGGCGATGATTGAATACGGTCTGGACAATCTGCCGGAAGGCCCGCTGCTGAATGAACATTTCACCTATCAGCCATACAAGTTCGCGCTGGGCTATTGCGAAGCGCCGCGCGGGGAAGATGTGCACTGGAGTATGACCGGCGATAACCAAAAACTGTTCCGCTGGCGCTGTCGCGCCGCCACTTACGCTAACTGGCCGGTACTGCGCTATATGTTGCGCGGCAATACCGTATCCGACGCGCCGCTGATCATCGGCAGTCTCGATCCCTGCTACTCCTGCACCGACCGGGTGACGCTAATCGATGTGCGCAAACGGAAAATCACCACGGTGCCCTATAAAGAGATGGAACGTTACGGTCTGGAACGCACCCGCTCGCCGCTCAAGTAGAGGGATGAATCATGCTGAAACTGTTTAAAACCCTCCTCAAGGCAGGCAACAGTACGGTGAAATACCCGTTCAAACCGCTTGAGGTTTCGGCGGGGTTTCGCGGCAAGCCGCAGTACGACGCCAGACAGTGCATCGCGTGCGCTGCCTGCACCACCGCCTGCCCAGCCAATGCGCTGACGATGGAAACCGACATCGTCAACGGCACACGAACCTGGCAGTTATTTCTGGGACGCTGCATTTTCTGCGGACGCTGTGAGGAAGTCTGCCCGACGCGCGCCATCGTGCTGTCGCAAGTGTTCGAGATGGCCGTCGGCAGCAAGGCCGATCTCTACCAGCGGGCCACCTTTACCCTGCTGGACTGCCGGGTTTGCCACCGCCCTTTCGCCCCAAAAAAAGAGGTGGAATACGTCATGGCGCTACTGGTGCAATCCGGCCTGTCCGAAGAGGCGGTGCAATCACAGCGTTTGCACTTTGAAACCTGCCCGGAATGCAAACGTAAACAAAATATGAACCACAGCGGCAATGTTATGCTGAGCCAGCATCTCTCTTCGCCAGCCAGCCTGTCATCCGCCGCCCAGAATGGGAGCACCTCATGAGCGCCTCGCCGACCGGCGCCGGTCACTACCGGACCGCGCCCATTGCGCTGGATGAACCAGCGCAACAACTCAAGCAAACACTGCTGAAGGACATT
This sequence comes from Brenneria rubrifaciens, assembly GCF_005484945.1. Classification (NCBI taxonomy): domain Bacteria; kingdom Pseudomonadati; phylum Pseudomonadota; class Gammaproteobacteria; order Enterobacterales; family Pectobacteriaceae; genus Brenneria; species Brenneria rubrifaciens. The sequence goes on from NZ_CP034035.1 coordinate 2,516,733, forward strand.
CAGCGATCCGCTTACGTTTACCGCGTGGACTGCGGCGGCTGTAACGGTTGCGAAATTGAAATCTTCGCCGCCATTACGCCGGTGTTTGACGCAGAACGCTTTGGCATCAAAGTCGTCGCATCGCCACGGCACGCCGATATTCTGCTGTTCACCGGCGCCGTGACCCGGGCGATGCGGACGCCCGCGCTGCGGGCTTACGAATCCGCCCCCGATCCGAAGATCTGTATCGCCTACGGCGCTTGTGGCTGCGGCGGCGGGATCTTCCACGATCTGTATTGCGTCTGGGGCGGCAGCGACGCCATCGTACCGATCGATGTCTACATTCCCGGCTGCCCGCCGACGCCCGCCGCCACCCTGTATGGCTTTGCCGTCGCGCTCGGCCTGCTGGAGCAGAAACTGCACGGCAGCGACCATCGGCAAACCGATAATGAAAAAGCCGCCTTGATTCATCCTGACGTACCGTTGGATCTGCGCATTTTACTGGAGCGGGAAGCCCGGCGCATGGCGGGCTATCGTCAGGGACGGGAAATCAGCGACGCGTTTCTGGCGCGGCTGGAAAATCAGCCGCTGGACGGATTGGATCGGCGTATCGCCAGTTGGCTGCAAACGCATAACGATCCGCGCCTGAATGAGATCGTCGGACAATTGCAGCACATCTATTTATCGCTGTTGCAGGGAGAACGGTATCAATGAGCGCAAAGGTCATTTTTTACGCATTGAGCCAGAAGTTTCTCGATACGAAAGACAACCCCGACGCCAAAGGCGCTGCTGACATCAAAGACCCGGTGCCGCAACAGGCTCAGCAGGTCATGTACTACTCACTGGCCATCGGTCATCACGTTGGCGTTATCGATTGTTTGAAGAAAATCCTCATCTGTCCCCAGCCCGACTATCAGCGCTGGATAGCACAACTTCCCGAAGGAGAAGCGAAGCGTAAAATGGCGGGATTGCTGAAATTCGGCGAAATCACCATTGATATCAGTCACACCCGATTGCTGGGGCATGCGTTTGGCACACTCCGCGCGGAACAGGACGACTATGCGGCGTGGACTCAAACGCTGCTGGCGTACCTGGGCGCGATTGAGCGGGAAACGGCACTCTATTTAATGGTGAAACGCCTTGATGACTGACGCTAATCAGACCAGTGAAAATATGGTGTTGACCGTGGGCAACTCCATGATGGGCGACGACGGCGCCGGGCCACGGCTGGCGGAACGGATGATACAACGGCCCGTGGCGGGCTGGTCGGTGATTGACGGCGGGGCCATTCCAGAAAATGCGGTGCATACGCTGTGTGCGTTACGCCCCAAACGGCTGCTGATCGTCGATGCCACGGAGATGGGGCTGGCTCCCGGTGAAATCCGTATCGTCAACCCACAGCGCATCGCGGAAGATATGTTGATGAATACCCACAATCTGCCGCTCAATTTTCTGATCGCGCGGCTAAAGGAAGAGATCCCCGACGTGATTTTTATCGGTATCCAACCCGCGCTGGCGGCGTTCTATTATCCCGTCAGCGTGGAAGTGGAATTGGCGGTGGAACGGCTTTACCAGCGCCTGGCCGACTGGCGGGGAGATGGCGGTTTGCAGGCGTTGTAGCGGCCCGGACGACGCTCGCGCCGGGCCTTGCGCTATCAGAACTTCTCCCAGTTGTCGTCATGGCGGCCGCCAGCGGAGAGCAAGTGAGCCGTGTTGCTCACCATCACCGGCCGTTTCAGCCCGGCCGAATCCGGCGAGTGTGACAACGTCGCGTCGTCATCCCCTTCAAGGTTGAAAACTTCCACGGCCGCCCTAAGCTCGCTGGTCTGGATATCCAACTGCGCCGCGGCTTCCGCCGCTTCCACCACCAGCGCCGCGTTCTGCTGGGTGACGCTATCCATTTCGTGAACCGCCTGGCTGATCTGGGTAATCCCTCGGGTTTGCTCATCGGTTGCGGCGGCGATCTCAGTAATCAGATCGTTCACCTTTGAAATGGCATTGATCATCAAGGCTGTCGCATCGCCAGACTGTTTCACCCGTTCCGCGCCCTCGGCCACTCTGGACACCGACTCCGCGATAAGCGCCTCAATCTCCTTTGCCGCCTGTGCGCTACGTTGCGCCAGAATGCGCACTTCACCGGCGACCACCGCAAACCCCCGGCCCTGTTCACCCGCGCGGGCCGCCTCCACCGCGGCATTAAGCGCCAGAATATTGGTCTGAAACGCGATACTGTTGATAACGCTGGTAATATCTGAAATTTTGTGCGAGCTGGCGCGGATGTTTTCCATGGTTTCCATGACGCTGTCGCTGATTTTACCGCCTTGCTGCGCAATATCAGCGGCATTCTGCACCAGCCCGCGGGCGTGATGAACATGATCAGTGGTTTGTTTCACGGTGGAGCTGATTTGCTCCATGCTGGCGGCCGTTTGCTGCAAGGCGGCGGCCTGCTGTTCGGTGCGGCTGGAGAGGTCTTCATTCCCTTCCTTGATATGCGAGGTTCCCGAACTGATTTGCGCCGCGCCCTGACGAATGACCTGCACCGTATCACGCAAGCTTTTTTGCAACCGTTTGATATCCGGCACCAGCCTTCCCGCACAGTTCTGACCGAATTCGTCGAATTCGACCCCCAGTTGACCATCGGTCAGTTGCGCCAGATTCGACTTCATCATGCCGATCGGTTTAACCAGATAGTTTTTCAGATAGAACTCGGTAAACAGCAGGAGCAAAAGCCCCGCAATCATTACGCCAATCATCATATTTTGATTATTCCGGTTGTGATTATTCACCAATGGGATCAGCGAGGAAGCCGTCACTTCATCGGTGTATCGCTTAACCTCGTTGCTGAAGGACTGGCTGAGTTGAGGATAAACCGAACGAAATAGCTGACGAAACGCGGTGATATCATTACGCAGCAACGCATTGTTCATTGGCTCAATCACCGACGTCATTAACGACGACCAGGTTTTATTGAGTGAATCCACCGTCGAACGCCCCACGCCGATATGGTCTGACGACATGAAGCTTTCCATCGCGCCACGGACATTGTTTATCGCAACCTGAGCCGTTTCCAGGGATTTCCTGGCATTTTCCGGATCGTCGTTCTGCAAATAATTCATTGCCCGCTCCATATGGGTAACTGATTGAAAACGCTGGTCGTTTCCATGCAGCAACTGCGCATAGGTTTTCTTTTGTAATTCACTTTTATCAAGTAAATTCGAAACCTGATTCAAGGAATAGAAATGAAACCCCGCCGCCACCCCCCAAATAATTAATAGCAAGGCAACGATAATCAGTACCACAACCCTTATGCTGGTATTTTTTAGGAAGCTCATAATAAACTCCGTGGATTTATTCACTACTTCCCAGGCAGGGAAGATACCTGGAATGTATTGACGTCTTGAACATTTCTGTATCGCCCTGGTTCCCCATCCGGCTGAGCAGCGGGAACACACAGACGCGCTGGAATCCCTGATTCAGATACTGACCAAAAGACAGTGGGATAAATTTGAAAACTTATTGATAAGGCAACCGAGAATGTCTTCCCTATTTCAAATACACATAGATTTCGAGATGCGGGAAGGCGGCAACTTGAAAGACAATGGGTATCGCTCCTGCTTATAAAACGATTATAGGCACTAACGGCCATAGGTGAGAAAAACGCAGCCCTTTCATACCAAATTTATTTTATGTTGTTATAAAAAGAGTTTAACCCGTCATCCGCCTGTTACGCGGGCGGTTTAAGTCATAACGATTAGCTTCATCAGTTTTCGTCAAATCTGCCGATTCCCCCCGGCTTGGCCATCGTCACCCTCGACAGCGCGGGTGCAACCTTTGCCACCAACAGATTAAAAATACTTATCATCTAATACATTAGATTACTTACGCCTCTCCTGGCACAAACCCTGCTTTAATTAAAGAAGCGGTGTCGCTGCGCCATGATTTCGACACCATGATGTTTATCTGAACCCAGGTCGGAGAGGATGTCATGAACCGGTTCGTTATTGCAGATTCCAGGAAGTGTATTGGCTGCCGCACTTGCGAAGTCGCCTGTGTGCTGGCTCACGGTGACGGGAAGACGGCGTCGTTATCCCCGGAGCACTTTTCGCCGCGCCTCAAAGTCGTTAAAGGGCTGCACGTCAGCACCACCATTCAGTGCCGCCAATGTGAAGACGCGCCCTGCGCCAATGTCTGTCCGAGCGGCGCCATCATCCATGCCGATGACTGTATTCAGGTCCGGCAGGAAAACTGTATCGGCTGTAAAACCTGCGTGGTGGCGTGCCCTTACGGCGCCATGACCGTGATCAGTAAACCGGTTGCCCGTATCAGTCATCATCAGGTGTTAGGTAACTGTGTGAAAGCCGAAGCGCAGAAGTGCGACCTGTGCGCGGGGCGCGCCGCGGGACCGGCCTGTATCGAGGTTTGCCCGACCAAAGCACTGCATATGATCAGCCATGATGACATTCAGGCCATGATCCAACAAAAGCAACGGCGGGCGGCGTTCGATGAAGCCGCGGGAATGCAGTTCTGAACGGTGCCGCTCAAGGCACGCTGAAGGAGAATAATCATCATGCAGAAAGTGATCACTGTCTGTCCTTATTGCGGATCAGGCTGCAAAATTAACCTGCTGGTTGAAAACGGCAAGGTGGTTGGCGCTGAAGGCGCCAATGGCGTCACCAACGAAGGCGAACTCTGTCTTAAAGGCTATTACGGCTGGGATTTTCTCAACGACACCAAATTGCTGACGCCACGCCTGAAGCAACCGCTGATTCGCCGCCGCAAAGGTGCGCCGTTTGAGGCCGTATCCTGGGATCAGGCCATCGAATTCGCCAGTTCCCGCCTGAAAGCGATTAAAGAGAAATACGGCGCCGAGTCCATCATGCATACCGGGTCATCCCGCGGGCCGGGTAACGAAACCAACTATGTGATGCAGAAATTTGCTCGCGCGGTAACCGGCAATAACAATATCGACTGCTGCGCCCGCGTGTGCCACGGCCCGTCGGTCGCCGGTTTGCAAGTGACGCTGGGCAACGGGGCCATGAGCAACTCCATCTGCGAAATCGAGCATACCGAATGCATTCTGGTATTCGGCTATAACGCCGCCGATTCGCATCCTATCGTTGCCCGCCGCATCCTGAAAGCCAAAGAACGCGGCGCCAAAATCATCGTGTGCGACCCACGCCACATTGAAACCGCACGAATCGCCGATCTGTGGCTGCCGCTGAAAAACGGCTCCAATATGGCGCTGGTCAACGCCTTCGCCAACGTGCTGATCAATGAGGGGCTGTATAATAAGGAGTACGTCGCGCGCCATACCGAAGGGTTTGAAACGTATTGTGAGATCGTCGCCAACTATACGCCGGAATATGTCGCCGCAATCACCGGCCTGGCGCCGGCGCTAATTCGCGATGCCATGCGGATGTACGCCGCCGCGCCTTCCGCCACTATTTTGTGGGGCATGGGCGTGACTCAATGGGGTCAGGGCGTCGACGTGGTGAAAGGTCTGTCCGGTCTGGCATTGCTGACCGGCAATCTGGGCCGTCCGAATGTCGGCGTTGGCCCGGTGCGCGGTCAGAATAACGTGCAGGGCGCCTGCGATATGGGGGCGCTGCCCAATATGTTCCCCGGTTATCAAAACGTCACGGATCACGAAGTCCTGGACAAGTTTGCCAAAGCCTGGGGCGTTACCAGCCTGTCCGACAAAATTGGCTATTCCCTCACCGATGTGCCGCACAAGATCAAAGAAGGCAAAATCAGAGCCAACTACGTGATGGGAGAAGATCCGCTGCAAACCGAACCGGATTTGTCCATGATGCGTCAGGCTTTCAGTGAACTGGAATTGCTGATTGTGCAAGACATTTTTATGACCAAGACCGCGTCGGTGGCGGACGTGATTTTGCCCGCCACCTCATGGGGTGAACACGAAGGCGTTTATTCCGCCGCCGACCGCGGCTTCCAGCGTTTCTATAAAGCGGTCGAACCGCAGGGCGACGTTAAGCCGGACTGGGAAATCATCAGCCTGATGGCGACGGCGCTCGGCTATCCGATGCACTACAACAACACGCAGGAAATCTGGGACGAGCTGCGCCATCTCTGTCCGCTGTATTATGGCGCGACCTACGAAAAAATGGCCGGACTCGGCTATGTGCCGTGGCCGTGCGCCACGGAAGACAGTCCGGGTACGCCGTGGCTGTACGAAGGCAACCAGTTTGACCGTCCCGGCGGCAAAGGTCTGCTGTTCGCCACCGAGTGGCGGCCGCCGATGGAGCTGGTGGATGAGGATTATCCGCTGGTGCTGTGTACCGTACGTGAAGTGGGCCACTATTCCTGCCGTTCGATGACCGGTAACTGCACCGCCTTGCAAACACTGGCGGACGAGCCCGGCTATGTGCAGGTCAACCCGGAGGATGCCGAGAGAATCGGTCTGCGCGATCAGCAACTGACCTGGGTTTCTTCACGCCGCGGCAAAGTCATCACCCGTGTTTCCGTCAGTGAGCGGGTCAACAAGGGCGCGGTTTACATGACCTATCAGTGGTGGATCGGCGCCTGTAATGAACTGACGCTGGATCACCTCGATCCGATTTCCAAAACGCCGGAATACAAATATTGCGCCGTTAGACTGGAAGCCATTGAAGACCAGCAGGCGGCGGAAAATTATGTGCAACAGGAATACAGTGAACTGAAGGCGCGCCTGCGCAGGGCAGCGGAAGAGATAAGCTAAACTCACCATGTGCGGCCACGCGCGGCGTGGCCGCGCTCACTCCATATCCTCAATCGCTTTGACCGAAATCCCCATGCGCTGCATGCGTGACAGCAGCGTGGTTCGCTTCAGGCCAAGTTTGGCGGCGGCGCCTTTTGGCCCGGCGACAATGCCGTTGGTTTCTCTCAATACCCGGATAATACGCTGACGTTCAGACTCATCACCGTCATCTTCCCGCGCCGTTGGCGCAACTGGCGCGTCTTGCACCGCAACCGGGGAGGGTTTCAGGGTTTCCAATGGCGAAAGATCAGGTTGCAGCTCAGCCAACTGCAAATTCAACGTCGTGCCTCTGGTGAGGATCACCGCCCTTTCAATCACGTTTTCCAGCTCTCGCACATTCCCCGGCCAGGGGCGCTTGCTTAACTGACGCAGCATTTCCGACGGAATACTGTCAATCGTCCGATTCATACGCCGCGCAATCTTGCGGGTAAAAAACTTCACCAGCAGCGGAATATCTTCCGGCCGCTCGCGCAGCGGGGGGATCACAATCGGGAACACGTTCAGACGATAATACAGATCGCTGCGGTATTCCCGGTCGGCCACCATCTGTTTCAGATCGCGATTAGTGGCCGCAATCAGACGAACATCTACCGGAATCACCTTGTTTCCCCCTAAGCGTTCAATCTCCCGCTCCTGCAAAACACGCAGCAGTTTAGGCTGCAATTCCAGCGGGATATCGCCTACCTCATCCAGAAACAGCGTACTCTTGTCCGCCAGTTCAAATCGTCCCTGACGCTGGCTTGACGCGCCGGTAAAAGCGCCTTTCTCATGGCCGAACAGATCGCTTTCCAGTAAACCGGACGGAATCGCCGCACAGTTCATTTTCACCATACGGTGCGCGTTTCTCGGACTCAGGCGGTGAATCGCGCGCGCGATCAGTTCTTTTCCTGTCCCCGTCTCCCCCAGAATCAGGACGGTGCTGTCGCTGGCGGCCACCATTTCCACCTGTTCCAACACCTGACGGATCGCCGCACTGCGGCCAATAATTTCACCGAAGGCTTCTCCCCCGACGCTTTGGGTATGCTCGGTAAGCTGCTCCGTCAGATAGAAATTTTCATGGATCAGGCTGTCTTTCAGACGGGTAATCTGCTCATACGCCAGCGCGTTATCCAGGGCAATAGCAATTCGCGCCGCAATCTGACGCAGCAATTTCATGTCCGCCTTGCTGACCGGTAAATCGCCGCCGTGCGCCAGCTCCAGCACGCCCAACACGCGATTACCAAACGCCAGCGGCAGCAGACAGGCATGCTTCAGGCCACCGTCAAACCACTGCGCCAGATAGCACGGATGCTCCGGCGAATTCAGCCCGTCGTCTCGATGGATTAACAGAACGTCGTTGTTCCGCATCACGGCCTCCGCCCGCGTCTCCGACAGCCTGAGCGCGCCCTCGTCCAAATGCGGCGAGCGCCCGGCACAATAATGCGTAGCGAAATATTTAAGGGTTTTATCGTCGTCATCGCTGTCGCGTAATGCCAGCGCGACGAAATCAATACCGAAAAAACGGTGAATTTCCTTAGAAACTTCCTGCGCCAGCGCTTTCAGCTCCAGCTTGGAAATGACGGTATTGGTCACATCGACCAGAACGCGGAAGTGATCGCGTTCGTGGCGCAAGCGCTCTGCCTCAAGCCGGGCTTGCTCACGTTCGCTGATATTCTCCAGCGCCAGCGTAATCACATCGGTAAGGGCCTGAAAGAAAGCGATCTCGCTGTCATCGAACCGGCTTCCGTCCGTTTTGATGAATTCGACGCCGCCCATTGCACGCTGCGGCGTCAACAGGGGAAACTGACAGTAGTCGCTGAGTCCGGCATAGTCGGGCTGGCCCATCAGATGGGCGAAATCGCGCTGGAAATGTACCCGGTCGCAGCGCAACGGCGAATGGGTATGCCATACCACCCCGCCCGGCCCATCCAATAACAGGAAGGTGTCTTCGCTGCAAAGCGTTTTATTTGCCTTGCGATCACGGCGGTAAAGCAACGTTTGGTTATGAAGCGGATCGATCAGCAGCAGATTGACGCGCCCGAATCGCACTACTGAAAAAGACAGGCTGTCCAGCACCTCCAGCAGCGCCTCGATGCTGCGCTGTTTCAGCAAGGTTTGTGACACCTTCAACAGGGCATCCTGCCATAGAATCGACAACCGTGAAGGGAGGTCTGTCCGTTGTATCACCATAACCACCGCAATAATGTCAACATGATCGTCAGGGAGATATAGTGTAAAGAGTAACGAACTGAAATCCTATGTCGTCATGCCGATAGCTTGATCTGAATCGTTATTACCCCGAAGAATAGTCAAAAAAGCGATAACTATTATTAGCAATAACGGTCGTTTTATCGCGTGATAAAAGACCGCCGGAAAGCGGAAATTTCCTCCGACTTCCCCATCTGGTGAAAATATTCTCATCCCCTGCAAAGCAAAAAAGGACTACAAAATTGAAACAAAAATATTACAAGTCAGCTATGAATTTTCAGCAAATAGAATTTCCTCTAAATACGATCACCAATAAATTAAATATTATTAGCAATAAACAGATATATTTATTGAATAAAATCACAACAATACCCATCCATAAAAATGATTAGAATTCAAACCAAACCGGATTTTTAAAATTAAAGTAACCAAAAGTGTCAAGCGGGGCAAACTGAATATCACCTTGTTCAAAATATGCACGATTTAATCCCTGAGGAAAATTATTTCTCCCCCCCGCCCACTCAAGGCAACCTGACAAGAAAAACAATAACTAACTGTTTTTAAAAATTAATTCAAATCAAAACCAACACATTTCAGCCGGTCTCAATTTCATATTGAATTACCTATTAACGTTCATTTTTACATGACAAAATTCGCTATTACCCGCGCAAAACAGAAAAAAATAAATGTAAAATGTTCGAATCGTTGTAATATCGGCATCGCAGACACAGCATCCCAATAACAGATCAGGGCGATAAGTTCGGTGTGGTCAATTTATAAACACCGTCTTGTCCTGATCACACTGCAATAATATTGTGCTGCCCGAATGAATTCACCAACATGAGGTTAATATGCAAAGGCAGAAGTTACTTATACAAATACTCATCGCTATCTTATTAGGCGTACTCATTGGATGGGCATGCCATCAATACCTCGACGCAGAACGCGCAAAAGAAATCGCGTCTTACTTCAATATGATCACTGACATATTCCTTCGTCTTATCAAGATGATCATTGCGCCATTGGTATTTTCAACGCTGGTTTCCGGTCTGGTGAGCATGGGCAAATCCGCCGCAGTCGGCCGCATCGGGATGAAAGCGATGATTTGGTTCGTCACCGCGTCTTTCCTCTCACTGCTCATCGGGTTGATGCTGGCCAACTTCTTCCAGCCCGGCGCAGGCATGAATCTGGAGATCCCAGACGCCGCCCCTGTCGCCACCGGCCTGAACACCGATGGATTTTCGCTTAAAAGCTTCATCAGCCACATCTTCCCGAAAAGCATTGTGGAAGCGATGGCCAACAACGAAATTCTGCAAATTCTGATCTTCTCGCTGTTCTTCGGCTCTGCCCTCGCCTACGTCAAACACCATAACAAACAGGCGACGACCATCATTTCGATGATTGAAGAACTGGCCAAAGTGATGTTCCGTGTGACCGACTACGTCATGGCGTTGGCACCGATCGCCGCCTTCGCTGCCATTGCCTCCGCCATCACAACTCAGGGTCTGGGTTTGATTTATGACTTCGGTAAACTGATTGGCGTGTTCTATCTGGGTCTGGCGCTGCTGTGGCTGGCCCTGTTCTCAGTCGGCTATGCGTTTTTAGGCAAAGCAATCGTTAAACTGGCAAAACTGATTCGCGAACCCACCACGCTGGCCTTCGCCACCGCCAGTAGCGAGTCCGCTTATCCGAAAACCATGGAGGCGCTGACCAAATTCGGCGTACCGAAAAAAATCACCAGCTTCGTGCTGCCGCTGGGCTACTCTTTCAACCTTGATGGTTCAATGATGTATCAATCCTTTGCGATTCTGTTTATCGCGCAGGCATACAACATCGACCTGAGCCTGACCCAGCAGATTCTGATTCTGTTGACCCTGATGATCACCAGTAAAGGTATGGCGGGTGTGGCGCGCGCTGCGGTGGTGGTGGTCGCGGCAACTTTACCCATGTTCAACCTGCCGGAAGCCGGTATCCTGCTGATTATCGGTATTGACCAGTTCCTGGATATGGGCCGTACCGCAACCAACGTGATTGGCAACAGTATCTCTACCGCTGTCGTGGCAAGTATGGAAAAAGACGCTCATGACGACAAAAAGGAGAGCGAAGCGCCATCCGCCTCCTATGATGAACCTCAGACCACTCGCTCCACCTGATGGTCTGAACGGACTATCTGGCGGCCGCATGACCGCCAGATAGTCCGCCGGCAACACCGCCAACTCCCATTGCTATCCCGCCGCTTTCGGATTAATGCTGTAACGCTTTCATATCTCGCCAGAATTTTTCTGACGCCATATTCAGCCTGGCATGCAGTCGGTAAAGGTATACCCCCATGCTCAATACCGCGCTTGCCCTATCAAGAATCACCAGTTCATGACCTTCCAGCTCTTCTTTACTGGAATAGTCCGGCAACCATGCAATGCCATAACCGCTTTTGGTCATTCGCTTCATGAAGACTGTGAAATATTTTTTCTCGGCGGCGCGAGTAAAACGGCGTTACTCCTCCAGCGCGATAAAATCGTAAAGCCACTTTGTCTCAATATGATTCAGCATGATGTTTCACTCGTTTTATTCTGGATCACCAAATCAAGGCAACGGCAGAGAACTATATTGACGCGACGGAAGAACTGCTCAAGAAAACGGTTTAGTGGTATTTTTCTCATGATCACCAACGCGACATCATCGTCTGAAAAACCTAATCGCAGCCGGTATCTCCTCACTCATTTGAATAGCAGAAAGGTGATACGGATATTAGAAATATAATACTCAGGTGATCGGTCAATACTCATCCGTTGCATGAGCATGAGCATGAGCATGAGCATCGTCCATGATTCCATCCTGATGGTGGTCATACTGACCATTTATTGTCAGCCATTGCAAAAAATCTCGACAGATTGCACATTCTCTCACCGAACTGTTCAAAATTATCGTTTCCGCCTTTGACATGCGCTACATGCCCCGTTATGATGCGCCCCGTTCACACGATTCCTCTGTAGTTCAGTCGGTAGAACGGCGGACTGTTAATCCGTATGTCACTGGTTCGAGTCCAGTCAGAGGAGCCATTTTCCTGTTTTCATGCATCCTTACGAATCCCTATTTGTACATTAATTCAACAGGTTAGCGTGAAAATCCTTCCCGATGCGTTTCTAGTTTTCCCTGCGCATCGGGAAAAAATGGTGGTCAGATTTGGGGTCAAGTTGGTTCGATGACGGAGTGACCCCCAAATGTCTCTTAACGACTCAAAAATCCGCAACTTAAAATCATCCGCTAAACCCTTCAAAGTTTCCGATTCTCACGGCCTGTACCTTTTGGTCAATCCCGGCGGTTCACGTCTCTGGTATCTCAAATATCGTATCGACGGCAAAGAGTCCCGTCTCGGTTTAGGCGCTTATCCTAATGTATCGCTGGCCGATGCCCGGCAACAGCGTGACGGCATCCGCAAGATGCTGGCGCAGAATATCAATCCGGCGCAACAACGTGCCGCTGAGCAGGCAGCGCGTTCACCGGTTAAGAATTTCAAGACTGTGGCGCTGGGTTGGCATAAAAGCAATAAAACATGGTCGGAGAACCATGCCGCCCGCCTGCTTGCTAAATAACTTATATGGACACCGACCCAGAGCAAGTACGGGCAGACCGTCGATCTGCTCAACGTTAAAAATGATGAATGTTTTCAGCATCGGGATATATTCGATTTCCCCGGCATCGTTTTCCTTCTCCTGCGTGGAATAGAAAATAGCGGTTGTGCCCTGCTCCCCTTTGCGCGCCTGCCCGCCTTCCGCTTGCGCCTGCTTGTCGGTCATCAATCGTGAGTCGCTGAATCCCTGTTCTGACGCACTGCACCACAGCAACATGATATTCATCCCGCTGTAAGAAGCGCCAGTCGCTTAATTTGAAGGTAATCCTGACATGCCAGCCCCCGCAGCCACGGTCAAGACCACGTCTTAACGCCTGCTTCAAGTGCAGAAATGATGTTGTCAGTGACGGTCTGATAAATATTGGTTTGGGTTATGGAAAATTTCGTTTTTGAGGCGCCTGACTACTCCAGCGGGGATACGCTGGTCGCCGCTGCGATGTTAGGAGAGCTTGTTCGGGTGGTATGCAGGGAAATCGTCATGGTTTTTTTTCCGTCAGTGGTGTGATTTTCGTCTTCGTATCGCCTGACAGTTCGCTTTACCGGCATCGTTCTGGCCCGCAAGGGCGCAGCATGCGTGCTATTTCCCCTTGCGGGGGCGGGTTGTGCCAGGAAACGATTAACCGGAAGCAGATACGGGAACGGAAAGCACACCGGAGAAAAAACTGCCCCTGTATAGCCGGACTTACCGCCCCTTGCTCCGCAGCGGTGAAAAATAGATTGGTGGTAATGCGTCGCGGATTGGCACTGACAGGAACTTCGTGTTGGTGCTAGCAAGCTTTCCTGCCGGGCGAGACAATCCTGCTAACCGGGGCGGTTTGTTCTTTAAATTGTCTCGTTCCGGCATCAATCACAACTGCTGGTCCAGGGAACCGGCGGAGTGGCACTGGCAGGGCTCCAACTGGCGAGCGCTATTGGTGCGGAAGTGACCGTTATCTCAGGTAGTGAAGAGAAACTACGGCGTGCAAAGGCGCTCGGGGCATCAGGTCTGATTAATACCCGCCTTATGTCAACGCTAGGATTGTTGGCCGTTTTTCGCCATTTTTAATGTCCGCTATTGGTCATTAATGTTGCCCACTTTCCGCCATTTCATCATCACTGATTGGCGTGGCGTTTTTTGCCAGCACTCCGGCTTTGCGTTTTTCCTTTAACCGGTAGCTTTCTCCTTTGATGTTCAGTGTGGTTGAGTGGTGTAGCAGCCGATCCAGGATTGCCGTTGCCAGCACGTTATCGCCGAACATCTCTCCCCAGTCGGCGAACCCTTTATTTGACGTCAGTACGATACTTGCTTTCTCATACCGACGGTTCAGCAACCGGAAGAACAGACTGGCCTCCTCGCGGGTCATTGGCAGATAGCCTATCTCATCCAGTATCAGCACCCGGGCGTAACCAAGCTGCTGTAGCTGTTTTTCCAGCCGGTTTTCCTGCTTTGCCTTCATAAGTGTGGCGATCAGCTTATCCAGTGGCATGAACAGCACCCGGTGACCAGCATCAGCCGCTTTTACCCCGAGTGCTACTGCCAGGTGGGTTTTACCCACACCTGGCGGCCCCAGCAGGATCACGTTCTCGCTGCGCTCCACGAACGCCAGCCCGGCCAGTTCCCGGACGATCTTACGATCTATACCTGGCTGGAAGCCGAAGTCGAACTGCTCCAGCGTTTTGACCCACGGGAACCGTGCCTGTTTTAGCCGAGACTCCATACCTCGCTGATGTCTCCCGTTCCATTCCTGTTGCAGCGCCATACACAGGAACTCGCGGTAGTTCAGCTCTTTTTTGGCCGCCAGCTCCAGCAGGCTTTCGACGTGGTAGCCCAGATGTTCCATTTTCAGACGACCCAGCAGTGCCTCCAGTTCGTGCATCACAACAGCTCCTCATACGCACTTAGCGGGCGATGTTCCACCTGACTGACCTGCTGCCAGAGCGGGGCGTGATGCTCCGGCACGGTCTGCCAGCCGGATGAAGCCGAACAGAGCCGGTGCGATGCCATCTGCTGCTCATTACTGTAGATCCGCAGCTCATCATCCAGCGAGATCCGTATTGAGACCGGCTGACCACAAAGGCTTTCCGGTACGCTGTAACGGTTTCCGCCAACCTCGATATAGCCATCCCAGGAGACATGGCGGATATCGAAGTAGCTGGTATCGAAGTCAGTATCCGGTAACGGCTGAAGATGCTCCTGTTCCTGCGTGAAGCGCTGTTCCGGTGTCTGCCTGAACTGGCGAAGTTCCCGTCGGTCAGCAACGTCAGCCATCCACTGCTCCAGTAACTGATTAACATGGGCGAAGCTGTCGAACCGGCGGTACCGGACGAAGAAGTTCTCCTTGAGGTATTTCACCATCCGTTCCACCTTACCTTTGGTTCTGGCCCTTCGCGGGCGGCAGGCCCGTGGCAGGAAGCCATAGTGGTCGGCCAGCAGCAGGAACCCGGAGTTGAACACCACTTTCCCGTTGTTATTTTTCAGCACCGCGGCTTTCTGATTATCGACCAGCACGGTTTTCACGCTGCCGCCGAAGTAGCGGAAGGCGCGAACCAGAGACTCATAGGTATGCTCAGCATCCTGCTTTGGTGCGGCGAAGACATGGAAGCGGCGGGAGAACCCCAGCGTGTTAACCGCGAAGCTAACTTTGCATCGTTGTCCGGCAACCTCAGCCTCAATTTCCCCCCAGTCATGCTGGAGCTGGTAGCCGGGCTGGGTTTCGAAGCGAACTGTTTTCTTCGATGGCCGCATCTTACGTTTGGGCTGGATGTAGTAACGCAACATGGAGCGGCCGCCGGTATAACCCATCGTTTTGATTTCCGCGAGGATGACCTCGCCGTTCCAGACGTTCTCTGCCAGACGCATGTCGATATAGTCCATGAACGGCCTGAGTTTAGCCATTTTGTGGCGTGTTTTTCTGGCCGGAGGTTCCGGGTATTTCAGGTACCGTCTGACGGTTCGCTCAGAACAACCCACCTGAGTGGCAATATCGACAATATACGCACCCTGCTGGCGCATTTGCTTTATCATGTAAAAGTCCTCTCTGCTCAGCATGCTGATGTCCTTTCTGGTGTGAGAACCTCAAGGAAACAACATGTTGGGTGGAGCGGACAAGCCAAATGGTGAATTACCGTCTTATATCACTGGCGCTGACACTTACACCGGAATGGTCGTTACAGGCTGCTGAGCTGTCCGGGGGGCATGGATTTGATCATATCCTGGAGCTTATTGGCGGGGATAATCTGCGCCAGTCTGCGTATGCCCTTGCCCCGGAAGGTCAGATTGCTCAGATTGGTTTCCTTAGAGGCAGTGAGATGGTGCTTCCTGCCGTCTCCCAGATGCTTAAAAGAGCGGTTATCCAAGGGATTACCGTGGGTCACCGACGGGCTCTTGAAGATTTATGTCAGGCTGTTGACCGCCATCAGATCAAACCCGTGATTGATAAAGTATATGATTTTTCCGACGCGAGAGCAGCCTTCACGCATCTGGAGAGAGGTGCATTCGGGAAAATCGTCATCCGAATCAGTTAATTATCTGGGGCATAAAAAGAAAAAGTTTACTATCACCTATAACGTGCAGGGGGATCTTGTCCCCCTTATTTCTCATGTCCTTTTTACCAGACCACTTTCATAAGAGACATACTGATGGCTACTTACATTACTCTGTCTTCAATTATCACCGCTGCCGAAAGGATTAAAAATTCGGTCATTCGTACCCCCATGGTTTTGTCTCCGGGATTGCCGGATATGCTGGGAAGAAAGGTTTTTCTGAAACTGGAGAATTTACAGACTGGCGGCTCTTAAAGCCCGGGAGTGCTTAACCTGCTTTCCGTTTTCACCGGCGATCTGAAAGATTACCGGTTCACTGCCGTCAGTGGCGGTAACTTCGGTATCGCAGTAGCAGATGCCGCAAAAGCGCTTGATGTAAACGTGACCGTCATTATACCAAAAACTGCCCCGGCCTCATCAGTTGAAAAAATATGCTATTTGGGTAGCACAGTGCTTATCGAAGAAGATGTCAGTTCCGCGTTTGAACGGGCCAGGAAACTTGCAGAACAGGGATGCCATGTCATGATGACTGTAGCGATACACTTGTCGCGGAAGGATATGGAACCCTTGGACGCGAACTTATTGAGGATTGTCCTTCATTAATCGATGTATTTGTTGCGGTGGGCGGCGGTGCAATGCTGGCTGGCATCGCGACGGTACTGAAATCCCGTAACCCACACATTCGGATATTGGGGGTGAAAACCATGGGTGCCAGTTCAATGTATCAGGCATCAAAAGCAGGAAAGCCAGTGAACGTGGACATCACCTCCGCGATTTCAACCCTTGGCGCTCCTGTGATTGATTGCCTGATGCTGTAATACGCCCAACGCTACCTTAAGAAGGCCATCATCGTGTCGGATAGCGACGCCTTACAAGGCATGATTTCATTCGACGAGAAAGCCAGACAATGGGTTGAACCCGCAACCGGGACACTCATGCCAGCAGCGCTCTCTGTTATCCCCCAGCGTCTCAAAGACACGGTCATTGGACTTATCATATGTGGAAGTAACATTACACACGCGGAGATGAATGTATGGGTAAAAAATTCTGATGTTAGTTAAATTTCGTCATAAAAAAACGAATACAGATATTCGTCAGATTGCTGACGAACCCCATGTTTTAACGTAGGGTTCTGTTTTATGAGCGATTGATGCGGGGAAGGTTCTCTGAGCATGGCGGTCAGTCCGTTTTTTGCACTGACCTTAATTAGATCATAGTCTGAAGCCCTATCAGTTTGCACTGATAGGGCTTTTTATTTTATCCGGCAATACGGAAGCGTTATCACCGAGGCGTTTGCACATATATTCCTTAATAATAAAAAAATTGCTAAGGTAAGCTTTCAATCTCTGGATAACATCGCCATTGCTTCCTCTGGTTTCGCGGAAAGAAACCCTCTTACTCCCTTGTTAGAAACAATCGCCAGCATACCGGCGAAAGATAACATAGAGAGAACCAAGAATATATTATACACACCCAATGCATCCATTAATCCACCAAATATAATCATTGCTAGTGGCATATTAATCATAGCAAAAAACATAAGATTCGATAAAACTCTTGTCCGCAGCTCTTTAGGTAAGTTAACCATTAATAACGAATCAACAGTTACATTTATCCAGTTTCTGGACAGACCAATGATAAATTGCCCTATAAACAATACCATAACATGACGATATACACCCACCATTAATAATGACAGAAAAAAAAGAGTGGATGAAAAATATACAATATATTTATTGTCAAATATTTTCTTTAAATAAGGAAGACATAAGGACCCCAATATAACTCCACCTCCCATACTTGTCGTCAAAAAACCGACAAAAAGCGGGGGAAGTCCATTTATTTCCTTTATGATATAAGGAAATGCCAGTGTCATTGGAGCAAAGGCAATACCTATAATAAGACTATATATAAAAAACCCAGAGACAACAGGATTTTGGATTGTATATTTGAAGCCATCTTTAACATCATTCATCCAGGTTGAAACATTGACGCCGGAATTTTCACTTTGTGTTGAATAATTTATCATCATACAAAGAAGGAATGCCAGAAGCAAACATACAGAAAGAAACAAAAAAGAATTTGCCACGCCTAAAAATGTGACCATCGAACCGCCGAGCGCCCCACCCAATATAGACATAACGGAATTTATTCTTTGTGTAATATTTATACCATCTGGAATTTTACTTTCTGAAACCAGATGAGGAAGTATCCCTATAGAACCAGAGTTAAAAATTATTTTCCCGGTCGTCGACAACATTTCAAATGCAATCAACACAGCGATATTCATTTCCCCAACCATAAAGATAACTGCAACGATGAGATAACTGACAAACTGTATAGCCAATCCATATTGCAGTAATCTTTTCTTATTGAATCGGTCACCCAGAGGGGCAACTAATGGTTGCGATAATGCTGAAATGATCAACGGAGGAACAATAACATAGGACACATATATCATTTTTTGATACTCACCCAAAATCCACCAGATAACGGCGATGGATGATGCACTATATCCCAGCGCGGTGGCTATTTGCCCACATCTGTAGATCCAAAAATCTCTGCCAAGTCTGCTGTTCATTTGCCACCTCGAACTCCGCCGGAAATCAATGTCAGGTATCACAACATAAAACAAATTGTACGTTTTGTGATCAAAATCAACAAACCCACACAGCTTATATGGATTATAGGTGTCGCGCATTAGTTCGCGCATTGAAATAGTTCTGGAACTATCATCTAGTTTAACTTAACCAAACAGTGAAACGTGAGGTAGTAAGAATGAACGTACTTTCAAAAATCCTTAAGATGTGTGTATCACCTGTCCGGCACTTCGGTGTACATAACGGGCTCAACGGACACCTGGTAGATAGTGCTGATACTGGTCCTATCGGGGGTTAAGTGAAAGCTTAACTTACGTTGTGTACAGACCAGGGCTCAGGTCCTGGTCTTATGTCCTTGATTTTATCGACATGATGCTCAGGTGGTTCATATGCAATTAACAGAAAAATATAATTCACCGCATCGGTTACATCTGGAAACAACGAAGCGCTGCAATCTGCTTTGCGAACATTGTTATATTTCAGCCTCAGATAACTTTGAACATCACAAATTAAGTCAACTCAAAAAAACAATTTTTGCGACTGCTCAAAAAGGAGCCACGCGCATTACTTTTACTGGGGGCGAATTTTTAATGCACCCGGACAGTAAAGAACTTATTGAATATGCCATCTCAAATGGATATCGCAACATATATTTTATAACCAATGGTATTTACCTGAGAAAAAACATTCTCGATTGGCTTGCCCATTTGAAAGTTAAAGAAACCCTAAAATCCCTGTTCCGGACCATAACAGGCAAAACGAGTCCTCTGACAATTGGACTAGGAATTAGTCTTGATGGACTTGAGGGTAATGCCCTAATCAGAAAATATAAAAATGGTAAATCCGTCAGCCATGAAAAAATTTTAGAAAAAATAAAACTTGCCACTCAATATGGGTTATACGTGACTGTAAACACAACAATCTGCAATGCAGTGACAGCAAAAGAATTATATTCGTTATATAGAAAACTACTGGAACTTAAAGTTGACAGATGGCAGGTTGACCAAGTGTTCATGAGCGGGAGAAGCACTACAAGCCACGCAGTGCAGGATAAAGAAGAATGGCTTGATATTGCCAAAGAATCATATTACCAAATTATAAGGGATTATCTTGCTACTTACCCTCGTCATACAAAAATGCGTCTTGAGATCGTTCAGCTTTTTCGATCTTCAATACTGAATAATGGTTTTAAAATTATCTCCAGCGATGCCTATCATCCCTGTTCATATCAATTCGGAAGCATAATTGTTGAAGGTGGAAGCAAGGTCAGATTTTGCCCGTCACTCAGATATAAAGGTGATGTCATTTTCAATAATGAAGAAAAAGAGATAACCCGTGTTTCATATAATGAGAACGAAGAATTTAAAATCTTCTCGAAAATAACGATACATGATCTTCCCTGCAAAGATTGCAGATATAAATTCATTGCACATGGCGGATGCAGAGGAAATAGTGTTTCTTATAGCAATGGGTTATTTTCAAAAGATCCTGTATGTTGTGCGCTGGCTCCATTTCTGGAGGAAAGAATAATCCCTCTCCTGCCTTGTGAAATACAAAAACAGTATAAAAATGCTATTTTTAATGAAGGAAAAACGCCAGAGAATATTCTTTAGAAAAGACAGATTAATAATGCTGCCCGATTGTGGGTTGAATTTGTCCTTCGAGTATGGAGCAGTGGTAGCCAGCTATTTTCTGAAACGTAAAAACGTCATGGCTGAGGCTGAGGCTGAGGCTGAGGCTGAGGCTGAGGCTGAGGCTGAGCACCGTTGTGTGTGAGCACGGTAGCTGTCAACGAAGTTGACACCCTGATTCGTTTTTACGCTACAGATTCAAGCTCGGTATTTGGCTTGTTTGAATACTGGCTTGTCTGGATTCAACATCACTACATCGACCCGTTGCCATTGTCAGCATAAAGCACTAACGGGTGTCGTTAACACCGTTCGCCCAATACGGTGCGGTGCAGCAGCGCGGCGCCCTGCTCGTCGTTTTCCTCTTCATAAACCTCGTAACCGACGATTCTCGGCTGAAAATATCTTCTGTCAGATACAGATAAAACTAGCGGCCACGAACCCTGGAGGCCAGCCAGGTGATGTCCCACGTCTACACCTGGCATCGTTTAACAGCCTGATAGCGGGTGGGTTTATTCCCCTTTAGCGGTGCGCGGCTACGGCCCCGGTGATGCACTTGATCCTGTCGCCGCAGTACCCGGTAAAACGTCGATTCATTGGCCAGATAGAGGCCCTTGTCCCCCAGCCGTGGCACGATCTGCGCCGGCGGCAGGCTGGCATATTCCGGCTCGTGATAGACCGTGACTATCTGATGCTCTTCTTCGGCGCTCAGTTTATTGGCCGGTACCGGGCGTACTGCCGGGGGGCGACGGTCTTCAACCTGGTCATTCCAGCGCCGCCAGGTGCACAGGCTTAACCCCACCTTGCGACAGGCGGGAAGCAGACGTGTACCGGCGCTCATGGCTTCACGTATCCACCGCATCAGTTGCACGCGTTCGTGAGCGGGGGTCAGTCGCCCCCGTCCTCCTCGCCGTAAAACCGATTCAGCTTTTTTCTCAGGATCAGCAAGGCTGCGCCTCCGCCAGGGCTTTTTCCTTGCGGACCAGTTCCCGTTTCAGCCCTTTGATGTCTTTTGAACCTGTTTTTGCGATTGCCTTGTATCGGTTTGTGGTGTCTGGAGAAAATCCTGTTTCCACTGGGCTATTTGTTCAGGGTAAAGCCCTTTGCGACGGCAATACTCACTGCGTGTGGCGGTTTCAACGATGACCGCAAAGCGGGCTTCAGTCGACCATTGGTCGGTGTTTTTAATGGCTCCTGGCACCAGCCTTCCCCTCATCTTGGTTTGGCCAATGATAAAGGGTAGCTTCCGAAATCCCTTCCCTGAGTGCAAGTGCGGTAACGGTCATGTTTTAAGGAGGAGGTAATTTAGCCAATACAGCGCCCTTACATTCCGGTGAATAACCTTTCATATCAGGCTCCGGCCCCTATTGGAATTTTTAGTGTGGGTGTCAACTACCCTGCCGGAAGGGGGGAATTAAACAAAATAATACATTTCCTTGACACCTGATGGATATCAATGCAAAACTAAACCGTACAGTCCTGTTTTGTTGTTTTTATGTACTCATCTACCGTAGGCATATGATTTTCTCCCCAGTAGATGATGAAATAATTTCGATGACACAGGGTTTTATATTGATATCGGTGTTTTTTTCTTCATACAGGATATTTCACATGTTCACATTCTCTCAGGTCTCTCGTTCTGTGGTTCTGACTCTGGCGGTTGTGGCGTTGGCAGGCTGTGCCGGAACGCCCCCTGCGCACTATTCAGGCATCAGCTCCTCAACTCAATTGAAACCGAACACAGACGACAAATCAGATCGTATTCCTTACCGTTATTCCACCGCCGTGGACTGGAAGAAATACACCAACATCATCATTGAACCCGTAACGATCTATCAAGGGGCTGATAACCAGTTTGGCGACATCCCACAGGAAGATCGGCAGGCACTGGCAACCTACATGAGAGAGACGTTCAGTAAAAATCTAAGCCCGCGTTTCAAGGAGGTCAGTACCGCCTCGCCAGACACGCTCCGGCTGAAGCTGACGCTTACCGGGGCTGAAACCACAACCCAGTTTGCTGGCACCTTTACTAAATTCGATCTGGCTGGCGGCCCCTACAACATCGTGCAGTCAATCCGTGGAAAAGAAGGGTTGCTTGACGGTTCTGTAAACTATGCTGTTGAAATTTATGATGCCGCAAGCAACCAGTTGCTTAATGCCTATGTAGCCAAACAGTATCCGAACGCCATGAACGTTGGCGCTACCATTGGATCACTGAGCGCTGCGGAAGTGGGACTCGATAAAGGAGCCGAAGAACTGGTCGAGATGCTGAAATAAGTCAGCCGCTGGTGATACGCATCACATCATGCGACGCAAATATGCGACACAAATAGAAAAGCTTAGCCTTGTTAGCGCATAACAACCGTGGCAGGTAACCAGTTACCCATACTGGTTGCCTGCTGTTCTTTTCTTATTAAGACTTTCTCAGATTGACACGATGAAAACATGTCCCCATCTGGTGGTCTGCTCGCACTGTGACCGCTATACCGATACCGGGTGCACAACGCGGGGGAAGCCGCGCGTTGCGAATGTTGTCTGGCGGTTCTGTATCGTTCAGGCCGGTTTGACACCGAGTACTTGCTCTGACCATAAACGTTAACGGCCGCTGTTGTTTTTTTTATGGCTAACGTTTACCCGGATACCAGCGTTAGCTTTCATTCAGTACAGCACGCCGCGACGGTGTGGCAGGCGGCGATGGCCCATGCGGACGGGGCGACGTTCCCGTTGGCGATATGCCGGGTATTTTTGCTGATTCCCCCCCCCTTTTTGCAGATTATCCTCTTCGGGTGGGTAGCATTTTTCGCGCCAAACGACCAATGCGAGCCAGGCTTTATCTGCAAAATGAAACTGCTTATGTGGCTGCGCCCCTGGATCATGACCGATATCGGGATATTGGGTTTTCTGATGGCGGCAATGACGCTTTCCGGCTTTCTACAGGTTATTCCGCGGCCTGCCGACGTGCCTGCACAGCTCGACATACCGCAAATCGTGATACAAGCGGCGCTATCGTTGTGGATAATGAACGCGGGTTAAGTCCGCTGAACGATGGAATCCGAACGTCATTATCCACAGAGTTGATTAAACGGCTGGACACTCAGTATGTCTCCGGGCTGGCGCGAACAGAGGAAATACCGGTAATCAGAATTTTGGTTCAGCTTCGGCGCTTTGATACCTGGCCGGGTCGGTTTGTTAAATTTGAAGCAGACTGGAGCCTGAACCTGATGGACGGTGAAAAACACGCGCGGCTGTTTATGCCGCAGCCAACTCACTGAGAATACGCCTGGTGGCAACACCAACCTGTTTATTGCCCAGCAACGGGTGATCCCCTAATTGCCTTAACAGCACGCCAGTGGGCAAATGACGGCAAGGAACGCTGTAACTTGTAAACACGATAAATGGGTACGGCGTATTAGCATCGGTCGGTTGCTGCCTGCGGGTGCTAATACGCCAGCCCCCTCGGAACCCACAATGTCGGCCTCGCGGCGGATCAGATCTTCAAAACGCCGCTGTTTAAAAACAGCTATTCGATAAAGTGTTGTACAAAATCCCGTTGATTAGGGACGGGGCCCGGCACCGGCGATAAACATATCAACCGCGTTACTCACCATTTCACGAATCCGTGGCAGGCTAATCGGTTCAAGATGACGCTGAAAGACGCGGCCGTCGATCTCCGCAGTTAAAAGTGACAGGAACTGTACCGCCTTCAGGGAGGGATCGTCTTTGCGCAACGTTTTCTTTTCCATCGCCTCCGCCATCAGTTCAGACAGTTTCTCAATATTCTCTTTTGGCCCGGCTTCATAAAACAGCGTACCGATATCTGAATGCCCTGCCTCCGCCACCACCATGCGGTAAATCGCCATTGCGCTGCTTTCATTGGTCAATACAAATAAAATTCGCTCACCAAAGCGGGTGAGTAAATCCTTAAGCGTTTCAGTTGAACGATCCTCAGCAATCAGTTCTTGCGTCGCTTCAGAAAGATGCATCGTTGCATGTTCCCTAACAACGGCAATAAACAGTTCTTCCTTGGTGGAAAAATAGCCATACAGCGTCGCTTTAGAACCACCCACCCGTTTCGCCAGCTCATTCATGGATGCACGTTCATAACCCATCTCCTGAAAAAGTTGAGCGGCGGTCTGCACGATGGCATCACGGCGCGCTTTCGTTCGTACCTTCATCACATCTCCTGCGCGTCAAATCTGACGCAAATAAAAAGAAAAATATTTCCTGTCACACGTATTTTTTGTCATATAGAGCGTATCAAAAACAGGGAGTGGTAGCCGAATACTTTATTGGGTGAGGCATCGCGGATACACCCATCGTGTGATAGATGCCTTCTTCGGACTTATCGCAACCGGTGAACATTGCATTATCCATCACGAAGAAGGCGAAATGTTTTGGCAAGACGCCAAAATCAGGTGAGATGACTGCCTAATGAAATACAACCACTTAACATAAATGCAGACACCACGCAGCACAGCAAAAATAATTTTTTCATAACATCTCCTGAGGTATCGCGGATACCGGAAAGTTGACGAAGAAATGGGTTAAAACAACGAAACGCAGCCAGTTAGCATAAACGCCGACACAATGCAGCTAATCAGATAAACGCTTTTCATATCATCTCCTGGGACTTGGCAAGTATTAATCGAAGCGAGTTTATTAATAAACCGTACGGTTTAGTTTTACACCAAGCAATCCCAATCGTCAAGGTAGCGACAACCTTTCATGTCTATATGAAGAAATAAATCCGCCGTCTCAGGTGTTATGTATCCGCTGTAGAGCGGCGTTTATGCCGGAGGCCGGGCCGATAACGGCAGGTTTTTTCCCTCTATTCTCCTGAACGAAATGCGTTGCGCGCCAAAAAAAACAAGTAACATATTAATAATATTTAAGAGTTATTATATATAATTGAAGCGATACGAAAAAAAAATGTTGTAATTATTTGTCAAAACTCGAAATTTATATAAGACTCGCTGCTGCTACGCCTATCCCTAGCTTTAAGCAAGCTAATATATTCAGTCCGGGGATTAATATTATCTTTTCATTTCAAGGAGGAACTGATGTCCACATCCCTTACCACACTGGAAAAGGCCCTATTACCCAAAATCGAATGTTGGCTCGCCGCCCATCGCGAATCGATGATCGACGAACTGGCGAAGTGGGTTGAGGTCCCCAGCGTCAGCCGTCCCGATCTCGCACAGCCGGGAGCGCCTTTCGGTCCCGACTGCGCCAAAATGCTGCAAGTGGCCCTGTCGCTGGCCGAACAGTCCGGATTCCGCACAGAGCAGCATGAGGGCTATGCAGGATCTGTGATTTATGGCAACCATTGTGAAGATATTGGCTTGATCAATCATCTTGACGTGGTGCCGGCAGGCGAGAACTGGTCTTATCCGCCGTTTACGCTGACCCGCCAAGATGATTTTCTGATTGGCCGCGGCGTATTCGACAATAAAGGTTCTGCTATCATGAACCTGTATTTGCTGAAACTGTTCCGTGATCTGGCGATACCGTTGCAACACAATCTGCGTCTCGTTTACGGAATGGCGGAAGAAACCGATATGGCCGATCTCATCTGGTTCGCTAAAAATGGACCGGTGCCTCGCCTCTCTCTCGTCACCGACGGTTCGTTTCCGGTGAACTATGCGCAAAAAGGACAAATCGCGTTTCGCATGAACGTTGCGGATGCTGGTAAGCTCTCTGCCTTCAGCGCCGGTAATGCGGGCAACACGATTCCGGCGACGGCGCAAATCACCCTCACCGGCGTAGAGGGCGATCTGAATGGCGATACGCTGAGCGGTCTCGGTGCAGGACGCGTCACGTTTACCCGTGACGAACGCGGCCTGACCTTGCAGGCTCAGGGGATTGCCGGTCATGCCGCGTTCCCCGAGGGCACGCTCAGCGCCGCTGTCGTCCTGCTGGATGCTCTGCTTGAACTGAACCTCCTGCCGGAACCGGAACGAACACTTGCGAAAAACCTGCAACAGTTGTTCGCCTCCCCTTACGGCGAGGGAGCCGGGATTGGGCTGGAAGACGTGCCGTCCGGCAAGCTGACGCTGAACGCAGGCATCTGGCAGTCCGATACCTCCGGTACGCTGACCATTACCGGCGACATCCGCTATCCGGTGACACTGAACGGGCAAACCATTATGACAACGCTAGGTGACCACCTCGCGCAGCTCGCCGCCGGCATTGAACTGCTTCCCAATTGGCGAGATATCCCGCCATTTTATCTGCCGGAAGATGATAAGGCCCGTCAGGTGCTGCAACAGGCTTGGCATGACGTCACCGGACGCAGCGACCCCGCCTATTCCATGGGCGGCGTCACCCATTCCAAAGTACTGCCGCGCGCTATCACTTTCGGCCCTATCTTTCCGCCTAGCGAGACGAAAATCCCGGACTCGCCGCCTGCCGGGAATAGCCTTCCCCACGTCGCTAACGAAATGGTCCACCTGCCGACGTTGCTGGCTGGCATGCCAATATACGTCATCGCGCTGATCCGGCTGGATGCCGAACTGTCCGCACAGCAAAACGGATAGCGGAAAGCTTAAGTAAGCTGTTCCATGCGTCAATTCATCGGGCACCACTCTATTTGTACGAATAGGTGGTGCCTTTTTCGTCAGAGGGATATACGTCCACACCGCTACGCTTCCATACATTTTTACGGCAATTAGAATATTATATTAAATAATCGCATATCTATTGGTGATTTATTTCGTTCATATGCCATTTTCGCAGATCTAATATAGCCCTACGATTCTCGCCGAAAAGTGAAAGATAGATGGAATCCCATACCTCCGTTCTCGACTTCATAGGCCATACACCGCTGTTGGAACTTACCCATTTTGATACCGGACCGTGCCGCCTGTTCGTAAAACTGGAAAACCAGAATCCCGGCGGTTCGATTAAAGATCGGGTGGCCTTGTCCATGATTGAACATGCTGAACGTCAGGGCTGGCTGCAACCCGGCGGAACCATCATTGAAGCAACCGCCGGCAATACTGGTCTGGGGCTGGCGCTGGTGGCCGCGCTGAAAGGCTACCGGCTGGTGTTGGTGGTGCCGGATAAGATGAGCCGGGAGAAAATATTTCACCTGCGGGCGCTGGGCGCGGAAGTACGGCTGACTCGTTCCGATGTCGCCAAAGGACACCCGGACTATTATCAGGATTATGCCCGCCGTCTGGCTAGCGAAACGCCAGGCGCCTATTACATCGACCAGTTCAATAACCCGGCTAATCTGGCGGCGCATTACCACACCACGGCCCCGGAACTGTGGCGGCAAATGGATCGTCAAATCGACGCGATTACGGTTGGCGTCGGTTCCGGCGGCACGCTGGGCGGTCTCAGCCGCTACTTTGCCGAAGTCTCACCGCAGACCGCGTTTATACTGGCAGATCCGGCCGGTTCGATCCTCTCCGACCACGTGCAGCGCGGCAGCTATGGCGAAGCCGGAAGCTGGCTGGTGGAAGGCATCGGGGAGGATTTCGTTCCCGAACTGGCCGATTTCAGTCGGATTCAACACGCTTACGCCATCGGAGACGCCGAATCTTTCCATACCGCCCGCGAACTGCTGCGTAAAGAGGGCGTGTTGGCCGGTTCCTCCAGCGGCACGCTGCTGGCGGCCGCGCTGCGCTATTGCCGCGAACAGACGGAACCGAAGCGAGTGGCGACGTTGATCTGCGATAGCGGCAATAAATACCTGTCAAAGATGTTCAACGATTACTGGATGATTGAGCAGGGGCTGATTAAACGCCCCCCGCACGGCGATCTGCGTGATTTGATTGCCTACCGTCACGACGAGGGCGCCACGGTTTCCGTCGCGCCCGATGATACGCTCAGTATCGTTCATGCCCGTATGCGCTTATACGACATCTCCCAGTTGCCGGTGCTGGAGGATCAGCGCGTGGTCGGCGTGATTGACGAATGGGACCTGCTTAATAGCCTGAAGAACAATCGGCAACATTTCTCGCTCACCGCCCGTGAGGCCATGTCCCGGCAGGTCGAAACCCTGCCTAAAGAGGCGTCGCACGAGGCGTTACTCGCTATTTTCGATCGCGGTTATGTGGCGGTTATTCTCGATGGCGAGCGTTTTCTCGGTCTGATTACCCGAACCGATATCCTGAATCATTGGCGGCAAACGCTACGTTAATGATATTCCCGCTCCCGCCCGCCTTTTTTCGATTTTGTATAAGGAGTTCTGTATGCCGCAATTTGATACCCAGACGGTTCACGCCGGTTACACCCCGGACAGCACCGGCGCGGTAATGCCCGCCATTTACGCAACCTCCACGTTTGCTCAGCCAGCGCCGGGCGAACCTACCGGCTATGAGTATTCGCGTAGCGGCAACCCTACTCGTGCTGCTCTTGAAGCGGCTATCGCCGAACTGGAAGGCGGCCTGCAAGGTTTTGCCTTCGCCTCCGGGCTGGCGGCCAGCGCCACCATCCTCGAACTGCTCGATCAGGGCAGTCATATCGTGGCGGTGGACGACCTCTATGGCGGCACCTGGCGTCTGCTGGAAAACGTGCGCAAACGTACTGCCGGACTACAGGTTACCTATGCCAACCCCGCTGACCTCCACGCTGTGGAGCAGGCCATTACCCCGAAAACCCGTCTGATCTGGGTGGAAACGCCAACCAATCCGCTGCTGAAACTGGCGGATTTGGCGGCTATCGCAGACCTCGCCAGAAAGCACCGGTTGATCAGCGTCGCGGATAACACCTTTGCCTCCCCTGCTCTCCAGCGGCCGTTGGATCTGGGGTTCGATATCGTTATCCATTCCGCGACCAAATATCTTAATGGACATTCGGACGTGATTGCGGGTCTGGCGGTCATCGGTCGCGACCGGGAACTGGCGGCGCAACTCGCCTATCTGCAAAATGCCGTTGGGGGAATTCTCGATCCGTTCAGCAGTTTCCTGACCCTGCGCGGCATTCGGACACTGGCATTGCGGAGTGCGCGACACAGCGAAAGCGCTGGAGAGATTGCGCAATGGCTCGAACAACAGCCACAGGTGGAACAGGTTTATTACCCCGGCCTGCCGTCGCATCCACAATACAGGCTGGCGCAAAAACAAATGAGCGGCTTTGGCGGCATGATTTCCGTCCGGCTTAAAGGGGATGAATATTTTGCCCGCGAGGTCATTAAACGAACGCGCCTGTTTACGCTGGCAGAAAGTCTGGGCGGGGTTGAAAGCCTGATTAGTCAGCCGTTTGCCATGACACACGCCTCAGTTCCGCTGGAAAAACGGTTACAAAAAGGCATCACGCCGCAGCTATTACGTTTATCCGTCGGCATCGAGAACGTGCAGGATCTGATCGAGGATTTAGGTCAGGCGCTGAATGCCTGAAGGAAACGCATAACACACGTAAACCCGCTATTTTTCCCTGGGCGCAAAAGAGGCGGGGTCGGGAGAGACTTCAGGATGAGCCGCACGGATGCGGCTCAAGCCAATGACCTGCCGAGAGGATGATTGCCTATGGACAGTCGTTCACTCGCGACCTTACGACGTTATCAATACATTGCCGATAACAGACCATCAGAATTAATACCTTTCAAGCCAATGCGCGTAAGGCGCCGGCAGCGTCCATGAGGCGCGTTCGATCCCCAGTTCGCGGGCGGCATAATAGCTCCAGTGCGGATTGGCCAGATGTGATTTCCCCACCATCACCAGATCCAACTGACCGGATTTTACCGCCTGTTCAGCGAGTTCAGGGGTGCCGAATCCCCAGGCTGAGGACACCGGAATCGCCGCCTCCCGGCGAACCTGCTGGGCAATCGGCCCCAGAAAAGCGGGAGCCCAGGGGATGTTGGCGTCCGGCGTAGAAAAACCAATGCTGACGCTGAGCATATCAAGCCCGTTCTGTTTGAAACGGCGCGTCAGCTCAATGGACTCCCGCAAGGTTTCCTCATCACGCCCATCGAACTCAATCACGCCAAAGCGCGCGGTCAGCGGTAAATGTTCCGGCCAGACTTCACGTACCGCAGCCAGCGTTTCCAGCAGAAAACGGCAGCGGTTATCGAAGCTGCCGCCATATTGATCGCTGCGCTGGTTGGCATGTACCGAGAAGAAGCTCTGACCCAGATAGCCGTGGGCAAAATGCAGTTCAAGCCATTCAAACCCGGCCTCACGCGCCCGCCGCGCCGCCGCCACAAAGTCCTGACGCACCCGCGTAATATCTTCCAGCGTCATTTCCCGTGGCGTTTTGGACAGATTGCCGCCGAAAGGGATTGCGGAAGGAGAGATCGTCGGCCAGCCGTGTGCATCCCCGGCGGCGATATGATCATCGCCTTCCCACGGAATGTTGGCGCTGGCTTTACGACCTGCGTGAGCAATCTGAATACCCGGCACTGAACCGGCGGCTTTGATGGCGCTGACCACGGGCACAAATGCCTGTGCCAGTTCATCATTCCAGATACCGGCACAGCGTGGCGTGATACGGCCTTCAGGCGCGACGGCAGTGGCTTCAACAATCACCAGTCCGGCGCCGCCTCGCGCCAGAGAGGTGTAATGCGTCTGATGCCAGTCGTTGATCAGGCCTTCATTAGCGGAATACATGCACATCGGAGGAACCGCGATACGGTTACGCAGCGCAACGTCTTTCAGTTTGAAGGGTTGAAATAGTGCTGACATGATATTTCCTCAAGGGTTGGGTTACTTCTATACTTCGATATTAATCGAACAATGGATTTTAAACAACCGACTCATTATAATTCCTGCATGAGACCTTTTAAGCACCCGACGACCGACGAGTTCATCCTTGAACGCGTACTTTACGCCTTGAGCGATCCCGTGCGCATGGAGATCGTCCGGCATCTGGCGCTGCTCGGCGAAGCCACCTGTGGCGAGCTGGATGGCGGCCGCCCCAAATCCAGCGTTTCTCACCACTTTCGGGTACTGCGTGACGCGGGCCTGATTCACACCACCAATGTCGGCACGACCCATATGAACCAATTACGCCACGTTGAAATGGAAGCGCGCTTTCCGGGATTGCTGGCGGCGATCCTGTCGCAAAAAGCGTGATACATTAAACATAACCCAGTTAACTATTCCAGTTTCAGAGAGTTACTTTGCCTATCTATGATTATAGTCCACCCTCATTTTCCATTACCCCACCTTGAAGAGTCACAATGATGAACAACGATGTGCTGCGTAGCGTACGCTATATGCTGAACTTAAATAACGATCACCTGCTGGCGATCCTGGCGCTGGTGGAAATGACCGTGCCGGCCCAGCAACTGGCAAGCTATGTGAAAAAAGAAGATGAACCTGGCTACCAGCCGTGTCCCGACATTGTGATGAGCTATTTTCTCAACGGCCTGATTCTGCAAAAACGCGGCAAAAGCGAAAACCAGCCCGCGCTCCAGGTCGAGCGTAAAATCACCAATAACATCATCCTGAAAAAACTGCGCGTCGCGTTCTCGCTGAAAACCACGGATATTCAGGAAATACTGGCCGCCCAGAATTTCAGAGTCTCTCAGCCGGAACTGACGGCCATGATGCGCTCGCCGGATCATAAAAATTACCGCGCCTGTGGCGATCAAATCCTGCGCTACTTTCTGAAAGGGTTAACCGCACGGGTTCGTCAGGTCAAATCGCCGCACAAGGTAAGCTGATGACGGTATTGCCGGAGGGTGCTCATTTCCGCGCGGTAGCCGCGCAGAAAACGCAGCCAGAGGGATTACGCCAGCGCTATCAGCGCATTTTTAACCACGTTTTTTCTGAACCCATATCCAATGGCTAATGCGATGACTTCACCCTCCCATCTGGGCTACGCACTCGTTTTAGGGCTTTTGGCCGCCCTCGGCCCGCTTTGTACCGACCTTTATCTTCCCGCCTTGCCGGAACTGGCTCACGAACTATCGACGTCTACCTCCGCATCTCAACTCAGCCTGACGGCCGGTCTGCTGGGGCTTGGGGCCGGGCAATTGGTCTTTGGGCCGTTGAGCGACAAGCTGGGCCGCAGGCGTCCGCTGCTCTGTTCGCTGCTGCTGTTTCTGGCCGCCTCCGTCTGGTGCGCGCTGGCGCCAAACATTAATCAACTGATTGCGGCGCGTTTTTTTCAAGGTATGGCGGGTGCGGGCGGCGCGGTATTATCCAGAGCTATCGCCCGCGATCTCTACTCAGGTCATGAATTAACCCGCTTTTTCGCTCTGCTGATGCTGATCAATGGCCTTGCGCCGATCCTTGCGCCCGTTCTCGGCGGCACACTACTTACTATCATGGACTGGCGGGGTATTTTTATTACGCTGGCTGCCATTGCCATCTTATTACTCACGCTTTCCGCCTTGCGTTTGCACGAAACCCTTCCCCCGCAGCGACGGGCCGTGGGCGGGGTGGGCGCATTACTCTCTTCCCTGGGCAGTCTGCTGTCCGAACGTCAGTTTATGGGGCTCTGTCTGGTACAGGGGTTCGCCGGTGCCGGCATGTTTGCCTATATCGGCGCATCCCCTTTTGTCCTACAGAATATTTATCAGCTCAGCCCGCAAATGTTCAGCCTGTGCTTCGCCATTAACGGCGTGGGATTGATCATATCCGCCCAGATTTCGGCGCGTCTGAGCCAGCAATGGGGAGAAATCCGGGTGCTTAAGCTGGGTTTGGCGATTGCGGCGATATCCTCCCTGCTGTTACTGCTGGCGGGTTATCTGCAAGCGCCGCTGGTCTGGCTGCTGGCGCCGTTGTTCTTCTCGATTATCATTATCGGGATTGTCGGCCCCACCGCATCGTCGCTGGCCATGCAGCTCCAGGGAAATAAGGCGGGCAGCGCCTCCGCATTGCTTGGCGTCAGTATGTTTACGCTGGGAGCGATAAGCGTGCCGCTGACCGGATTGAATGGAACGTCAACGCTGTCCATGACGCTGGCGATTGTGATCTGTTACGCGCTGTCAATCGGCTCGTTCGTGCTATTGACGCGCCATCGTGACGGATAACGCTTATCCGGCCGGCCGGTTGTTCATCCTATTTTTATGGAACGCTTTTTGATCTCCTGCCACTTACTTATCAATGGAGGGGAAAAATGAAAGTCGGCAATATGTTCCACCGGGTCATGCGTGCGCTGTTGCAACAATACGGTATCGACGCGTCATCGGCTGAAGCAACAGGCCATGAGGTATATATCATGACTGTTGAAGACGATATTGATATCCATTTCATTGGCAGCCAGGCGGGATACCTCAATATCGTTTGCGCCGTCAGTGAGTTGGATCGGGACATTGATAAACAAACGCTTTATACCCTGCTGGCGTCCAATTCATTTAACCGCGTCCATCCGGTATTAGTCATTGGTCTGGATAAGGACACCCATAGCGTCGTGCTTTCCACGCGCCAACCTTTAGCTGAGTTGAATAGCGCGGATAGCTTCAAACTCGTTGAAGCCTTTATTGAAGAAGCCACATCGCTGCGTGCTTGGCTGGCTGACAGAAGTCAGAAAAAGCTCAGAAAGCCGGATGCCAAAAACCTTATCCCAGACAATATCCATCCCCTACTCAATTTCAATCGCAAAAATTCGATCATACAGGAGTAAAAATGAACCGGTTCAGCAGTCTATTTTCCAGCGGAAGTTCCTCATCAAGTTCTCATACATGGAACGCGCTGGAGGCAGATAACCATTCGTCTACTAAAATTCACCAGAGTTACTCGGCTCAAAGCCTGGGGCTGAGTCAATATCAGTATCGAACGGTTCAGGTCAAATCGAGCACAATGGATGCGTTAGCCGACGCAGCCTGGGCCAATAAGGTTGTGAAAAACGTGTTGCATGCCGGCGCGGGCAACCAAATCCAGGACATCAGCGAGTCATATGGCGAAAGCTGGGCGCGGAACCATCTGGCTTCCGATGCCTATTCCGGGGGCGCGACCATCAACCAGTTAAAACGCGCCCAGAAATTTCAGGGCGGCAACTGTCCGGTGAGCGCCAGCGTCGCGGCGGTGGCGCTGCAAGGACGCACCGACGCGCCGATATACCGCCTGCGCACCAGTCTCCCGCAGGGCGGCAACCATGAATTCATACTGCTCGGCGATCGCCGCTCCTCACAGTGGGGTGACAGCAACACCGTCGTGGTGGACCCTTGGCCGCATAAACCCAGTGCAAGCACCTTTGATCAGGCATTTCTACAAGACGCCAGAACGGGACAACAAACCCCATTACAGGACGTGGTTGCGCATTACCGCAGCGAAGAGTACAA
Source organism: Brenneria rubrifaciens (assembly GCF_005484945.1). Classification (NCBI taxonomy): domain Bacteria; kingdom Pseudomonadati; phylum Pseudomonadota; class Gammaproteobacteria; order Enterobacterales; family Pectobacteriaceae; genus Brenneria; species Brenneria rubrifaciens. The sequence goes on from NZ_CP034035.1 coordinate 2,551,213, forward strand.
AGCGCGCGAGGTTAGCAGCAGTGACCGCAATAGATTGAGTAAGATTAAGCCAATGGATACCGATACCATTAACCATAAATTGGCTAAACAGCACTTGCCGACTATTGGGAACGATCTGGTTTCACATATCTATGCGACCCAATCCCATAAACTCTTTGATGCCAGAGTCTCCACCGATCCCAGTACCCACTACACCGATGGCTATGACACAAAATCTTTTGATACTTTGTGAGAATAACGTCACCGCCTGGCAAAAAACGGAACGGAACATTACCGCTGCGGGTGAATCCATCTTCACATCCCGCACCCGCGATGGCGGATCGTCGGCTACCGCGTTGACCTGGTAGTCTTGTTTCTGGTACGAACTTTTCAGACCGTGGCCACCCTGCTTTCCCCGCATGATCATCGGATTTGGCTCGCAGGGCGCCAAGCGGGTTATGCCATAGCGGGAAGTTCTAGTTCAGGATCGATGAGGTTATAAATTTGATTGCCGAATACCGGCTGCTGCAAAAGCCGATCGATCACCAGCGCCACGTCCTGTCGCGACACCAGACCCAGCGTGGCCGCCCCTTGTGTCAGTTTGGCATTATGCGTGGCAACCACATCCAGCAGGCCGCCGGGCCGTACAATGCAGTGATCCAGCGTACTGGTCTGCAACCAGCATTCCGCCAGTGATTTTTCACGCACGGCCAAACCGAATGCCGCTTTCGCGCGCGCCGATAATTGCGGCCAACTGTCGCCGCAGCCCAGTGACGTCACCAGCAACATGCGCTTGATGCCCGCCAGCTCCGCACCGTCAATTACCGTCCGGTGTCCCTGATAATTGACGTCGCCGCCTCCCATCGTCGAGATCACAATCGCGGACTCCCCCGCCTGTCGGCAGGCTTGCGCCACGACGTCAGCATCACAGGCATCCCCCTGCACGACATTGATTCCCTGCCCGCGCCAGTGCTCGGCCTGTTGAGCATTGCGCAGCACCAACACGACCTGCTGTTCACACTCAATGGCGCGCTGTAATAAACAGGCTCCCACCCCTTGACCTGCTCCAAAAAGTAGCCACGCCATATTCGCTCCTATTGTTATTCCACTGCCAATGTTATTCACTCGCCAACGCATGGAAGGCATCAAGCTGCGAGGTTAACAGCTGGCGATGACTATCCCGGCCGAGAAAGATTTTAAACATCGCCGCGCCTTCGGTATTAAAAAACACCACAGAAGCGGTGTCCACCCCCATGAACTTACGCGTTATGAAGGCAATGTGCCGGCAGTTAACGGCGCGAATATGTCCGCTGAGTCCATTTTTACCGCGCAGGTTGAAATAGCCGTGGCGGTGCGTTCCCGTTGGCAACGCGCTTTTGAATTCCAGAATCGCATCGACCGTATGGCTGATTAACGTGACTTCGCCCCACCCGGCAATGGCTTCCCACACGTGGTCAAACCGATCGCCCGCGACAAGCGTGCGCTGCGCCGCCGGCAGCGCCTTAACCACGTCGAGCAGCGAGGTCTCATACTGGCTGGCAATCTCTTCCAGCGTGCCATCCGGGTTGGCGGCGAGTAAATCCTGCAATGTCATGGGCAAGTTTCCTCTAGTGAGTGGATTTTTCAGCATTCAGTTGCGGAATAATTTGTTGTAGCGCCTGCATCAGATTATTCGCCCAGAAGCGGCCATCATCGGTCAAGCGCAGGCAGGTGGAGTCGTCGCGGACCAATCCCGCGCGGTGCCATTGGCTCAGCAACGGCTGAAGTTCATCGGCGCGGCGCGTTAGCTGCGGCAATACGATCCGTCCCACTTCAATTCCCGCCTGAAGCTGGTGATGCCACGGGCCAATTGGGTTGGCGGGGGTCATCATCATGATGGGTTTCTGTCCCTGCTCCAACGTCTGGTAATAACGGTCCAGATTGCGTTCCATCATATAAGCCTGACCGTTCAGGTTGCCCCCCGCGCCGCAGCCCATCGCCAGACAATCCGCACCTTGCTTAATCAACAGGTTGTACAAATTACGCTCCCGCGTCGTTCTGGCCCAATGACTGTTACTGAGTTGATGCCAGCCTGAGTCAGCCAGAAACGCCGCGCCGGTACGATAAAAATCGCGCCGGGCGATGACATCCGGCAGTTCGACCCGCTGCTTTTCCGCCGCCTTTGCCAACGGCGTGGTGGGAAGCAGATTCAGGGCATAAAGATCTACGCCATCCAGCGGCAGACTGCTGACGATCGCCAGATCTTCCCGCCAGAGTTCCGGTGTCTGTCCCGGTAGACCGAACATCAGGTCGCACACTACCGCCGCGCGATCGTGCCGGCAGAGCCGCTCCAGAAAGCGGATTGACTGCTGTTTATTCGAGGTGCGCGCCATGCGCTGGCGAATACGGCTATCAAACGTCTGGATGCCAATGGAAAAACGGTTGGCTCCCGCGTCCAGACAGGCATCGATCCGCTCATCATCAAAATCCAGCGCCCTGCCCTCCACCGTAATCTCACAGTCAGGCGCCAGCGGCAACGATGTACGAATGGCGCTAATTATCTGCGCCAACTCTTTGGCCGCCAACGCGGTTGGCGTGCCGCCGCCAAAATAGACGGCATGAATCGGCGCCGACTGATGCAGCGGGCTGTCCGCTTCCATCGCCAGCTCCTGCAACAGGTAGCGGGTATAGATTTCGGTGCTGTCGGCACGCAATTTATTTTGATAGAAACCGCAGAACGTACAGTGTGTCGCGCAGAAAGGAATATGCAAATACAGCAAGCGCTTACGAGCAGGTAAAATTTGCTGTTTCAATGCCTGCCAACTGGCAGGAATCTGTTCAGGTGAAAGCGGCACATGATTGCGCCAGGGCATAGCCATACGGCGCGAAACAAAGGGTTGTTCGCCTGGCTGAGCATAGTATGGCGTCAGATCGATATTCATTAACGGGCCCCATCAAAAACAATATAGCGAATTAAATGACAGCCACTTTTAATTATCAATAAGCTAATATGAATAATGGAAAACTGAATTAATGGGTAGCAAAAAAACTTATTTTTGTTAACCTGCCCATCAGGATTAAGCGCTAAAAATCGCCAGGCAGAATAATTTATAGTATTTAATTTCAATACATTGAAAATAAAAATATCTTTGTTGTTATAAAATTGATACCAGAATATGGATTATTAAATATTGTTAATAGTCTGAATCTGCATATTTTTGAAATATAAAAAACACGAGTAAATAAAAGCCAGATTGTTGTGATACTCCCCCCTCCCGAAGTAACCCTGCAACACCTGTTGTTTCAGGTCATCACACATCTGGTCATCTCTCGTTCGACAAAAAACCATTGCTCGGCGACCTTGTGATAATACATCCGCCATTTATAGGGAGGAATACTCTGGTTGATGATGAAGAAACAGGATGGGTATTCACCCATCCTTTCGAACAACTCATTTATAGAAAGCGATTTTTTCCGGTAATTCAATCCGTTCCGTATGGCCCGTCTCCTGTGATTTCACACAGGCATCGGCCGTGACAGCGGCGAGATAACCATCCCAAGCAGTCGGACCGGCTGGGGGTTGCTGGGCGTTAAGACGATCAAAGAAGTCCTGGAATTGAATGTCATACGCTTCGATAAAGCGTTCTTTCCAATCAACCAGAATGTCGGTGCTGTACTTGGCCGCACTGCGCACGGCGACGCTGGCGACGGTCGGCAATTCCGCCATTCCTTTTTCACAGGTGACGTCGCAATGAATATCGTAGCCATATTGTGAGTTGACAAAGACTTCAACCACGATGGTGATCCCTTTCGTGGTTTCCATCACCACGACTTGCGGATCACGCAGCTTGCCATTGTCGCTGGTCACCAGACTGGATTGGCGCGGGAAGTAGACCTTGACGCTTTTATAATCGTCATCCAGCAGCCAGTGCATGACATCGATTTCATGGATAAGCGTTTCATAAATCGCCTGCGGCGTTTTATATTCCGGTACGGTGCTGGCGTTGTAGTGACGGCCATGCACCATGAGCGGCAGACCGATCGCCTGACTGTCGATAATATTCTTCAGTTGTACATAACCGGCGTCGTAGCGGCGCATAAAGCCGACTTGCAGCATCCGTTTGCCCGCCATGCGTTCCGCTTCTATCACGCGCTGGCAATCCCGCGCTGTGACGGCCAGCGGTTTTTCACAGAACACATATTTATTGGCATTCAACGCCGCCACCGCGATATCGGCATGAGATTCATTGGAGGCGGTAATCACCACCACCTCAACGTCTTTATCGTTAATAAGATCCCGGTAATCGTTATAATCTTTGGCGTTAATGTTGAATGCATCCAGCGCGACCTTCGCGCGTCCCGGCACAACATCGCTCACCGCCGCCACATCAACGCCGGAAATGGTGTAAGCCAGTCTTCTTAAATGATCGCTGCCGATTTTGCCAATACCGACAATACCTGCTTTTAAAGTCATGATGATTTACCTCATTAATTGAATTAAATATATGCTTGCAATAACGCGCTAATGTGCTGACGCCCTTTAATGGCATATTCCAGCGGGTTGTAAATTTTCGGATCCTGTTCCGCCTCTACAACTATCCAACCGCGATATTGCTGACTTATCAGGAAACTCAACACGTCTTTAAAATCGATGTCCCCATCGCCAGGGACAGTAAACATGCCGTTCAGGAAAGAATTCAGAAAAGATTTATGGCTTTCAATGCAAAGTCGCAGATTTTCATTACGCACATCTTTGAAATGTACATGCGCGATACGATCAATATGTTTCTGTAGCAGGGGCATAACTACGCCATCGGATACATAGATATGGCCGGTATCAAATAACAGATGGACACTGCGCGGATCGGTTTCCTTCATCAGGCGATCCACCTCTTCCTGAGTCTGCACGCCCGTTCCCATATGGTGGTGATACGCCAGCTTCATTCCATGACTCCGCGCCACATTACCCAGTTCATTCAGTCCCTGGCAGAGCTGCGCCCATTCATTGTCCGAAAAATCCGGTTTGTCGGTATAGACACATTTATCCGTGCCCTGGATACTGTAGGTTTGCTCAGAAACAACCGCTACCGCGGCACCGACCGCTTCCAGGTAGGCGCAATGTTTTTCAAATTCTTGTTTGGCCGTCTCGACTCCGTCGCGAATGATATAAGAAGAGAACCATTGCGCGGCGATCCGCATTTCGCGCAAAGCCAGTTCTTTATTCAGCTCCGCCGGATCATTCGGATAACATCCCCCGACTTCCGTACCTGAAAAACCCGCAATTTTCGCATCACTCAAAATCTGCTTATACGTATTTTCCTTGCCAATCTCAGGGAGATCATCATTACGCCAGCCAATTGGCGCAATCGCCCATTGAATATCATTTCTTACGCTATACATGTTTAATCACTCCTGTTGATAATATTTCATATCCAATAAACCTTAAGATGCAAATTGAGCCCCTGAAAACGATCGTAAATTTGGGTTGTCGATGAGTCCGCTATTTCCGGCAGCGTGGTCGCAAAGAAATTAACTATGCCATCCCGAAATTCCCGGTTATTTTTCGAAAGATAGCGATTATTTCGCGCGTGCTCATTCATCACTTTCCATAAGCGTTCTATCGCGTTCAGATTCAGGCTGTAAATCGGCAGATAGTGAAGTTCTCTATTCACTCTATATGCCCGGTCGTTATTCAACCGGGCCCGGTTATAACCCGCTCCGCTCAGAATGACCTAGACTTTCTGCCGGTAGACGGAATAACGCTTTCGAGTCTCATTGAAAAAACGAGCAGCGCTTTAGTCATGAATTGTTTTATCATCCAGTTTGATCCGTCGATGACGACAAAAAACGCCGATCGCAGGGTTGCAGACCGATATTCCCTTCAAACAATATTTTTCGGGGATTGATTCTTCAGGCTTTGTCTTCCATTCGGCGTTTCGTTATTTGTCCCTGTGCCGTTTGACGCCGGTAATATTTTTCCAGCACCACCTGTTCCATTTTCTCCAGAGATACGCCTTTGGTTTCAGGAATATAACGGCAGATGAACCAGTAGCAGACAACACAGCATCCTGCGAAAATCCACATTGGGAAGGCCCCATGGAAAGTGGAGTAGAGATAAGGATTTTCGTTAATCATCGGGAACCCCTGTGATACCACGAAATTCGCTATCCACATGCAGCCAACGGAGATACTCATCCCCTGAGAACGCATATGATTAGGGAAAACTTCTGAAATCAATACCCAGGCGCCGACGCCCCACGACAACGCGTAGAAAATCATAAAGAAAAGCATGCCGAACAGCGCGAAATAACCGGTGGACTGGGTGTATAAGGCATTAGACGTGATCAATAATCCGATTATTGCGCCCAAGGTTCCCAGCTTCATTAACGTCAGACGCCCCATTTTATCCATGATCATAGCGCCGATAATGGAGCCAACCAATTGGATAACCCCGATCCAGATCGTCTGGAACAAAGCTTCCTGGGCGTTGCCCGTGACTTCCCGCAGCACCATCGGGGCATAATACATCATGACGTTGACCCCGGTGACCTGTTGCAACACTGCGATCATGCAGCCCAGCATCAGGATATAACGTATTTTTTTATCTTTCAGATCGAATTTCTGACGGTGTTTCTTATCGTCATCTATCATGGAATCCTTGATTTCCTGCATCAGATTTTGCGCATGTTCGGCATTTGAGAGACGCGTCAAGATAGCCAACGCCTCTTTCTCTCTCCCGACCAGCATGCACCAGCGGGGAGACTCAGGAATTAAAAACACAAGGATACAAAACAAGAGGCAAGGCAGGATGCCGGCGGCAAACATATAGCGCCACCCCAGTTCAACCAGCCATGCCTCCGTTGCAATACTGGCGATCTTGTAGTTGACAAAAAAGATTAAAATTTGACCGAAAACGATGGCGAACTGCTGCATACTCAGCGCCCGTCCCCGCATATTCTTAGGTGAGATTTCCGACATATACATGGGAGATACCGTCGCCGCCAGCCCCACGGCAACCCCGCCAATAATACGAAAGATCACGAAATGACTGAACGCCATTGCGAGAGAGGCGCCTATCGCCGATATCGTAAACAGCAGCGCGGACAGCATCAGTGACTTTTTGCGTCCGTATCGTTTCGTCAGCGAACTGGCCCAAAAGGCGCCGATAACGCATCCCGCGATAACAGAAGAAACCGCCCATCCGATTTCTCCAGGCGTCAAGTGGAAATAAGCCGTTAGGGAACCTATGGCGCCGGATATTACCGCAGTGTCATAACCGAACAAGATACCGCCAAGCGCTGCGATACTACAGATACTCAGTATGTATCCCGTTTTATAATCGTGCCCTGAAGATGGCATAATGCGATCACTCCCTGTCGTAGTCTTTATCTATTCCGTTGGCCCTGAGAGAAAACAAAAAAATTGAAACAATGAATAAAAACATCTTCTAATTTTTGAGTTTTTTTAGCCCTACCCAATATAAAGACCATTCCATAACAAAATAAACATAACATATTTATTTTGTTAAAGGGATCACAAATTTTCATTATTTCCGAACATTATTATTATTTTCTATATTTTATTCAAATCAATATATTTCTACTAAAAATAATTTTAAATGATATGAAATAGCTTTCCTGACGACAATAAATAAATCAGAATTATATTTCAGACACCAATAAAAAATATTTCAAAAACAACCCACTAAACATAAAAATATAACCCGTGCGTAGAAAAACAAATCTTCACATCGGAAGGCGTAAAACAATATCGCATAGACTGCGGACGCCATTCTGTAATAGTGATTAGGGCGTAATATTTTTCACCTGAAAAAACGCCCAAAATCAAATAATCATTCTGAAAATTATTTGTTACATCATCGTATAACGACTATTCACTCCGATTGATAACGCTATATGAAACGATCGGCGTTCGCTGAATGCATTCCGCTTAGCCCACGCATCGCGCCGCCGCTATCAGCGCCTGTCCCAGCGACAAACCGCCGTCGCCGGCGGGCAAGCATTGTGGTTGTAATACGGTTAACCCCTTCAGTTGCCGATGCAGTAGTAACGAGAGCAGGCGGTTGTGCATCACCCCGCCGGACAACGCCACGGTCTTGATGCCATGCTGTTCCGCCGTACGCCAGGCCAACGCTGCGAAACCCTGAGCCAGTGCATAATGGAACGCATACGCTTTATCGGCGGGAGTGGCGCGATAGGCCAGCCACTCCCGCCAGAAAGTAGTCAGATCCAGTCCGCCGTCCGCCTGTAGGGGCAACGTTACCGGCGGTTGTCGCTGCCGACTCCGCCAGGCCAGGGATTCCAGCCAGCAGGCAGCCTCGCCTTCCCAACTCTGACTGAGGGAAGCAAATCCGCACGCCGCCGCAACAGCGTCAAACAGCCGCCCGGCTGACGACGCCGATGGCGCATTAATGCCGCGTTCAATCGCCTTGCGGAGTAAGACCGACGAACGTTCAGGAATGGCGGCGGCTTCGGGTAATGAAGACCAGTCGGGCACAAACCGCAGCCATTGCGCCAGCAGATTGCGCCACGGCTGACGCGCCGCCAGATCGCCGCCGGGCAAAGCCACCGCCGGGAGGCCGCCGATAGGCTGACATTGCGCATAATCCGCCAGCAGACACTCCCCGCCCCACCACGCGCCGTCGGCGCCAAACCCGATGCCGTCCAGCGCCAGCCCGACAACCGGCCCGGCATCGCGCGGCCACTGATGCTCGCCCATACAGGCCACAATGTGCGCGTGATGGTGTAACACCTCGATACAGGGGATCTGCCGCTGCCGCGCCAACGCCTTTCCCCATTGATGGCTGATATAACCTGGATGTGCATCCACCACTATCGCCCGCGGAACAAAATGGTAAATATCTTCAAACAGCGCGACGGACTGGCGAAATTGCTCCTCTATGTCGCTGTCCGCCAGATCGCCAAGATGCTGGCTGAGGATCGCGTTTTCCTTACGCAGCAAGCAAAACGTATTCTTCAGGTCCGCTCCCATCGCCAGCAACGCGTCCTGCCCGGCAAATCCCGGCGGCAACGGCAAGGCATCCGGCACATAGCCGCGGGCGCGGCGTAGCATCTCCGTTTTGTGCGGATGCAGCCTGACCAGCGAATCATCGGCGCGTTGCACAATATCCCGGTTATGCAGTAGCCACAGATCGGCAATGCCGCCAAGCTGCTCCGTCGCCTGTATATTCGTCAACGCCGGCGGTTTGCCGCCGGCGTTACCGGACGTCATGACCAACGGCCGGTTAACCTGCGCCATTAACAGATGCTGTAAGGGATTCGCGGGCAGCATCACCCCGACTTCCGATAGGCCGGGCGCCACCCACTCAGACAACGGCCCGTTCTGACGTAACGGCAGTAAGACAATGGGCGCCGCCGAGCTTTTCAGCAACCGCTGCGCGGCGGAAATATCCTCCACGGCGGCGCATGCCTTGAGCCAGCCCATCGCCGGCAGCATCACCGCCAGCGGCTTGCCGGGACGATGTTTGCGCCGACGCAGACGCTGTACCGCCCGCGAACAGGTGGCATCGCACGCCAGATGAAAACCGCCCAGCCCCTTAATCGCGACGATTTTTCCCGCCAGCAACGCGTTGGCGGCCAGCCGGATAGCCTCATGCCCTTCTGCCCGCCGGTTTGCAACATCCTCCACCAACCAGACTTGCGGGCCACACTGCGGGCAGGCGTTCGGCTGAGCATGAAAACGTCTGTCCGCCGGATGTTGATACTCCGCCAGGCATTGGCTGCACAGCGGAAAAGCCGCCATTGAAGTCAACGGCCGGTCATAGGGCATTTGGCGAATAATGGTAAAGCGCGGGCCACAGTGGGTGCAGTTGATAAACGGATAGTGATAACGGCGATTAGCGGGATCGTTGAGTTCTTGCCGACAGGTTTCACAGGTGGCCGCATCCGGCGCCACCTGCGTATCCATCCGCCCGGCGCCGCTGTGCTCAATCACAAATGCGGTGGGTGGGGTCGCCCATCGCCACGGCTGGCAGGTTATGCCGTCGATGTGCGCGAGCGGCGGACACCTGGCGGGCAGTTCCGTCAGAAAACGCGCGACGTTTTCTGACGGATAGAGATGAATCAGCACGCCCGCGCCGTCATTACAGACATTACCGCGCAGACTGAACCGATGGGCCAGTTGCCAGACATAAGGCCGAAACCCTACCCCCTGCACTTTGCCTGTTACGCGGATCTCAATGCCGGTTTTTGTCATGTTCACGCGAACTGCATCTCATTTTATGCGAAAAAAAGTGTACTTTGGGGGCGCGATAAACTGACGCAATAACGTCATAGCGAGCGACCCCACCGGGTCAGCATATCCGCGGCATCGGTTCATTATGCGGCAGATCCAACAGCCTCGACGCCCCAAAAACCCCGCACAGCCGTACCTGTGGCGCAGCCGTGACCTCGCCAATCGTCGCAGCGTCGCGACCCAGCGGGTGCGCCCGCAGCGCCGTCAGCACCGGGGCTTCCGACTCGGCGGAAACCACCAGCACCAGTTTGCCTTCGTTGGCGAAATTCAGCGCCTCCAGCCCCAGAATTTCGCAGATGCCGCGCACCGTCTGCTTCAGCGGCAAATCGCTTTCATTGACGTCCATACCCCAGCCGCTGGCCAGCGCATATTCATGCAGGATCGCAGTCACGCCGCCGCGCGTCGCATCCCGCAGCGCCCGCACGCCTGCTATCTCACGCAGCGGCGCGATCAACGGCGTCAGTACCGCGCAATCGCTCGACAGTTCGGCCTCAAGCCCGAGTTGCTCGCGCTGGTTAAGGATCGTCGCGCCATGATCGCCCAACGTACCGCTGACGATAATTTTATCGCCGGGGCGGATCTCGCCACTGCCCCAGCGCACCGCGGTCGGGATAACGCCAATCCCGGACGTATTGATAAAAATCTTGTCGGCCGCGCCGCGCGGCACCACTTTGGTATCACCGGTCACGATCTCAATACCGGCATCCCGCGCGGTTCGGGCCATAGATTCAACAATGCGCAGCAAATCGGCGCCGGGGAAACCCTCTTCAATGATAAAACCGCAGGAAAGATAGCGCGGCTGAGCGCCGCTGACGGCGATATCGTTCGCCGTACCGCAAACCGCCAGCTTGCCGATATCCCCGCCGGGGAAAAAAATGGGGTCGATAACATAGCTGTCGGTGGTAAAAGCCAGCCGATCGCCCAACTGCGTCAACAGCGCCAGCGGCAATCTGGCCTGATCTTCACGCTGCCCCAGCAGCGGATTATCAAACGCTCGTAAAAACAGTTGTTCAATCAACTGCTGCATCGCCCGGCCGCCGCTGCCATGCGCCAGCGTAATCTCTTTAGGCAACGTTTCTTTTAAACAAAAGGCCGTTGGCTGTGTCTCACCGCTCATTCAGGCACACTCCCGCCGATACTGATAATAAGCCGCACACGCCCCTTCGGAGGAAACCATCAGCGCCCCGATCGCATTCTGCGGCGTGCAGCGCCGGGCGAACAGCGGACAATCCGCCGGTTTGCAACGCCCGGTTAAAACGTCGCCACAGCGCGATCCCGGATCATCCGCCACGCACTGCTGTCGTGGTTTGAAACGCCGCTCGGCGTCAAAAGCGGCATAGGCTTCCCGCAGTTGCATACCGGAATCCGCGATCTCGCCCAGACCGCGCCATTCGCTGCTGGATTTGGCTTCAAATACCGCCGCCATCGCCTGCTGAGCCAGCCGGTTACCGCTATCGGGGACAATACGCCGATACTGGTTCTCTACCTCACAACGCGCGGCATGGATCTGGCCGACCAGCATCAGCAGCGCCTGCAAAATATCCAGCGGCTCGAACCCGGTGACCACGAACGGCTTGTGGAACCGATCGCACAGTTCCTGATAAGGATAGGCGCCAATCACCATGCTCACATGCCCCGGCGCCAGAAAACCGTCAATGCGCAGATCGGGCTGCATCAGCAAACTGCGCAGCGTCGGAACAATGGTGATGTGCTGACAGAACAAGGTAAAGTTGGCGATGTTGCGGCGTCTGGCCTGTTGCAGCGTCAGGGCGGTGCTCGGCATGGTGGTTTCAAATCCCAGGCCGAAAAACACCACCTGACGATCCGGGTTTTTCTCGGCCAGTTGCAACGCGTCCAGCGGCGAATAGACCATGCGCACATCGGCGCCATGACGACGCGCATCCTGCAACGAACCATTGCGTCCCGGTACGCGCATGGCGTCGCCGAAGGTACAGAAGATCACTTCAGGGTGCGCGGCGATTTCCAGACACGCATCAATACGTCCCATCGGCAACACGCATACCGGACAGCCCGGACCATGCACAAATTCAATTTCCGGCGGCAACAGCCGATCCAGTCCGAACTTGAAGATAGCGTGGGTATGCCCGCCGCACACTTCCATCAATTGCAGCGGATGTTCCCGCAGTTGCGGCATCTCCGCCACCAGCGCCCGAATGCGTTGCAGTAACGCTTTGGCCAGTTCAGGATCGCGGAATTCATCAACGTATTGCATAGTCCTCCCCGCGCTGGCGCATTTCGTCCAGTTCCAGTCCGACGGCGCGCATGGATTGCAGCGCTTCCAGCGTATCCCGCGCCTCCTGTTCATCCAGCAGACTCATGGCAAAACCGACATGCACCAGGACCCATTGCCCCACCAGATCGGCGGGCGAATCCTCGCACACCAGCGCAATATTCACCGCGCGGCGTACACCACAGACGTCAACATCCGCAGGCTGATGAATATCGTCCCCGACGGACACGACCTTACCCGGAATGCCTAGGCACATCGTCGCGCCTCCAGCCAGCCAAGCCATTCGTCCATGCCCTCGCCGGTGCGGGCGGACAAGGCGATAACCTGAATGTCCGGGTTGACGCGCCGGGCATTGGCGACGCACGCTTCCAGATTAAAATCCACATAAGGCAGCAGATCGAGTTTATTGATAATCACCAGCGACGCGGCCGCGAACATATGAGGATATTTCAGCGGTTTATCGTCCCCCTCCGTCACTGACAGTACCGCTACTTTGGCGCGCTCGCCCAGATCGAACCCGGCCGGACAGACCAGGTTGCCGACATTCTCGATAAACAGCAGACTGTTATCCGGCAGTGATAAGCGGTGCGCGGCATCGTGCACCATCTGCGCATCCAGATGACAGCCCTTGCCGGTATTCACCTGGATCGCGGCCACGCCCGTTGCACGAATGCGTTCCGCATCATGGGTGGTTTGCTGATCGCCTTCGATCACCGCACACGGCACCTGCTGACGGATATGATTCAGCGTCGTCGTCAACAGCGTGGTTTTACCCGAACCGGGGCTGGAAACCAGATTCAGCGCCAGAATGTTCTGCGCCTTGAAATGTTCCCGGTTATGTTCCGCCAGTTGGTTATTCTTGCTCAGCACATCCATTTCAACCTGCAACAACCGTTGCTGTCCCATACCTGGTGCATGGGTGCCGGCAGCCCCTTGCCCATAATGCAGATCCTGCTGATTAACCGCCGGCTGAAACGGCGCTTCGGCACCCTTGCGCTGATCATGACTGGGGTGGCGATGACCCTCGTGCGCCGGATTGCCCAACGGCGCCCCGCCATAATAATGATGATGAACATCGCCCTGATGGTGGTAATGATGATGGTGAATCACCACGTCGCGCGGCGTGTTTTCACTTGCGTCGTGCTGGTCATGCGCATGCGTATGATAGATGTCTTGGTGTTTGTGAGAATGGCGACCGTGTCGTCCGTGATGCTGCGCGTGGTCAGGGTGATGGTGGTCATGATCGTGGGCGTCAGGATGCTCGTCACCTTCGATTCTGCGCTCCCCTTCACCGCAACCGCATGTGGTACACATAGGGATCTCCTCCCGATTCAAACGTGCTTATTAAAAAAATTTCCCGGTTTACCGGTCATTCAATCGCCAGTTGTTTGATTTGCAGACTGTCGCCGTCATCGACCCGCAGGTGGTGGCTGCCGCACTGCGGACATCCTTCATGATGGTTCAGAACTTCCACTAGGGCGCTGCATGCCCAACACCACGCTTTTGCCGGTCGGATGTCGACATGTAGCTGACACCCCTCCGCCAGCGTTTGCCGACAGACCGATTCAAAACAAAAACGCAGCGCGCGCTCTTCAATGCAGGATAGCGCCCCTATTTCCAGCCACACCCCGGTCACCCGCCGGGCCTGATGCCGGCGAGCCTGCTGTTCAATCAATTCCAGCGCGTTGTAGCACATAGAAATTTCATGCATGTCGTCCACTCCGGTTACCACTGAAAAGCGCCCGTAAACGGCTATTTCGCGGAACATGGCCATCCGCCACCGGCAACGAAAGCGCCATCCTGACACTTTGCTCGGCCAGCAAAACGGCCTGTTCGCCGCGCAGATGGCGGTCAATCGGCGACATGAGCGAACAGGACAGATACTGTCTTCCCGACATCTCGCCAACGATAAACGTGACGTTCCCGCACGGCAGCGCCAGCCCCTGACGGCCGGCCGGCGTTCTGATCGGCCAGACTTGTCCCGGCCCCGGCAGCACCAATAAACTCATCATCCAGGGCGTCAACAGACAACCGACCCACTGCTGTTCAAACAGGGTAAACCCGCAGGCGCGGACCGGAATGTCTTCATGAAAAAAGGGCAACGACCGCATTTTTTCATCGGCAATCCGCGTAAACCGCTGTTCCAGCCACGCCGCCGGATGTTCATCATGCCGGCGCGTCGATAGCGATTCTTTGCGCTCACCCGCTATCTTGCGCACATTGTTCACGTCAGATGCGTTGTTCATTACTCACCTCGCACCGTTCACTCACCGTGACGCCGCTTTGCCGCAGCGCGGCTACCACTTGTTGTACCGCAGACGCCATCGCCTGCCTCACCGTCTCCGTTAGACCGATATGGACCTCCAGTGAAGCGGGTTCGACGCCAATCAGCGTCAGTTTCTGCGGAAATTCATCCGTGAGTTGCAGCGCCATCAGCACATCGGATAAACCCAACTGGTGCGGGGAAATCTTGCGGGTAAACAGCGCGGGCACTTCCCTGTCGCGCAGTACCGTCACCGTCCCCGGCGCTTGTCCGGTCAGCAGCGCATCGGCAACGATCAGATGATCGCGCCCGGCCATCGCGTCCATCAGTGCCAACCCGCAGGTGCCGCCGTCAACAATGTCTATCGTCGGCGAGAATCTGTAGCGCTGCGCCAGCGCCTCAATGATACGCACCCCGACGGCTTCATCACTTAAAAGCAGGTTGCCGACCCCCAACACCAGTATATTCATCACAGCACCCTGACCCGCGTCACTTCACTGCCGCTCACCGTATCCACGATATGCACCGCGCAGGACATGCACGGGTCAAACGAGTGAATGGTTCGCACCACCTCCAGCGGTTTATGCGGATCGGCTATCGGCGTGCCGACCAGCGACTGTTCGTAAGGGCCGGGCGTTCCCTCGACGTTACGCGGCCCGGATGTCCAGGTTGACGGAACCACCGCCTGATAGTTGGTGATTTTGCCGTGTTTGAATACGATCCAGTGCGACAGCATCCCGCGCGGCATTTCGCCGAATCCCACACCGCGGAACTCGGTATCCGGCGATAAGTCCGGTTTGATAAACGTCTGGTAATCGCCTTTACCGATATTGGCAACCAGCGCCTGCCATTGCTGATCCAGCGTATCCTTGAGCACGCAGCAGTGCACCGTACGGCCGATCACCCGGCCCAATGTGGAATGCAGGCGCGCCACGTCCAACGCCTGTCCCGTCAGTTTCCGGTATGCCGCCGCGACCTGCGCATAATGCGTTTCGGTCAGCGGGTGTCTGGCGGCCAGACTGCACAGCAGCCACGCCAGCGGGCCTACTTCAACGGTCTTGCCGTAGAAGGTCGGCGCTTTTACCCAGGAGTATTTACCGTCTTCCTGCCAGCCGGTGTAGTCAGGACGCGTCAGCCCTTCCCACGGCGCCAGCGGCTCATCATCCTGATACCAGGCGTGCTTGCCGCTCTCTTTGATTCCGTCGATCAGGAATTTGTCGCTGTGGCTGGTAATCGGGCGATACTTGGCAAAATCGCCGTTTTCCAGATAGCCGCCGGCCAGCAGGAAACCGCCGCTTTGACTGTCAGTCGGCAGTTCAGGGACGCTGAGATAATGATCCGCCCCTTTGCCCAAATGCAGCCAGTCTGGATAGTGGGCGGCAATGACCGCACAGTCCACTTTATACACCTGCTCAATGAAATCGCTTAGCCGATCGATAAACGCTTTCACATACATCAGGCGTTCAAGATTCAGCACGCTGGGCGCATCCAGGTTGATCGGGTTGGCCACGCCCCCTACCGCCAGATTCTGGATATGCGGCGTTTTGCCGCCGAGGATCGCCACAATACGGTTGGCGTCACGCTGACACTCCAGCGCCTGTAGGTAGTGCGCGACCGCAATCAGGTTAACTTCCGGCGGCAGCGCCATCGCCGGGTGTCCCCAATAGCCGTTGGCAAAAATGCCCAGTTGACCGCTGGCGACCAGATCTTTCAGCTTCTGCTGCACCCGGGTGAATTCGGAAGCGTTGTTCAACGGCCAGTCAGACAGCCCTTTCAGCAATGCTTCCGCTTGTTGCGGGGAGGCGTTAAGCGCAGACGTCACATCCACCCAGTCCAGCGCGGAGAGCTGATAGAAATGGACAATGTGGTCGTGAACGCTGTGCGCAGCCAGTATCAGGTTGCGGATATACTGCGCGTTGACAGGCACATGCAGTTGCAGGGCATTTTCCACCGCCCGCACGGAGGCAATGGCGTGCACCGTGGTACAGACGCCGCAGATACGCTGCACAATCATCCACGCATCGCGCGGGTCCTGACCGGTGACAATTTCTTCCATGCCGCGCCACATGGTGCCGGACGACCAGGCCTTGGTGACTTTCCCCTGTTCGATCTCGCAGTCAATGCGCAGATGCCCCTCGATACGGGTAATAGGATCAATGGTGATGCGTTGGCTCATGCTTTACCTCGGCCTGATGATTCTTCTGGACGCCTTCCCGCGCGGGAAGTACCGGCAGCAGCCGGATTAACAAGATGTATGCGCAGACTTCAATCGCGACAAAACCGATAGAGATCAGCACTTCCGATGCGGATGGGAAGTAGTGATAGCCGCCACCGGGGTCGAAAGCCAGCAAGGAATAGCTCAGCCGCCATAAGGCCGCCCCGAACAACATGCTCAGCGCGCCCACAAACAGCAGGCGTGAATCATGGCGGTAGCGTTTGAAACGGAACATCAGCAGCGGGAAGAGCATCAGCGCGGCTTCGCACCAGAACGTCAACGCCAGGCGATCGCCCCTGAACAGATAGCCCGTTTTGTCGTGCCAGATAATTTCGCCGAAGCGCAACGCCACAAACAGCAGCAGCAGTACCTGAATGATTTGCGTCAAACGGGCAAAAAGGTGCTTTTCATCCGGCCCGCGGCCTTTCAGCCCGGCCTGCACCAGCGAACCTTCAAACATGACGATAGAGAAACCCATGATAAAGGCCGTCAGCAGCGATAACAGCGGCAATAACTCATAGCTTTGCCACAGCGGATGAACTTTATAACCGGCGGAAATCATCAGCGACCCCATGGATGACTGATGCATGGTCGGCAGTAGCGCCCCTAACGCGATAATAAGAAACATCACTTTGTTCAAACGCCTGAGAGAAACCTTCCATCCCATGCGCTCACATATGACCGGCGCGAACTCCAGCGCCATCACGCCGATGTAAATCATCATACAGACCGCCGTCTCAAACAGGACGGATGACGTATTGAAATAGCCCGGAATAAAGAAGTACGGAATATTCCAGTAACGCCCGACGTCAATGGTGATCGACAGCCCCCCCAATGAGTAACCAAACAGGCTGGCTAGCAGCGCCGGACGCACCAGCGGATGGTATTCGCCGCGGTTAAACACATAGACCGCCCAGGCCAGCGCCCAGCCGCCGCAGGCAAAGCCGGTGCCCACCAGCAGATCGAACGCAATCCAGATCCCCCACGGGTAACCGCCGTTAAGCGCCGCGACCGCGCCGATGCCGAACACCAGACGTTTGACAATCAGCAGCGCGCACAGAATGACAAACGGCGCCAGCGACATCACCGGCCAACTGACCAGACGGCCGCCTAATGGACTCGCTTTATGATGCGCCGTCATAGTTGTTCTCCTGTTTCTTGTCGGCATCCGTAGGGCGGTCATCGTGATCCAACCGGTCGGCCCGGGTGTTGCGATGCACCAGTACGGATAGCCCGACCAGCACCGCCAGCGGCAGCACCATGCCTTTGTAGAGCGTGTGCTGGACATATTCGGATCGCGCCCCGGTGGAAAGCTCGGCCAACGCCGGCAAATCCAGATTCTGATAAGGCACGCCCGCCAGCACCAACACCTGCGTGCCGCCGGCTTCTTTTTCTCCGTAAAGATGCGGATCGTATCTCGGCACGGTATGGAGATAGGTGTCCTTTTTCGCCAGCGTCTGCCGCGGGTAGTGGTTCGCCTCCCCCGCCGGCAACGATAAACGGCGCTTCGCTTCGGATAACAGTTCTTCACGGGTGCCGAAAATCACCGCGCCGGTCGGACAGACATCCACGCAGCCCGGCAGACCGCCTTTGTCTAAGCGCGCCAGTCCCGGCTGATTGCACAGTTCGCATTTGTACAGTTTGCCGAACGGGTGTTCGTAGTCGTACTTGGGAATATTGAAGGGGCAGGCCACCATGCAGTAGCGGCAGCCGGTACACACGCTGGCGTCATAGTGCACCACGCCGGTTTTGGCGTTTTTCGTCAAAGCCGAAACCGGACAGACCGACACACAGTTGGGATCGATACAGTGCATGCACTGCTTTTTAATATACGCGTAACCGTTGTCGAGCTGATCCTTGTTGGTTCCGTCGCCGGCACGCCACACCTGAATGATGTTATTGGTGTAAGGGCTGAGTTTGTCGTTGTTCGACCAGATGGCGTCGCCGCCGGCGTAAATCTTGCTGGCCGGGTTATACGCCAGCTTATTGAGCCGCTGACATTCGGTAACGCACGCCTGACAGCCGACGCACAGCGTTGAGTCGTAGAGCATACCCAACGCACCGGGGATCGGCGGTTTGTTTTCAGCAGCGCCCTGCGCCGCCACAGGCGTACCGGCCATTAACGCGCCAGCGGAAGCCAGTTTGAAAAAATGGCGTCTGTTCACGGCTTAACCCTCCCGGGATGCGTTTCCGGCGTCCTGCTGGCTTTGCTTTTGTTGACGCCCCAGTTCGCGCACGGTCATCAAACTCACCCCGCCAACCACGCCGAGCACACCGCCGATCAAGCCAACCGCCGTCGTAGACATCTGCCCGCCCTCCGGGCTATGGATTGCCGGTTTTTCCACCCGCGGCGTCGGATTTTCCACGCTGGACAGTTGGAAGATACCTTTAGTGAAACCGATGCCTTTCTCGTTGCAGCCGTAGCAAGGATGCCCGATCCCCACCGGCCAGATGCCGCCGCCCACATCACAAAACTCCAGCGTCGGGCAGTTACCATAGGTTTCCGGCCCTTTACAGCCCAGATGGTAGAGGCACCAGCCCTGACGATGCCCTTCATCGCCAAACGCTTTCGCAAAACGTCCGGCGTCAAAGTGCGGGCGCCGCTCGCAGTTTTCGTGAATCAAGCGGCCATAGGCAAAGGTTGGCCGCCCCTCGCTATCCAGCGCGGGCGGACGTTGATAGGTGATGAGATGGGCAACGGTGGCAAGAAAATTGTGTGGATTCGGCGGACAACCCGGAATATTAATCACCGTTTTCCCCGGCAGGACATCCTGTAGGCTGACCGCCCCGGTCGGGTTACTGCCCGCCGCCGGAACGCCCCCCCAGGCGGAACAGGAGCCGAGGGCGATGATGGCGGCGGCGTGTTCGGCCGCGTCGCGGATATGCGCCACAATCGGTTTTCCCGCCACCATGCAATAAATTCCGTCGTCTTTCATCGGTATCGAGCCATCGACCACCAGAACAAATTTCCCTTTATATTGCGCAATGGCACGGTGCTTGTTTTCTTCCGCCTGCTCACCGAAAGCCGCGGAAAGCACTTCGTGATATTCCAGCGAGAGGGTATTTAACAACAGATTCTCAATGGTTGGGTGAGTGGCCCGCAACAGGCTTTCCGTACACCCGGTACACTCCTGCGCGCCAATCCAGATAACCGACGGGCGCTGTGGCGCGCTGATTGACCGGGCAATTTCCGCCACCGCGGGAGCCGCCAACCCCATTGACGCGGCGAGTGCTGAACATAACTTCATAAAATCACGGCGATTCACGCCATGATGGGAAAGCATTAAATTTTCCCCACTCATTTTTATTATTCTCCCGCGACTCAAAGGAGTAACATGCACAATGTGTAGGGGTATGGTAAGGAGTAATTTAAGTTAACAGACTTGATCTCTATCAATCGTCTGGACAATAGATTTCTTATTTCTTTTGTAACTGTGACGCTATACACATAGATTCTATTTAGAGGAATATTGCTAGTATTTAAATGAGAAATAATCGCAATAATAACCATAAATTATCATCGTATTTATTCTGAATGAGCAAAATCGATTAATTATCTAATTCAACCATTTGATATACAATGTTTTTTAGTAAAGCTTATTATGTCGATATTTAATTATTCCTGAAGCAATGAATGTTATTTATTAATCCGAAATTACGCGCAAACAAACCATTCAAGGTAAAATGGGTGACTGAATACAGAATAAGAAATGGCGGTGCGCAATGCCAAGGGTGGCTGACGGGCAAATAAAAAGGCAGCGGCGGTATCAACCACGCTGCCTCAAATGACGAAGCCGTACGTTCCCAGGGATCTATTACTGAATGCCCTGACTGCGCAGATAATCTTCGTAATTGCCAGTGAAATCGATCACTTTATTCGGCGTGATTTCCAGGATACGCGTGGCCAGAGAACTGACGAACTCACGGTCGTGAGAGACAAACAGCAGCGTCCCTTCGTACATTTCCAACGCCATGTTCAGCGATTCAATCGATTCCATATCCAGGTGGTTAGTGGGTTCATCCATCACCAGAATATTCGGTCGCTGCATCATCAGTTTGCCAAACAGCATACGGCCTTTTTCGCCACCGGACAGGACTTTCACTTTCTTCTTGATGTCATCCTGGCTGAACAATAAACGGCCCAGAATACTGCGAACAGCCTGTTCGTCGTCTTTTTCCTGTTTCCACTGGCTCATCCAGTCAAACACCGTCAGGGCGTCATCGAATTCATATTCATGATCCTGAGCATAATAGCCGATTTTGACGTTTTCTGACCATTTCACGCTGCCGCTGTCAGGCTGCATATCGCCGACCAGGGTTTTCATAAGCGTCGATTTACCGATGCCATTGGTGCCCAAAACAGCGACTTTTTCACCCACTTCAACCATCAGGTTTAATTTGCTGAACAACGGGCCATTATCAAAGCCTTTTGTCAGCTCATGCACTTCCAGCGCGTTACGGAACAGTTTTTTATCCTGTTCAAAGCGAATAAATGGGTTCTGCCTGCTGGACGCCTTCACCTCTTCCAACTGAATTTTATCTATTTGACGGGCGCGCGATGTCGCCTGCTTGGATTTGGACGCGTTGGCGCTAAAACGGCTGACGAACGATTGCAATTCGGAAATCTGGGCTTTCTTCTTGGCGTTATCCGCCAGCAGGCGTTCACGCGCCTGAGTAGCCGCCGTCATGTATTCATCATAATTGCCGGGGTAAATACGCAGTTCGCCGTAGTCCAGATCCGCCATATGCGTACAGACCATATTCAGGAAGTGACGGTCGTGGGAAATGATGATCATGGTGCTATTACGCTCGTTCAGCACCTGCTCCAGCCAGCGGATGGTGTCAATATCCAGGTTGTTGGTGGGTTCATCCAGTAACAGGATGTCCGGGTCGGCAAACAGCGCCTGCGCCAGCAACACCCGCAGTTTCCAGCCGGGGGCCACTTCACTCATCGGACCGTAGTGTTGCTCCACAGGTATCCCCACGCCCAGCAACAGTTCACCGGCGCGGGCTTCAGCGCTGTAACCATCCATCTCACCATACTGCACTTCCAGTTCGGCCACTTTATAGCCGTCCGCTTCGCTCATATCAACCGATGAATAGATACGATCGCGTTCCTCTTTTACCGCCCACAGCTCCGCGTGGCCCATGATGACGGTATCCAGCACGCTGAATTTTTCAAATGCGAACTGATCCTGACGTAATTTCCCCAGACGTTCATTGGGATCGAGGAACACGTTACCGGAACTCGGCGCCAAATCGCCGCCGAGGATCTTCATAAACGTTGATTTGCCGCAGCCATTCGCGCCAATCAAACCATAACGGTTACCGCCGCCAAATTTAACGGAAATGTTCTCAAACAACGGCTTACTGCCAAACTGCATGGTGATATTGTTGGTACTTAACACAGCACTTACTCAAGTCAGAATGTGATATAGCGCACATTATGCCACAAGCACGCGGCAAGGTCGCGGCGAGTTTCGAGCGCTCTTTTAAGCAACAGCCAATACAGGATGAACAATGCATGCCATTACCACGCCGTTTTAAACAAGTGGATGTTTTCACCCGGCACCCTTTCAAAGGTAATCCGCTGGCGGTCATCATGGAGGCCGACGGGCTGAGTGAGAAGCAAATGCAACATATCGCCCGCTGGACCAACCTTTCGGAAACCACTTTTTTATTTCCGCCTGCCGATCCTGAGGCGGATTATCGCGTGAGGATCTTCACCCCGGCGTTCGAGCTGCCGTTTGCCGGTCATCCCACACTCGGCTCGGCACACGCCCTGCTGGAATCCGGATTGCAGACTAAAACGCCTGGCCAGATTGTCCAGCAATGCGGCGTCGGTCTGGTGCCTATCCATATCGCTGATGACGGCATGCTGGCTTTTCGTGTACCGCAGGCCACCATCGTCCCGTTTGATACCGAATTGTATCCCCTGTTGGAACGAACGCTCGGCAGCGGCAACATAGATAAACATTATCCGCCCGCGAGCGTCCACATGGGAATAAGCTGGCTGGTTATTCGTCTGGACAACGCCGCTACCTGTCTGGATATCACGCCCGATGCGCTATCGCTGGCGATGTTGCAGCAAGCTTGCAACACGGATGGCATCGCCATCTACGGCCCGCACGATAGTGCCGCGCCAGCGGATTATGAAGTCCGCACGTTTTATATTGAGCTGGGCGTGCTAAAGGAAGATCCGGTCACCGGCAGCGCCAATGCTTGCATGGCCGTGCTGCTGCGACATCAGCAATACCCGGATAATATCGCCGATAAATTGGGTTACAGCGTCCGGCAAGGCATCAGGCGCCAGTGTGACGGACGGCTTTTCATGACCTATCTGAACGATGAACCCTGGGTCGGCGGGCATAGCGTGACGATTATCGACGGTACGTTGCAAACGTAAACTTCATACAAGTAGGAGATAAAAACCGTGATCAAAGGAACCACGATGGAAACACTGTCTGAGCTATACCATCCGCCTCATTTGTGTTTAAGCATTCAGGATGAGAACGATGCCGCCGCCATTTTTAACCTGGTTCAGCAAGAGAAACACCGACTCGAGCGTTCCATGCCCTGGCCTGATTACGAGATCCGCATGGAGCACTCACTGTATACAATTAAGGCGAACCGGGATGCATTCATCGCAGGAACGTCGGCGGTGTATGCCATTCGCTGGGATGATGCCATCGTCGGTATCTCTTCATTCAATGACATCCAGAATAAAACCGGGGAAATTGGTTATTGGGTGGCGGGAGCATATGAAGGTAAAGGCATCGCTTCTCTGGCCGTGAGCACCATGGTCAAGGCGTATATCTCCGCCGGCATCATCGAACGTTGTGTCATTAGGGCGTCGGTTGAGAACGAGCGCAGTAACGCCGTAGCGAAACGGATCGGCTTTCATTTTCAACGGATCGACAAGGATGCGGAAAGAATTTGCAATCGTAATGTCGACCAGAACGTTTATCACTATCCAGCCTGACTACGAATTTACTGCCAATCAATAAGGCCGCCTCAACAATAGGCGGCTTTGGGTGCCCGAATGCCGGCCTTACCTTCTTCCCGTCTCCCCAGCGTAACAATACGCCAGATTGATAATGGTTACCTTGAAGCTCAAATTCCCTTTAAAAAACAGCAAAATGCTCTATTATTTCCTTGGGGCTCTCAATTCCCCCCTCTTCAATTTGGAATCTATGGGATAGGAACCCCATCCGGTTTGTGATTCATACATTAAGGACATTGATATGAGCAAGATTAATCAACAGGACATTGATCGTCTTATTGAACTGGTCGGCGGACGTGAAAACATTGCCGCCGTCAGCCACTGTATTACCCGGCTTCGTTTTGTGTTGAACGACGCTTCAAAAGCCCAACCTAGAAACATTGAAGAACTGCGCATGGTCAAAGGCTGCTTCACCAATGCCGGGCAGTTTCAGATCGTTATCGGAACGGATGTGGATGAATATTACAAAGCGCTGTTGATCAGTTCCGGGCAAAACGCGATCAACAAAGAGGAAGCCAAAGTCGCTGCCCGCCAGAATATGAGCTGGTTTGAACGCAGCATTTCCCACATTGCCGAGATTTTCTTTCCATTGCTGCCTGCGTTGATCAGCGGCGGTTTGATTCTCGGCTTCCGCAACATTATCGGCGACATTCCTGTGCGCGACGGCCAAACCCTGGCGCAGATCTATCCTTTCTGGCAAACCCTTTCCGATTTTCTCTGGCTGATAGGTGAAGCGATCTTCTTCTATCTGCCGGTCGCGGTCTGCTGGTCAACCGTCAGAAAAATGGGCGGCACGCCAATCCTCGGTATTGTACTGGGAATTACGCTGGTCTCCCCACAGTTGATGAATGCCTACCTCATTGGTCAGCAAACGCCCGAAGTATGGAATTTCGGCTGGTTTGCCATTGAAAAAATCGGTTATCAGGCGCAGGTGATTCCTTCCGTGCTGGCGGGCATGTCGCTCGCCATCATTGAAACCCGTCTGAAAAAATGGACCCCTGACTACCTCTATCTGGTCGTGGTGCCCGTTACCTCGCTCATTCTGGCCGTTTTCCTGTCGCACACGCTGATCGGTCCGCTTGGACGCATGATCGGTGATGGCGTCGCCTGGGCAGTGAAATCCGTCATGACCGGCAGTTTCGCGCCGATTGGCGCCGCGCTATTTGGTTTTCTGTATGCACCGCTGGTCATCACCGGCGTACACCAAACTACGCTGGCCATTGATATGCAGATGATCCAAAGTACGGGCGGAACCCCCGTTTGGCCATTGATCGCCATTTCAAACATCGCCCAGGCCGCCGCCGTGGTCGGCATTATTATTGTCAGCCGTAAAGAGAATGAACGAGAGATCTCCGTTCCGGCGGCAATTTCCGCCTTTCTTAGCGTCACCGAACCGGCGATGTACGGTATTAATTTGAAATATCGTTTCCCAATGCTATGCGCCATGACAGGTTCCGCGGCCGCGTCTCTGATTTGCGGTTTGTACGGTGTGACGGCCAATGGCATCGGCATTGGCGGGCTACCCGGAATACTCTCTATCAAACTGCAATTCTGGAGCGTATTCTTTCTGGCGATGACGGTCGCCACGATTGTTCCGATGGTACTCACCGTGCTGATCTATAAACGCAAGTTGCGCTACGGTACGCTGCAACTCGTATGACATGTTGGCTGCAAGCGGCAGACATCGAGCCGCTTTCGAACCTTGGTTAAAGAGGAGAGCGTCATGACTACGTCCCTGCCCTGGTGGAAAAACGGCGTGATTTATCAAATCTACCCGAAGAGCTTTCAGGACAGCACGGGTAATGGCGTGGGCGATATCAACGGCATTATCTCGCGTCTTGATTACCTGCAACTGCTGGGCGTCGACGCTATCTGGCTTACCCCGGTTTACCTCTCTCCACAGGTCGATAACGGCTACGATGTCGCCGACTACTGTGTTATCGATCCCGCCTACGGGTCGATGGAAGAAATGGAAACCTTGATTGCCGAAGCTCATCAGCGCCGTATCCGTATCGTGATGGATATGGTTTTTAACCATACCTCGACACAGCACCGCTGGTTTCTGGCTGCTCAGGAACGCCGCAGCGCCTACCGTCATTTTTATATCTGGCGGGATGGCAACGGTGAGGCGCCGCCGAACAACTGGCGTTCCAGATTCGGCGGTTCGGCCTGGCAATGGCATGACGAAAGCCAGCAATATTATCTGCATATTTTTGCCACCGAACAGGCCGATCTTAATTGGGAACATCCACGGGTACGCGAAGCGTTGAAAATGGTCTGTGAATTTTGGGCAGAAAAGGGGGTCGACGGGTTGCGGCTGGATGTGATCAATCTGGTTTCCAAACAGCAGGATTTCCACGACGACGAACACGGTGACGGGCGGCGTTTCTATACGGACGGCCCGCGCATCCATGACTATCTTCAGGAGTTCAGCCGAGAGATTTTTCAACCTCGCAGGTTGATGACCGCTGGAGAAATGTCATCCACCTCGCTTGAGCACTGCCGCCGTTACGCGGCATTAGATGGCAACGAACTGTCCATGACCTTCAATTTCCATCATCTGAAAGTTGATTATCTCAATGGTGAAAAGTGGACCCAAGAAAAACCGGATTTCATCCAGTTAAAACAGATAATGAAGCAGTGGCAGCAGGAAATGCATAACCATGCCTGGAACGCGCTTTTCTGGTGTAATCACGACCAGCCCCGCATCGTTTCACGCTTCGGCGATGAGGGGACGTTCCGGGTTCAGTCCGCCAAAATGTTGGCGATGGTGCTGCATGGCATGCAGGGCACGCCTTATATCTATCAGGGAGAAGAAATCGGCATGACCAACCCCGGTTATACCGCGCTCAGCCAATACCGGGACGTGGAAAGTCTCAACATGTTCGCGGAACGCCGCGCCAGTCAGTCAGAAGAACAGTTGTTGGCAATCCTCTCCGTTCGCTCGCGCGATAACGGTCGGACGCCAATGCAGTGGAGCAATGCTGAAAACGCAGGTTTCACCACAGGCACGCCCTGGCTGCAGCCCTGCGCCAATTATTCTCACATCAATACCGAGCAGGCGCTGGCCGATCAAAACTCGGTCTTCTATACCTATCAGCATTTGATCCTGCTGCGCAAAGCACTCCCGCTGCTAACTTATGGGGATTACCAGGATTTGCTGCCCGATCACCCTTCTCTATGGAACTACCAAAGATGCTGGCGTGGACAAAAATTGCTGGTGTTAGCCAATCTCAGTGCGCATCCCCAACGCTGGCAATACGTTCAAACTGCCGATTTGCGCCGTTGGACGCTGCTTTTGAGTAACTACCCCGATGCGGCGGTACAGCCCGGCATGATGACGCTGCGTCCCTTCGAAGCGATTTACTGGACGCAAGGCATACCGGAAAAAGAGGATAGAGTGTGAGCGTCCAAGCAGGATGATCAAGCGGGGAAAAGGTGAACG
Source organism: Brenneria rubrifaciens (assembly GCF_005484945.1). NCBI lineage: Bacteria > Pseudomonadati > Pseudomonadota > Gammaproteobacteria > Enterobacterales > Pectobacteriaceae > Brenneria > Brenneria rubrifaciens. The sequence continues at coordinate 2,578,623 of NZ_CP034035.1, forward strand.
ACGCCAGGATCTTGCAATAATAACAAACATTCCATAGTGAGCATCCCACTACAGAATGTTTGCTACATTGAACCGCTCAGCTTGAGAAAAGCCCCCCGTTCAGCATATCGTCTCATCATACTGGCTAGCGTCTGACCAGTAACAATCCGATCACCAATCCAATAGTTGCGCCGATACCGACGCCATGCCAGGGTTTGTCGTGTACATAGCCGTCCGCTTTATCCGCAACCTTTTTGGCCCGTGCGTAGTAACTATCGGTTGCACCGATACGCTCTTTCACTCCCAGCAGCGCTTTCTCCGCACTCTTCTTCAGGTCAAGATAGGCTTTATCAGCCTGATCGCCAGAGTAGCGCAGTAACTCATCCAGCGTATCCGACAAGAGCTTTAAATCGTCATCAATACGAATGTCTCCAGGCTGTTGCTTTGCTGCCATAAAATTTCCCTCTTCTTTCTTATGAAAAATCATTGTCAGTTAACTATAGACAATTCTGGGATGAAGTAGCGAATGACGGGAACAGAGCATTCCTAAAATGGACGAAGTGACCAAACCGACAGGATAAAAAAACCGCCACGGGATGCGCCGGCAGCGGTTTTCAAAGACGAAACAACCCTACATCGATAGCAATTACATCATGGGCTGTGCAAACTGTACCAGTGAGATCAGCGGCTGCGGATAAACCCCCAGCAGCAATACGACCACCGATGATATCAATACCACCACGCCGCCCGCCGTCAATGCCCAATTGCTTGGCGTATCACGCTGCAACACTTGCGGCGCGCTCAGATACAGACTTACCATGACGCGCAGATAGTAATACAGACCAATGGCGCTACCTAGCACAACCGTACCGGTTAACCACCACAGACCGGCATTCACACCAACGGCCAGAACATAGAATTTACCAAAGAAGCCCAGCGTCATCGGAATCCCCGCCAGCGACAGCATCATCACCGTCATCACCGCGGAAAGAATCGGTTTATGCCAGAACAGACCGCGATAAGAGAACAGTGAATCGGCGTCCGGGCCGCGATACGGGCTGGACATCAGGCTGACCACACCGAACGCGCCCAGGCTACTGAACAGATAGCCCAGCAGATACACGCCCACCGTTTCCAGCGCCATCTGATGACTTTGCACCGCAATCAGTGCAACCAACAGGTAACCGAGATGAGCAATGGACGAATACCCCAGCAAACGCTTGATATTGCTCTGCGATACCGCCATCACGTTACCAAACAGGATGGAGGCAAAGGCAATGACCCCCAACGCCATTCTGACAGAATCGCTATCGACCATCGGCGCGTAGAGGAACAAACGCATGACCGCGCCAAAGATGGCGATTTTACTGGCGGTAGCCAGAAAGGTCGATACCGGCGCCGGCGCCCCCTGGTAAACGTCCGGGGTCCACAGTTGGAAAGGAACCAGAGACAGCTTAAAGCCCAGCCCCACGAGCATCATCCCCAGCCCCGCCAACAGCAACGGTTCGTGAATCTGCCGATCGCTCAGGCGATTACCCAGACTGGCAAAGCTCAGATCGCCGGACTCCGCATAGACCAGCGCCATGCCAAACAGCAAGAACGAGGATGCGGCAGCCGAGAGCAGCATGTATTTGATACTCGCCTCCAGCGAACGTTTCTGACGGAATGCGTAACCAATCAGACCGAACAGCGGCAAAGAAATCAATTCAATACCGATGAACAACGCAGCAAGGTGATTCGCGCTCGCCAGCAAAATGCCCCCTAACGCCGCGATAAGAACCAGTAAATAGAACTCATCACGGTTATCCGGGTAACCTTCCAGCCAGGGATAGGCAAAGGTGCTGGTCGCCAGGCTGGCTAACAATACCAGCCCGGCATAAAACATGGAGAATCCATCGACACGCAGTAGCGGCGTGATATCCATTGCCCCTGCCTGGCCGACAAAGTAAAGCGACAGCAGCGCAATATTCAGGCCGACAACCGTCATGGTTGCGTTAACAAAATGGTTGCGTCGCCACGCAATGCACAGCATCACAACCACTACCGTCAATCCGACGATCAACAGCGGCGATAGCGCGATTAGTTGTTGAGGAGTTATTGTCATGGCGAATTACGGCCTTGTTGTTGAAATTATGGAATCTGGAGCAGATGACATAAACCACTGCTGGATATTTAACATCGCGGCACCGGAGGTATCCAGAATCGGCTGCGGGAACACCCCTAACAACACCAGCAATACCACCAATAGCATCACGATGGATAATTCACGCATCGACATACTCTGTAACGACCGATCGGATTTCGGCGCGCCGTAGTAAGCGCGCTGCATCATGATCAGTGAATACACCGACGCGAATACCAGCCCAAATGTTGAAATCACCGTGATCGTCGGCACCACCTGATAGCTGCCGAACAGAATCATGAATTCGCCGACAAAGTTACCCGTACCCGGCATGCCCAACGTGGCCACGGCAAAAAACAGCGACAGCGCGGGCAGATATTTCAGACGCGCCCACAGGCCGCCCATCTCGCGCATATCGCGGGTATGCAGCCGTTCGTACAACTGGCCGCACAGAATAAACAGTCCGGCGGCGGACAGACCGTGCGCAATCATCTGAATGACCGCCCCCTGATAAGCCAGTTGACTGCCGGAATAAATGGCAATCATCACGAACCCCATGTGGGAAACAGAGGTGTAGGCAATCAAACGCTTGATATCAGTTTGATTAAAGGCCATCCATGCGCCGTAGAAAATCCCAATCACGCCGAGCCACATGGCGATAGGCGCAAATTCATGTGACGCATTCGGGAACAGCGGCAGGCTGAATCGAAGCAGACCATAGGCCGCCGTTTTCAGCAAAATGCCCGCCAGATCGACAGAACCTGCGGTCGGCGCCTGACTGTGCGCGTCGGGCAACCAGCCATGCAGAGGCACGACCGGCATTTTTACCGCGAAGGCGACGAAGAAGCCAAGCATCAACAGATATTCGACACTGCGTGACATCGGTGTGTCGATCAGTTTCTCATAGTCGAACGTCCACTCACCGGTCGCGTTATAGTGCACGAATACCAGCCCCAGAATCGCAATCAGCATCACCAGTCCGCTGGCCTGGGTGTAGATGAAAAACTTGGTCGCGGCGGTAATACGGGTTTTACCGTCCGAGCCTTTGTGTCCCCACAACGCAATCAGGAAATACATCGGCACCAACATCATTTCCCAGAAGAAGAAGAACAGGAACATGTCGATAGCGACGAAAACCCCGATGACGGCGCCCAGTATCCACAACAGATTCAAATGGAAAAAACCCTGATAGCGTTGAATTTCATTCCACGAGCAAAGGATCGCCAGAACACCCAGCAAACCGGTCAACACCACCATCAATATCGACAGCCCATCCAACGCAAGATGGATATTGATACCAAAACGAGGTATCCACGGCACATTGAACTCGGCCTGCCATTGCGGCAGCCCATCGGGGGTTGCCAGAGAATAGCCACCTTGCAACCACAGTTGCAGAGATAGCGTCAGAGTCAGCCCCATAGCAATCAACGCGATCCAGCGCGGTACTTTCGTACCAAAACGCTCGCACTGCCAACACAGTAGACCGCCGATAAAGGGGATAAGAATTAGCCAAGGTAGTAGCATGGCGTTTGGTGTCCCTAAATTAAAGAAATCTGAAAACTTTGCCGTGGCAGGCACTCCCCCCAGGAAATGCCCTGCCCTTCGCACGTTACCGGATAGCGCCTTAAACCAGCAATAACAAGCCCAGCACCACGACGGCGCCTAAACTCATCGAGGCAACGTACCAGCGCACTTGACCATTTTCGCTTACTGTCAACCCACGGTTTCCCCAACGGGTAATCAAAGCCGGAATATTCATCAGTGAGTTCAGCGGATCACGCTGCAACAGCTTCGCTATAGCCAGATAAGGTCTGATAAAGACTTTGTCGTATACCCAGTCAAAGCCCCAGGCATGGAACCACCATGTCGAGAAGAAACGCCCGGGCGCGCTGTTCGCAATACGCTTAACCGCCTGACGTTTGCCCAGCCACAGCAGCGCGGCCAGCAAAATTCCCGCAATGGCAACCACGCCGGAGGCGATTTCCAGCGTCATGACCTGGCTATGCTCAAGTTCCGTTGTTTGCGGCAATACGCCCTGCAAAGGAGGAACAATCATCGCGCCGATAAAGGTCGACAGCACCATTAACACAATCAGTGGTAAATGATGGGAGATGCCCTTACCCGGGTGCGCGTTGGTTTTCGCTTCGCCGTGGAATACGATAAAGATCATACGGAAGGTGTACAGCGAGGTCATGAAGGCGCCGGCCAATCCCGCCACCATCAGGTTGATATGACCATTCGCCCACGCCCCGGCCAGAATTTCGTCCTTACTGAAAAAGCCTGCCGTCAGCAACGGCAACGCCGCCAGCGCCGCGCCACCGACCAGGAAGCAGACATACACCAACGGGATGGTTTTACGCAGGCCGCCCATTTTGAAAATATTCTGTTCGTGATGACAGGCAAGGATGACCGAACCGGAGGAGAGGAACAGCAACGCTTTGAAAAACGCGTGCGTCATCAGGTGGAATATGGCCGCATCCCACGCCTGAACGCCAAGCGCCAGAAACATGTAACCAATCTGGCTCATGGTGGAATAGGCCAGAACGCGTTTGATATCGGTCTGAACCAGCGCAGCGAATCCCGCCAATACCAGCGTGACCGCCCCAATGATGCCGACCAGATGCAAAACATCCGGCGCCATCAGGAACAGGCCATGCGTACGGGCAATCAGATAGACGCCCGCGGTAACCATGGTTGCAGCGTGGATCAAGGCCGAAACCGGGGTTGGACCGGCCATCGCGTCAGCCAGCCAGGTCTGCAATGGCAACTGTGCGGATTTACCTACCGCCCCGCCGAGCAGCATCAGAGTAGCCCAGGTAATCGCCGGGGAGCCTTCCGCCAGTTGTTGCGGCGCCAGAACCATCAGTTCACGGAAGTTCAGCGTACCCAGTTCGTTGTAGAGAATGAACAAGGCGAATGCCAGGAACACGTCACCCACGCGGGTTACCACAAATGCTTTCATCGCTGCCGCGCCGTTCTTCGGATTGGTGTAATAGAAACCGATCAGCAGATAACTGCACAGCCCCACGCCCTCCCATCCGAGGTACATCAACAGCAGGTTATCCGCCAGAACCAGCACCACCATGCTCGCAATAAACAGGTTGGTGTAGGCAAAAAAACGGGAATACCCCTCTTCTCCACGCATGTACCAGGAGGCAAACAGGTGGATAAAGAAACCGACGCCAGTCACCACGGACAGCATGGTTAACGACAGGCCATCCAGCGTTAATGTCACGCCGATGTCAAAATTCCCAACCGCCATCCATGTCCACAAATGCTGGTTGAAGAGGGTCACGCCGCCATTCTGCCCGCCCATAAAATCAACCACTACCCAGGCCGTAACCAACGCTGCCAGACCAATCGAGCCAACCCCTACGGCCGCAGAGGTATTCTCTGACCAGCGACCGCGGGAAAAAGCCAACAACAGAAATCCGAGCAGCGGAAATAATATTGTTAAATAGAGTAAGTTCATCCGCGCATCTCACTGACTGTATCAATATTCAGGGTCTGACGACGTCGATACATCTGTAGCAGCAGCGCCAGGCCGATACTGGCCTCGGCCGCCGCCAGCGTAATCGCCAGAATGTACATCACCTGACCGTCCGGTTGCTGCCAGTAACTGCCGGCCACCACAAATGCCAGTGCGGCGGCGTTGATCATAATTTCAAGACTGATCAACATAAACAATAAGTTACGGCGAATCAGCAGCCCAGTCAGCCCCAAAACAAACAGCGCGGCAGCTAAAATCAAGCCATGTTGTAACGGAATCATGCGCGTTCCCCCGCTATTTTTTTCTCCACATCCTGGTCCGCGCTTTCTTTGCTGATAACCTCGCCACGTTTGTCTTCACGACCAATATGGAAAGCGACGACCAACCCGGCCAGCAGCAACATTGAGGCGAGCTCAACAGCCAAAACATAAGGCCCGAACAGACTAATCCCTACGGCTTTCGCGTCCACCGCTTCACCACTCATGCCCTGATCGCTCAGGCTAAGAATCCCCTTCACAATCACCGCCAGCAAAACAAGCGACAACAGGCCAGGACCGATCCAGACGCCCGGCTTCAGCCAGATACGCTCCTGCTCTACCACCGCGTCGCCTAGATTAAGCATCATGACGACGAACACAAACAGCACCATAATGGCGCCCGCGTAAACGATGATTTCCAATGCGCCGGCAAAGTAGGCGCCCAGCGAAAAGAACACGCCCGCGACAGCCAGCAGGGAGACAATCAGATATAACAATGCATGCACTGGGTTGGTATGGGTAATGACGCGTAATGTCGCCAATACCGCAATCAAACCCGTGACATAAAAAGCGAATTCCATGCGAGCTCCTTAGGGCAACAGGCCTTTGACATCAATGGGTTTGGCTTCGTTTTCAGCTTCGCCTTTGTCTTTCCCATCGATCGCCATACCGGCCAACCGGTAAAAGTTGTATTCCGGATATTTACCCGGCCCCGATATCAGCAAATCTTCTTTTTCGTAAACCAGATCCTGACGTTTGTAATCCCCCATTTCAAAATCCGGCGTCAACTGAATGGCTGTGGTCGGGCAGGCTTCTTCACAAAAGCCGCAGAAAATACAACGCGAGAAGTTGATACGGAAAAACTCGGGATACCAGCGTCCGTCTTTAGTTTCGGCTTTCTGTAAAGAGATGCAGCCAACCGGACAGGCCACCGCACAGAGGTTGCAAGCCACGCAACGCTCCTCACCATCGGGATCGCGCGTCAGTACGATCCGTCCACGATAGCGTGGCGGCGGGTTCACAGGCTCTTCAGGATACATCTTGGTTTCACGCTTTTTAAACGCGTTCGATCCCACCATACAGATACTGCGTACCTGGGTGCCGAAACCAACCACTAAATCTTTTAATGTCATGGTTTATTCACCCCTTATTGAGCGTTGTACAAAATGACCGCGGCTGTCGCCAGCAGGTTCAGTAAGGTTATCGGCAGACAGACTTTCCAGCCGAAAGCCATCACCTGGTCATAACGCGGACGGGGCAACGCAGCACGAATCAGAATGAACATCATCATGAAGAATGCCGTTTTCAATGCAAACCAGATAAATGGCGGTAACAGCGGACCATGCCAGCCCCCGAAGAACAGGGTCACAATCAGCGCGGAAACCGTTACGATACCGATATATTCCCCCACAAAGAACAAACCGAATTTCATGCCGGAATATTCAATGTGGTAACCATCGGCCAGTTCCTGCTCTGCTTCCGGCTGGTCGAACGGATGGCGGTGACATACCGCAACGCCTGCGATAGCGAAAGTCACGAAACCGAAGAATTGCGGGATCACATTCCACAGATGCGCTTGCGAATCCACAATGTCGCGCATGTTGAACGAGCCAGCCTGAGCAGCCACGCCCATCAGGGAAAGTCCCAGAAACACTTCATAACTCAGCGTTTGCGCAGATGCACGAACGGCGCCCAATAACGAGTATTTGTTGTTGCTCGACCAGCCGGCAAACAACACCGCATAAACCGCCAGTCCCGCCATCATAAGGAAAAACAGCAGACCGATGTTCAGGTCGGAGACGCCCCAGGTAGGGCTGACCGGGACAATGGCGAAAGCCAATAACAGTGAAGTAAACGCGATCATCGGCGCCAGCGTGAAGATGACTTTGTCAGTAAACTTCGGCACCCAGTCTTCTTTGAAGAACATTTTGATCATATCGGCGACAAGCTGCAACGAACCGCCCCAACCTACTCGGTTCGGCCCGTACCGCCCCTGGAACAACCCCAGCAGCTTGCGTTCGCCCATACTCATGAACGCGCCGCAGGTCACGACGACCAACAGGATCACGATCGATTTTCCCACTGAGCTCAGAATCTCAAGAATTTCCGGTGTTAACCAACTCATTGCGCAGCCTCCCGCAGATTTTCAACGGTCGCACCCACCAGAACCGGGGCAATTCCCGGGAGTCCAAGCGGTAAACCAACCTGTCCCTGACTCAGTTCGACACTCAAACGCAGCGGCAAACGCAACGTCTGACCATCACAGGTCAGTTCCAGCAATGCGCCAGCATTGACGCCCAACGCCGCCGCATCAGCAGGGTTAACCATCACATAAGGTTCTGGCATACGCTGTTGAATTACCGCCGAACGCTGTGACATTTCATCACTGCCGAACAAGTGATAATACGGCGCAACCTGCCAACGCCCCGCTTGTGCGACAAACGCGGATGGAATGTCATCGAAATAGCCCAACGTGCCTTCGCCAGCCTCAATAATACGCACACCAGGATCGCCATGGCGCAGATGTCCGCCGACTTCATCCTGGAATTTGTTCCATGCCTGCGGTGAGTTCCAACCTGGCGCCCAGGCAAAGGGAATTTGCTGACGATCGGCGAGCGGGCTATTGTTCCCTTCCATCGAGAAAGCAAACATCGTGTCTTGATCCTGCGGCTGACGCGGTTCATGCACGCTGATATTGGCGCGCATTGCGGTACGCCCGCTGGCGCGGTTCGGCGAACGAGCCAGCTTTTGCCCGCGAATGCGGAATGATGCATCCGGCGCGGCCTGCTTGATCGCTGATAATTGCGGTAGCGCGGCGACACAGGCATCAATCACATGATCGAGCTGCGTCCAGTCGACCTGACGGCGGTTATAGGTGATAAACAGGGAATGCAGCCAGCGCCAGCTTTCCAGCATGACCACCTTATCGTTGTAGTAAGTAGGATCGTAAACCTGGAAGAAGCGCTGAGCGCGGCCTTCCTGATTGACTAACGTCCCGTCACTTTCCGCGAAACTGGCCGATGAGAGAATAAGCGTCGCTTTCTCCATAATCCGGGTTCGCTGGTGATCCAATACCACCAGATTAACCGCTTTTTCCAGAGCGGCATCAACACGTGTCGCAGAGGCTTGGCGATAAAGATCGTTCTCCAGCACGACAACGCTGTCGGCTTCGCCGTTTTCCAACTGTGCCAGCGCCTCATCCAGCGAACCACCGCCAATCATTGACAGACCAAGGCTGTTTGCCGCGGGCGCGACAAAAGTAATCGCGACGTCAGAACCGCGATTTTTCAGTGCATTAGCCACGTTTGCCGCCGCTCGGATGATCGCCTCGCTACCGGCGTTGGTGCCTGAAATGATCAACGGTTTCTTCGCGCCGGCCAGAGCCTGCACAATAATATCGACCTTTTGATCCAGGCCGGACGCCAGATCGGTCACGGCCGGCGCACTTTCATCCAGAGCATGTGCAATAGCGAAACCCAGACGGGCTTGATCGGCCACGGGCGCACGATAATTCCAGGCCGCAATGTCATCCAGACGGGTATTATCCACGTTGGTGATAAAAAGCGGGTGTTTGGCATGCTGGCCGATATTCATGATAGCCGCGATTTGCCAGTCAGCCACTTTCTGCGCGGCGGCCATTTCACGCGCCTTGCCTTTTACCGCCTGACGCACGGCCAGTGCAATCCGCGCGCCGGTCTGCGTCAAATCTTCACCCAGTATCAGGACCGCATCGCAGCTTTCAATTTCACGCAGCGCCGGGGTTCGCACGCCGCTTTCGCGTAATACTTTCAGTATCAGTTGCAGACGGTTTTGTTCGTCCTGAGCAATGCCGGTATAGAAATTTTCGGCCCCCACCAGCTCGCGCAGCGCAAAGTTACTTTCGATACTGGCGCGTGATGAGCCAATACCGATGGTCTTCTTCGCCTGACGCAGAACATCAGCGGCGCCTTGCAGTGCCTGATCGGCATTCAACGCGATCCAGTCGCTGCCTCGGCGCTGCAATGGCTGTTGAGGACGATCTTTCAGGTTAACGTAACCATACCCAAAGCGGCCACGGTCACATAAGAAGTAGTGGTTCACGCTGCCGTTGAAGCGATTTTCAATACGACGCAGTTCGCCATAGCGCTCACCGGGGCTAGTATTGCAACCAATGCTGCACTGCTGGCAAATACTCGGCGCAAACTGCATATCCCATTTACGGTTGTAACGCTCGGAATGCGTTTTGTCGGTGAACACGCCGGTAGGACAAACTTCAACCAGGTTGCCGGAGAATTCGCTTTCCAACGTACCGTCTTCGGGACGACCGAAATAAACGTTGTCATGCGCGCCATATACGCCGAGATCTTTGCCATCCGCGTAATCCTTGTAGTAGCGCACGCAGCGATAGCAGGCGATACAGCGGTTCATTTCATGAGAAATAAAGGGGCCGAGATCCTGATTGTGATGAGTCCGTTTGGTAAAGCGATAGCGACGGAAGCTCTGCCCCGTCATCACCGTCATATCTTGTAAATGACAGTTACCGCCTTCCTCACACACCGGGCAATCGTGTGGGTGATTGGTCATCAGAAACTCAACTATCGTCTTGCGGAATAGCTTCGCTTCTTCATCCTCAATCGCAATGAACGTGCCTTCTGTAGCAGGCGCCATACAGGACATCACCAGACGACCTCGAGTATCCTCCGCGTTTTGATATTGCTTTACCGCACAAAGGCGGCAGGAACCAACGCTACCCAGCGCCGGGTGCCAGCAAAAGTAAGGAATATCAAGTCCCAGGGACAGGCAAGCTTCAAGCAGGTTGTCTGCGCCGTTAACTTCATATTCTTTGCCGTCTACATGAATAGTAGCCATAGTCAGCATGCTTCCATAATGGCCCGTGTCGCCACGGGCGCTAATCAAAAATTCTGTTGCCGGGGCGGCTTATTCGCGCCACCCGGCGGATACATTGACTGCATCTCGCGCTTATCCGGCGATGTTTTACCAGCGCGCTTTCAACAGGTTAGGCTGAATACCGCCAATCGCTTTAACATTGCCTAAATACTGTTGAGAAACGCCCGCCTCGAATTCTTCCCGGAAATATTTGATCGCGCTTTGCAGTGGTTCAACGGCGCCCGGCGCGTGTGCGCAGAAGGTATTGCCCGGCCCGAGGAAACGGCAAAGCTGCTCCAGCGTTTCAATATCGCCCGGTTGTCCTTCCCCACGCTCCAGGGCACGCAGCAGTTTGACGCTCCACGGCAGACCGTCACGGCAAGGCGTACACCACCCGCAGGATTCGCGCGAGAAAAACTCTTCCAGATTTCGTGTCAGCGAAACCATGTTGATTTCGTGATCGACAGCCATCGCCAGCGCCGTACCTAACCGGCTACCCGCTTTCGCGATATGCTCAAAATCCATCGGCAAATCAAGATGACTGGCCGTCAAGAAGTCTGTCCCCGCCCCACCTGGTTGCCAGGCCTTCAGTTTCAGCCCGTCACGCATGCCGCCGGCATAATCTTCAAGAATTTCACGGGCGGTAGTACCGAACGGCAACTCCCATAATCCCGGATTTTTGACGCGGCCGGAAAACCCCATCAGTTTCGTACCGGCATCTTTACTCTTGCCCGCAGACAGCCCCTGATACCACGCCGCGCCATATTCAATAATTGCAGGTACGTTACACAGCGTTTCGACGTTGTTCACACAGGTCGGTTTTCCCCACGCACCGGCAGACGCCGGGAAAGGCGGCTTGGAACGCGGGTTGGCTCGGCGGCCTTCCAGCGAGTTGATCAGCGCAGTTTCTTCACCACAGATATAACGGCCCGCTCCGGTGTGAACAAACAGCTCAAAATCAAATCCGCTGCCCAGAATATTCTTACCCAGCAACCCCGCAGCGTTTGCTTCATCAATCGCGCGGCGTAAATTCACGGCCGCCTCGATATATTCACCACGCAGGAAGATGTAGCCACGGTAGGCTTTTAGCGCAAAAGCGCTGATCAACATGCCTTCCACCAGCAGGTGCGGAAGTTGCTCCATCAAAAGGCGGTCTTTGTAAGTCCCGGGCTCCATTTCATCCGCGTTGCACAGCAGATAACGAATGTTCATGCTCTCGTCTTTCGGCATCAGGCTCCATTTCAGCCCTGTCGAAAAGCCGGCACCGCCGCGCCCTTTCAGCCCGGCATCTTTGACCAGAGAAACCACCTCATCCTGCGCCATGCCGTTTAATGCTTTTTCCGCGCCGGCATAGCCGTTTTTGCTGCGATATTCGTCCAGCCATACTGGTTGGTTATCTTCACGCAAACGCCAGGTCAGAGGATGTTGCTCAGCAGTCAGGACAATGTTTTTACTCATTGATACTGCTCCAATAACGATTCAATATCTTCAGGCTTCACGTGAGTATGGGTATCTTCGTCAATCATCATTGACGGCCCCTTGTCACAGTTTCCCAAGCAGCAGGTCGGCAGTAACGTGAAACGCCCGTCAAAGGTTGTCTGACCAGGCTTGATGCTGAGCTTACGCTCCAGCGCCGCCTGGACGCCTTGATAACCATTGATGTGGCACACCACGCTGTCGCAATAGCGAATAATGTGACGTCCAACCGGTTGACGGAAAATCTGGCTATAAAACGTCGCAACACCTTCAACATCGCTGGCAGGAATGCCCAGAACATCGGCAATTGCATAGATCGCGCCATCCGTTACCCAGCCACGTTCCTTCTGCACGATTTTCAGTGCTTCAATGGAGGCCGCCCGAGCATCTTCATAATGGTGTTTTTCGTGTTCAATCGCGTTACGCTCGGCGTCACTCAACACAAAAACATTTTCTTTCGTCAGCGAGTCGGCGGCGGGTTGCCCCTGCGCGTCGATATGATCGTGTTTGTTATAATCATGCATAGTTAGCGGTCCACATCTGACATGACAAAATCAATACTGCCGAGGTAAACGATCAAATCGGATACCAGACATCCTCGGATGACAGACGGAATCTGCTGTAGATGCGCGTAACTCGGCGTGCGAATACGGGTGCGGTAGCTCATGGTGCCGCCATCGCTGGTCAGGTAGTAGCTGTTGATACCTTTGGTTGCCTCAATCATTTGGAATGACTCATTGGCAGGCATAACCGGTCCCCACGAAACCTGTAGGAAATGATTAATCAGGGTGTCAATGTGCTGCAACGTGCGCTCTTTCGGCGGCGGCGTGGTCAGCGGATGATCCGCCTTGAACGGCCCTTCCGGCATGTTTTTAAGACATTGCTCCAAAATCCGCAGACTCTGACGCAACTCTTCAACTTTGAGCATCACCCGGCTGTAGCAATCGCTGATGCCATCGCCGACCGGCACGTCAAAGTCAAAATTTTCGTAGCCGGAATAGGGGCGGCGCTTACGTATGTCAAAATCAATGCCGGTTGCGCGTAGGCCCGCGCCCGTCACCCCCCATTCCAACGCTTCCTTGGCATTGTAGGCGGCAACCCCTTGGGTACGGCCCTTCAAGATGGTGTTCTGCAAGGCGGCTTTGACATAGGTGTCCAGACGGGTTGGCATCCAGTCGAGGAATTCACGCAACAGACGTTCCCAGCCGCGCGGCAGATCGTGCGCCACCCCGCCGATACGGAACCACGCCGGGTGCATGCGAAAACCGGTAATCGCTTCAACCAGATCGTAGATTTTTTGACGGTCGGTAAAGGCAAAGAACACCGGCGTCATCGCCCCAACGTCCTGGATAAAGGTACTGATGTAGAGCAAATGGCTGTTGATGCGGAATAGCTCCGACAGCATGACGCGAATCGTCTTAACGCGATCCGGCACCTCAATACCCGCCAGCTTCTCGACAGCCAGAACATACGGCATCTCATTGACACAGCCGCCCAGATATTCGATGCGATCAGTATAAGGAATGTAGCTATGCCAGGACTGACGTTCACCCATTTTTTCCGCGCCGCGATGGTGATAACCCACATCGGGAACGCAGTCGAGCACTTCTTCGCCATCCAGTTGCAGGATGATACGGAAAGCGCCGTGCGACGAAGGATGGTTGGGCCCCATGTTGAGGAACATAAAATCCTCGTTTTCAGTGCCGCGCTTCATGCCCCATTCTTCGGGTTTGAAGGTCAGCGACTCCATTTCCAGATCTTCTTTCTGCTTGGTCAGCACGAAAGGATCGAATTCAGTGGCGCGGGCCGGATAGTCTTTACGCAACGGATGACCTTCCCAGGTATGCGGCATCATGATGCGCGTCAAATGAGGATGGCCGTCGAAGGTTACGCCGAACATTTCCCAGGTTTCCCGCTCATACCAGTTGGCGTTGGGGAACAGCCTGGTCATGGTCGGTAAATGCATATCACTTTCGACCAGCGCGACTTTCAGCATGATGTCGCGGTTACGTTCAATGGAAATCAGGTGATAAAAAACTGAAAAATCAGCGGCAGGTAAACCTTCACGATGCGTGCGCAAACGTTCGTCCATGCCATGTAAATCAAACAGCATGACATACGGTTTCGGCTGTTTTTTGAGGAAAGATACGACTTCCAGTAATTTCTCACGCTTGACCCATACGACCGGAACGCCCGTGCGGGTTGCCTGTACAGTAAATGAATTTGGCCCAAAACGGTTACACAGTTCGCCAATGACCGGATCGTCAAGGTGATCGCGGGTTTGCCAGGCCGGCAGCGCGAGATCGTGTGTCGTTAAATCTGTCATAAATATGTCACCACATTAAATGTGCTATTGCTGTATCTGATCTTGGCCGCACACTGTTATCGTGATATTGCGCGGCCATCCTATTCATCATTTACAGATCAAATCTCATCGGGCGAACGCAGGTTGGTCACTGCGATACGTTCACCGCGTTTGCGTTCCCGTTCGGATTGCATATTGGCGCGGTAAACGCCCTGCTCCCCCACCACCCATGACAGAGGGCGGCGTTCTTTACCAATGGACTCTTTTAACAAGAGCAGGGCTTGCATATAAGCTTCAGGACGCGGTGGACAGCCAGGAATATACACATCAACCGGCAGGAATTTATCAACGCCCTGAACAACGGAATAGATATCGTACATACCGCCAGAGTTAGCGCAGGCACCCATGGAGATCACCCATTTAGGTTCAAGCATCTGTTCATACAAACGCTGGATAACAGGCGCCATTTTGGTAAAACAGGTTCCGGCTACGACCATAAAGTCGGCCTGGCGCGGTGAAGCGCGTAATACTTCAGAACCGAAACGCGCTACGTCATGAACGGCAGTAAACGACGTCACCATTTCAACGTAACAGCAGGAAAGACCGAAGTTATACGGCCATAAAGAGTTTTGACGACCCCAGTTGACGGTATCGTGTAATGCATGTTCGAGTTTGCCCATATAGACGCTACGGTGAACATGCTGCTCCAGAGGGTCGGAAACGATCTCCTGCCGTTGCAGGGGATAACGGTCATTATCGCCGTCCGGCTCTATGCGGGTGAGCGTATAGTCCATATTAAAATGCCTCGCTATTACTGCTGATGAGTGTTGGTAATGTCGGGCATGTCCGATTTAACGACTTGTCTTTTGGAACGAGCGGGAATCCAGTCCAGCGCTCCGATGCGAGCCAGATAAATCAAACCTGCCAACAGCACCAAAATGAAAATGGTAGCTTCGATGAAACCAACCCAGCCACTCTCCCTGATAGAGACAGCCCAGGCGTAGAGATACAGGGCTTCAACGTCGAAGATAACGAAAAACATAGCGACCAGATAAAATTTAGCGGACAAGCGTAAACGCGCTGAACCCACCGCATCAATACCAGACTCGTAAGGCGTGTTTTTAGCTCTGGCCCTCGCTCTCCCACCCAGCAAGAACCCTCCTGTCAGCATCAGACCGCACAGGCCCACAGCAACGATAATGAATAGTGCAAATGCCCAATGGTGAGCGAGGATTTCAGTAGTTGTTGACATACTCTTTGCTTACTCATCAAAAGTAGCGGGTACATTCTGCTCTTTTTCCGGCAGTTACCATTAACTCGCCACATCAATTAAAAGAAAGGATTAAACCACACAAATATTGCGGAAACGTATCAAGTAAAAGCAATCTGCGTGATTCCCCCTGATTTTTTAACTTTTTAAACCTTACTAAGAATAATAGTACTTTACTTTACATTCACGTGGCATTGTTAACACTTTGTGTCTAAATTTGTAGGTAAATCGAGTCAGCAATGTTAACAAATGGAAAATTACTCCATTACTAAGACTACGGATTTGCGAAGCCCACTATACCATTTTCACGAGAAATGCCTGTTCCCCCATAGAGTTATTAGGGATATTTTTTGATCCAGCACACATTTTTGCCAATTTAGTTACTAAAAAAATTAGCAGGGTAGATTTTAGGTGGGAAATGATTTTTCATGATGGCATTTTAAAAAAAACAAACCATCATTTCATAAAAGAAATTTAATCCGGATCGGCATTACAGCGCTTTTGATTTCTGCCGAGAGAAGTCGACGGAGCGAGGTATGACGTTCTTTACACACACATTATCAGTAGCCCGTGATCAATCGGGGGATATCCTTGCTCCCCGAATGATGTCAGCTTGAAATAAAATTACATCGAGCTCGAAGAGATACCCTTCACCCCCGTTCCTCCTGTGCAGTTGCAACAGGAATCACATGTGATGTATTCCCTGACTCAATTACATTAAAGATTGCCGTTGCCAGATCTTTTTCATGGTGCGGACTTTTGCACAGAAAATAACGGGTTTCAGGCAGTATGGGTAAACCGTCCGTTGCGCCGAGCACCTTCAACTCCGGGCTCATCATCTCAACCGAACGAACCGTTACCCCAAGGCCGGCCTTAACCGCAGCACGTACTGCCGACAACGTTGAGGCCACATAAGAAACCTTCCACGGAATCCCCGCCGCTTTCAGTCTTTCCATGGCTAATGTACGGAAAGGACTCGGTTCATCCAATACGACAAGCGAAACCGGTTCTTCGGGTCTGAATTGATAATCTGCCGCGCAATACCATAACGTTGGTGAACTACGTAATAAAACATGGGGAAAGCCAGCGCTATTCATCGTGGTAATCACCAGATCAATCTTTCCGTCTTGTAGCATTTCCAACATTTCCGCACTGCGCTTTACGCTTACCGCTATCGATAATTTCGGAAAAACAGAAGTTATCCGGTGTAAAATATAAGGGAGAAGGGTATCCACGGTATCATCAGAAGCACCGATTGTCAGTGTCCCCTGAATATCGCTATACATTAATGAAATACAAGCCTCATCATTGAATTGCAATATTTTTCTCGCATACCCCAGAAACTGGATACCGTGTTCGGTTAACTGCTTATTGCGCCCATGACGGGCAAACAACTCTTTTCCGATGAGCTGCTCTAAACGTTGCATTTGCTGGCTGACAGCCGATTGGGTCCGGCATACAGCAACAGCTGCGGCTGCAAAAGTGTTTAAATCTGCAACAGCGACAAACGTTCTCAATAGATCGAGATCGAGATTAAGTACTGGTCGATTTGCATTGGTCATACGATTTTTTCACTTATCTATTTTAATTTTTAACAAAAGCATTCCTGGTGTTTTATTACATGTAGTGGGAACAACCCATACATCTGAAGACATTATCGCAGACGCACGATAAGGGCAAAAAAATACTTATATTTCGTTACCACTATCGTCATTTCAATTGATGAATCTCTTTGCCTTAAATGATTCACCAAACTTAATCCTTGCCGGAATAAAAAAGCGCTTCCTTTTTTTCACCCTGAAAAATAAAAATTCTCAGTTATTTAAAATAACCTGATACCGATTGTTGTAGAGAAAACACTTACAAACTGACGCCCCCCCTCCATCAAACCTACACCTCTGGCACTAGTGTACTAGTAGACTCTACCATAGGGTGACAACGCTGACATTCTCAGATAAAGCGATGAACATTCTTCAAAAGACACCACGGGAGGAGTACATTAAGCAGGTTATGCTATTCCACCCAGGAATATGCTTTTCCCGCAAAAGGTTTGTAATTTTATGTCTCCAATTGAAAAATCCAAGAAGCTGGAGAACGTTTGTTATGACATTCGTGGTCCAGTTCTGAAAGAAGCCAAACGTCTTGAAGAAGAAGGTAATAAAGTACTCAAGCTAAACATTGGTAACCCAGCGCCTTTCGGCTTTGAAGCCCCAGACGAAATCCTCGTTGACGTTATCCGCAATTTACCGACAGCGCAAGGGTACTGTGACTCCAAAGGACTGTATTCCGCGCGTAAGGCCATTGTCCAGCACTACCAGGCCCGAGATATGCGCGATATTACCGTTGAAGATGTCTATATTGGCAACGGTGTTTCCGAACTGATTGTGCAATCAATGCAAGCTCTGCTGAACAGCGGCGACGAAATGCTGGTCCCCGCGCCGGATTATCCGCTGTGGACGGCTGCCGTGTCACTTTCTAACGGGAATGCCGTACATTATCTCTGCGACGAAGAAGCCGGTTGGTTCCCCGATCTGAATGACATCCGTAAAAAAATCACGCCGCGTACCCGCGGTATTGTCATCATCAATCCTAATAACCCGACAGGCGCGGTGTATAGCAAAGCGCTGTTGCTGGAAATCGTGGCAATCGCCCGCGAACATAACCTGATTATTTTCGCCGACGAAATTTATGACAAAATTCTCTACGATGATGCCCAGCACCATTCTATTGCGGCGCTGGCGCCTGACCTGCTGACCGTCACCTTCAACGGTTTATCAAAAACTTACCGCGTTGCCGGTTTCCGACAGGGCTGGATGGTCTTGAATGGGCCTAAGCAGCATGCCACGGGCTATATCGAAGGGTTGGAAATGCTGGCGTCAATGCGCCTGTGTGCAAATGTGCCAATGCAGCACGCCATTCAAACTGCGATTGGCGGCTATCAAAGTATCAACGAATTTATCCAGCCCGGCGGGCGTTTGTATGAACAGCGTAACCGCGCCTGGGAACTGATCAATCAAATCCCCGGCGTATCCTGCGTCAAACCCAGCGGTGCGCTCTATATGTTCCCGCGTATTGATGCCAAACGCTTCAATATCCATGACGACCAGAAGCTGGTGCTGGATCTGCTGTTGCAGGAAAAAGTGTTGCTGGTACAAGGAACCGCATTTAACTGGCCCCATCCGGATCACGTCCGTATTGTGACACTGCCACGCATCGACGAACTTGATATGGCCGTCCTCAAACTCGGACGTTTTCTTGAGGGTTATCACCAATAGCCGATGCCGTTTATTGCCGGGTAATTCTCTGTCCGGCGATAATCTGTCTGATTTGCATAATCCCGCCCAAGTGCTCACAATAGATTTCCACCGCGCCGCTGTCTGAGAGATGTTATGAATCAGAGTCACTTTTTTGCTCACTTATCCCGTCTGAAACTGATTAGCCGCTGGCCGCTGATGCGAAACGTTCGCACAGAAAATGTCTCTGAGCACAGTTTGCAGGTGGCTTTTGTCGCCCATGCTCTAGCCGTGATTAAAAACCGAAAATTCAATGGCGATATGAATGCAGAACGCATTGCGCTACTGGCCATGTACCATGATGCCAGCGAAGTGTTGACGGGCGATATGCCTACCCCGATCAAGTATTACAATGCGCAAATTGCTCATGAGTACAAAAAAATTGAGAAGATCGCCCAGCAAAAACTGATCGCGATGCTTCCTGATGAATTGCAGCAGGACTACCGTTCGCTTCTGGATGGGCAATATACCAGCGAGGACGAACGAGCGATTGTCAAACAGGCCGATGCGCTTTGCGCCTACCTGAAATGTTTGGAAGAGTTGTCTGCGGGCAACACGGAGTTTACATTGGCTAAAGCCCGGTTGGAGAAAACGTTACAGCTACGGAATAGCCCGGAAATGGACTATTTTATGGAGGTCTTTATTCCAAGTTTTAGCCTGTCATTGGATGAAATCAGCCAGGACTCTCCGCTGTAATGTTTGCTGATTAACAGCCCACGTTTGCAATCAGAAAGGGTACAGCCACGGCACCATCATTACGCTGACGACCATCACCAGCAGGGTGAATGGCACACCGATTCGGATAAAGTCGCTGAACTTATATCCCCCCGCGACTAACACCAGCGTATTCACTGGTGATGAAACGGGTGTCATGAACGCTGCGGAAGCGGCAATGGCAATGATCATGGCGAAGGGATAAGGTGATACGCCCATTTGCTTTGCCGCGGCTATCGCAATCGGCGCCATTAACACCGCGGTTGCTGTATTTGAGATAAACAGCCCGATAACCGCGCATAACACGAATATACAAACCAGCATGACATGAGGCCCGGCCCCCCCGGCGACATCCATTAACGCATTGACAATCAATGTCACGCCGCCTGTTTGCTGCAAGGCGAGCGCAAACGGCATCATCCCCACAATCAGGATAATGCTTGGCCAGTGAATCGCCCGGTAAGCCCCTTCCATATCAATGCAGCGAAATTTGCCCATCAATAAACAGGCGATCAACGCGGCGATCGCATTGGGAATTTCATCCGTCAGCATCATGGCGACCATTAACGCCAGACAGAATAACGCATGGGGAGCCTGGCTGAGCGCTGGCGTGACAGCGTCCACTTCCGCAGGCAAATTCAGCAACAGAAAATTGTTTTTCTGCGTATGCAACTGCCGGATCATTCGCCAGTCGCCAATGACCAGCAGAATATCGCCGAGCTGAAGTTTCTCATCCGCCAAAACCCCTTCCATCGCCTCACCATTGCGGCGAATGCCGACCACGCTTAACCCATAGCGGCTGCGGAATCCTACCTCATAGAGCGTTTTTCCCAACAGTTCGGAATCGGGAATCAGCGACACTTCCGCCATGCCGACATCTCGCGCCTGTTCTGAAAAATACTCCCCGCGCAGTACCATGGGTTCCAGACGCTGTGAAGTACAGAACTCACGCAGATCAACTTCCGACGCTGACATATCAATCAGCAGAACATCATTCAAACAAAGCTCGGTATTGCCCGCCACGCTGACCATCACACGACGGAATTTTCGCCAGCGTTCAATCCCGACGATATTCGCGCCATAGCGCTGACGCAGACGAAGATCGTCGAGGCGATGACCAATCAAAGGTGAACCGGGGAGAATGGCCAAACGCCGCGCCCTGCCCGTCAGCTTGTAATCTCGTATCAGGTCGCGAAACGTTTTCCTTTTCCAGACATCTTTCGAGGCTTCCGTTTCAGCGCTGCTGAGCCAATAGCGCGCCGCCGTCATGTAGGCAACGCCAATCAACAGCACCACCATGCCTATTGGTGTCACGCTGAAAAAACTGAACCCCTCAATGCCTTCACGTATAAGCTCGCTGCTGACGACCATATTGGGCGGCGTCGCCACCAGCGTCATCATTCCGCTGATAAGCCCGGCGAAGCTTAACGGCATCATCAATCTGCCCGGCGACGTTTTCATTCGTGCAGAGACATTCAGCACAACAGGAATAAAAATAGCCACCACGCCAGTTGAGCTCATAAATGCACCCAATATGGCAACAGTCACCATCAGCAATAACAGCATTTTGAGTTCACTGCTGCCTGCGGCCCGTACCAACCAGTCTCCCACCTGATAGGCAACGCCGGTACGCACCAAACCTTCACCAATAACAAACAGCGCAGCAATCAGAATTACATTCGGATCGCTAAAACCCACCAGCGCCTGAGGCAACGTCAGCGTTCCGCTCAAAACAAATGCGATAATGACCAATAAAGCAACAACATCCATACGTAATTTATTGGTGGTAAACAACACAACGGCGATCAGCAACAGAGATAAGACCCAGAGAAGTTCGCTATTCAAAACGGTTCCCCTGACGGAAAGAGCGTATTGGTGGGAGTACTTTCAGAATGCCTAAAAATACAGGAACATGTTTATGGTCGACAGCGATAGTTTGCCATAAAAAAACCTCGCAGATACGAGGTTTGATCATAGTTAGTCGCGCTTTTATCAGTCAATTACTGAAACTCATTGACCATAAATGACGGTGACGCCATTACCGGATTTCTCAATCCGAATCTGATCCAGCGAATCTAAAACCAGGTCGACCTGATCCCGTTTCGGCATATCGGACGCCGCGTTGACCGCAATAACCTGACACCCTGCCGCTAACCCGGACAATACGCCCGCCGGCGCATCTTCGACCACCACACAATCAGCCGGTTTCAGTCCCAGTTGCTGCGCGCCGAGCAAGTAAGCGTCAGGATGTGGTTTACCCTGAACAACCTGTTCTGCGGTAATAAAGGCTTGCGGCGCGGACAATCCAGCGGCCCGATGACGCGCGCTGGCAATGGGAACCGTGCCCGACGTGACAATGGCCCAGGGGATATTCAACTCATCCAGCCGCGCTAACAGGGCTTTCGCTCCCGGCATAGCGACAACGCCCCGCGTATCCGCCGCTTCGATTTCCTCCAGCGCATAAAACTCTTGCTGGATCGTCTCCTCGCTTTGTCCCTGGAGGAAATGACGCAGGGAAGTGATCGCCTGCTTACCGTGAATAAAATTCAGAACGTCCTGTGGATCGATATCGTGTACTTTTGCCCAGTTAATCCAGGCGCGTTCAACGGCGGGTAATGACGCAACCAGCGTACCATCAAGGTCAAAGAGAAAACCTTTACACTCCACAGAGAGCCCCTTTGAAATTTATCAGGCGTTGATAATTTGTGCGATTTCAACCGCACTCAAATGATACTGGCGTGGACAAGACTGCCAGGTCGCCAGCATGCGGTCGTATTTGTCCCACATTTTAGTCTGCGCATTAAAACCATGCGTACCAGAGTCAAAATGCGGATAGCGCCCTTCCACATGCACCATAAAACGGACAAAGCCCAGATAGCGTGCTTCCGTCGCCGCATCAAACCCCAGAAAGGCCAGGCGGCGTTGGTCCAAATCCTGTTTATGTTTCAGGTTGTCCCATGACACCTGTAAAGCGTGGTGCATTTCCATAATATTGATAATTGTGCGGCATACTTCTTCGCTCAGTTCACCAAACTCACGATCCAATTCGCGCATCTGCAAACCATAGCCCCGCTCAATAATGGTTTGCAGCCGGCCATAACGTTCAGCGTTTTCCGGATCAAGCATGGTCATCATTTTATATTGATTCGAAAGGATCAATCTCTGGGCGTTTGTCATTTCCATCGTGCTCTCCTGAACCTCATCCCGGCATGTCGCTGATTACGATGCTATTGAAGCTGAGTTGCATACTAAATTTCGTCATCGCAGTCACGGAAAGTTTTTTGATTTAAACAGCAGGAAAGCGAAAAATCATCTACCTTGTGCGCCCAGTCTGATACAGATCACAGATCGTCCAAAAACGTTTTATCGAGCTGACTAAACGCACGCTTTAGCACATCGGCCAACGACTGGTAGGTCGGGGCTTCTTCCAGCGGAGCCAGCGCCAAACCAGACTCAAGCAGCTTATGACGGATATCATGAAACCAGTTCAATAGCGTAAGCGGCAGCGGTGTCACAGAACGGCGTCCCAGCCACCACAGCCCCTGCATCGGTAAGCTACAGGCAAACAACGCGGTGGCGATGGCGGGGCCTAACTGTCCCCCGAGCGCTATTTGCCAGGTCAGGCTAAACACCGCCAGCGGCGGCATAAAACGAACGGCAAATCGAGTGGCGCGCGCCACTCGATTTTCAGGAAAAACTGGAGCTAGACGTTTATCGGCAGGCCACGTTTTCATGTAGTGCTGCCCACGTTGGAGTAACTGTAGCCAACTGATTCTACCGCTCGGCTTCGTTGCCATAGTCACACCTCAACTTTAAAAATAAGAAATAAAACTTTTGCACAAATCAACAACTCAAGTTGATAAGGCTAAAATATATTTTGTGTTTGCCTTACGCTATCGGTATTCTAGAACGGCCATTTGGGGCCGCTATACGCTATACATAAAAAAGTAGTATGACTACACGCAGGGAGTACATTCCCTCAGCACAATAAGCGCTGCCAACAGCCACAACGCGGTTATTCATCGCTTTTATAAGCTGCGGTTTCATAGCACCGACGTCCTGTTCAATATACTGTTCATTCAGTATCCCCGTTCGGGTAACATCGGCGCTTTCTCATTGTCATGTCAGGTGTATCGCACCAAGTCATGATGTTAATCATAAATGTCAACAGCGGAATGCGATAGACTAACCCATGTATGACATTTTTTTAACCATGTATAACAAGTAGGTACTTTCATGTCGAGTAAGTTAGTACTGGTTCTTAACTGTGGTAGTTCATCCCTGAAGTTTGCCATCATTGATGCTGTTAACGGGGAAGAATACCTATCCGGTTTAGCCGAATGTTTCAACCTTCCTGAAGCCCGTATCAAGTGGAAAATGGACGGCGGCAAACAAGAAGCCGAATTGGGTGCCGGCGCAGCTCACAGCGAAGCGCTGAACTTCATCGTCAGCAACATTCTGGCTCAAAAACCAGAACTGTCTGCTCAGTTGGTTGCTATCGGCCACCGTATCGTTCACGGCGGTGAGAAATTCACACAGTCCGCCATCATCAACGACGATGTGCTTCAGGGTATCAAAGATTCCATACCTTTTGCACCTCTGCATAACCCGGCTCACCTGATCGGCATAGAAGAAGCGCTGAAATCCTTCCCGAGCCTGGCTGATAAGAACGTGGCTGTCTTCGACACCGCTTTCCACCAGACCATGCCGGAAGAGTCCTATCTATACGCCCTGCCGTACAAACTGTATAAAGATCACCACATTCGTCGTTACGGCGCACATGGCACCAGCCACTACTATGTGACTCAGGAAGCGGCCAAAGTCCTGAATAAGTCGGTCGATGAACTGAACGTCATTACCTGTCATCTGGGCAACGGCGGTTCTGTTACTGCCGTCCGTAACGGCAAATGTGTTGACACCTCAATGGGTCTGACTCCGCTGGAAGGTCTGGTGATGGGTACGCGCAGCGGCGATATCGATCCGGCGATCGTTTTCCACCTGCATGACTCACTGGGCATGAGCGTGGACGCCATCAATAAGCTGCTGACCAAAGAGTCCGGTCTGTTGGGTCTGACTGAAGTCACCAGCGACTGCCGCTATGTTGAAGAGAACTATGCGACTAAAGAAGACGCCAAACGTGCAATGGATGTTTATTGCCACCGCCTGGCTAAATACGTCGGTTCTTACAGCGCCCTGATGGAAGGACGTCTGGATGCGGTTATCTTCACCGGCGGAATTGGTGAAAACGCGGCGATGGTACGTGATCTGACGCTGAAAAAACTGGGCCTACTGGGTTTTGACGTCGACCACGAACGCAACCTGGCCGCACGTTTCGGCAAAGGCGGCAACATCGCCAAAGACGGCACCCGTCCGGCGCTAGTCATTCCGACCAATGAAGAATTGGTTATCGCCCAAGACGCCCTCCGTCTGACCGCGTAAAATGAACGCCAACTCCGTCAGCTCAGGCTGACGGAGTTGTT
The DNA here is from genome assembly GCF_005484945.1 of Brenneria rubrifaciens. Lineage (NCBI taxonomy): Bacteria > Pseudomonadati > Pseudomonadota > Gammaproteobacteria > Enterobacterales > Pectobacteriaceae > Brenneria > Brenneria rubrifaciens. The sequence continues at coordinate 2,603,875 of NZ_CP034035.1, forward strand.
TTTGACTAACGAGCAACCGTTAAGAGGTTTAGCCGTGTCCCGTACAATCATGTTGATCCCTACCGGCACCAGCGTTGGTCTGACTAGCGTCAGCCTGGGTGTCATCCGCTCCATGGAACAAAAAGGCGTGCGCCTGAGCGTGTTCAAACCGATCGCCCAGCCCCGCGCCGGCGACAACTCGCCAGACCAGACCACCACCATCATTCGCGCCAACTCCTCCATCAATGCGGCAGAACCGTTACAGATAAGCCATGTTGAAGCGCTGCTGAGCTCCAACCAGCAGGACATCCTGATGGAAGACATTATCGCCCGCTACCATGAAAATACCAAAGATGCGGAAGTGGTGCTGGTCGAAGGTCTGGTTCCAACTCGTAAACATCAGTTCGCTAACGCGCTGAACTACGAAATCGCCAAAACCCTGAACGCGGAAATCGTCTTCGTACTGTCGCTCGGCAACGACTCGGCGGCACAGTTGAAAGAGCGTATCGAACTGGCACGTTCCAGCTTCGGCGGCAGCAAAAATAAAAGCATCACCGGCGTGATTATCAACAAATTGAATGCCCCGGTAGATGAGCAGGGGCGAACTCGTCCCGACCTGTCTGAAATTTTCGATGATTCCACCAAGGCCAGCGTTGCCAATATCGATCCGAAACAGCTGTTTGCCAACAGTCCATTGCCGATACTGGGCTGTATTCCGTGGAGCTTTGACCTGATCGCCACTCGTGCAATCGATATGGCGAAACACCTGAATGCCCGTATTATCAACAACGGGGATATTCAGACCCGCCGCGTTAAATCCGTGACGTTTTGCGCACGCAGCATTCCTCACATGCTGGAACATTTCCGTCCGGGCTCACTGCTGGTTACCTCCGCAGACCGCCCTGACGTGCTGGTTGCCGCTTGTCTGGCAGCAATGAACGGCGTGGAAATCGGTGCTCTGCTGCTGACCGGCGGCTATGAAATGGACCCTAGCGTCAGCAAACTTTGTGAACGCGCTTTCCAGACCGGCCTGCCTGTCTTTATGGTCAAAACCAACACCTGGCAAACTTCGCTCAGCCTGCAAAGTTTCAACCTTGAAGTGCCGGCCGACGATCATCAGCGCGTGGAAAAAGTTCAGGAATACGTGGCGCGCCACATTGATACCCAGTGGATCGATTCACTGAGTGCCGAATCTGAGCGTTCACGCCGCCTGTCGCCGCCAGCGTTCCGCTATCAGTTAACCGAACTGGCACGTAAGGCCGGTAAACGCATCGTTCTGCCTGAGGGTGATGAACCACGTACCGTCAAAGCCGCGTCCATCTGTGCTGAACGAGGTATCGCGCATTGCGTACTGTTGGGTAACCCGGAAGAAATCCAGCGTGTCGCCGCCGCTCAAGGCGTAGAATTGGGTAAAGGTATCGAGATCATCGATCCGGTTGCCGTTCGTGAACGCTATGTCCCACGTCTGGTCGAACTGCGTAAAAGCAAAGGTATGACCGAAGTCGTTGCGCGTGAGCAGTTGGAAGACAACGTCGTTCTGGGTACGCTGATGCTGGAACAAGGCGAAGTTGACGGTCTGGTTTCCGGTGCGGTTCACACCACAGCCAATACCATCCGTCCGCCGTTGCAGTTGATTAAAACTGCGCCGGGCAGTTCTCTGGTATCTTCCGTGTTCTTCATGCTGCTGCCTGAGCAGGTTCTGGTTTACGGCGACTGCGCCATCAATCCAGATCCCACGGCTGAACAGTTAGCTGAAATCGCGATCCAATCCGCCGATTCCGCTACCGCTTTCGGTATCGATCCGCGCGTTGCCATGATTTCCTACTCTACAGGTAACTCCGGCGCCGGTAGCGATGTGGAAAAAGTTCGTGAAGCAACCCGTATTGCTCAGGAAAAACGCCCTGACCTGATTATCGACGGCCCGTTGCAGTATGACGCGGCTATCATGGCGGACGTTGCAAAATCCAAAGCGCCGAACTCGCCGGTTGCAGGTAAAGCAACCGTGTTCATTTTCCCCGATCTGAACACTGGCAACACCACCTACAAAGCGGTACAGCGTTCAGCAGATCTGATCTCCATCGGACCGATGTTGCAAGGTATGCGCAAACCGGTTAACGACCTGTCGCGCGGCGCACTGGTGGACGATATCGTTTACACCGTTGCCCTGACTGCGATCCAGGCGACTCAGCTTTAACTGATGCCCCCTTGGTCACTAAAACGCCAGCCCTTCGGCTGTAATGCCGATCAGTTAAGGATCGGTTGACCGATCCAGTGGCTGTGTAAGAATCCGGAAATGCTCACCCGTTTCCGGATTTTTTTATGCACATTGGACAGGCTCTTGATCTGGTATCCCGTTACGATTCTCTGCGTAACCCGCTGACTTCTCTGGGTGATTATCTGAACCCGGAACTCATTTCCCGCTGTCTTGCCGAAGCCGGCACCGTCACCCTGCGCAAACGTCGTCTGCCGCTGGAAATGATGGTCTGGTGTATCGTCGGTATGGCCCTTGAACGTAAAGAACCCCTCCATCAGCTCGTTAATCGGCTGGACATCATGCTGCCGGGCCGTCGTCCCTTTGTCGCACCCAGCGCTGTGATCCAGGCCCGTCAGCGTCTGCGAAGCGAGGCCGTCCGCCGCGTGTTCACGCAAACAGCGCAGCTCTGGCATAACGCCACGCCGCATCCGCACTGGTGCGGCCTGACCCTGCTGGCCATCGATGGTGTGTTCTGGCGAACACCGGACACGCCAGAAAACGATATCGCCTTCCCCCGCCAGACGCATGGCGGGAAACCAGGACTCTACCCGCAGGTAAAAATGGTCTGTCAGATGGAGCTGACCAGCCATCTGCTGACGGCAGCTGCCTTCGGCACAATGAAAAACAGCGAAAATGAGCTCGCTGAGCAACTTATAGAGCAAACCGGAGATAACACCCTGACGTTAATGGATAAAGGCTATTACTCACTGGGGCTGTTAAATGCCTGGAGCCAGGCGGGAGAGCACCGCCACTGGATGCTTGCTCTCAGAAAGGGAGCTCAGTATGAAGAGGTCGGAAAACTGGGTAAAGGCGACCATCTGGTGAAGCTGAAAACCAGTCCACAGGCACGAAAAAAGTGGCCGGGTCTGGGAAATGAGATGACAGCTCGTTTGCTGACCGTGACGCGCAAAGGAAAAGTCGTCCATCTGCTAACGTCGATGACGGACGCCATGCGTTACCCCGGTGGAGAAATGGCAGACCTGTACAGTCATCGCTGGGAGATCGAACTGGGATACAGGGAGATAAAACAGACGATGCAGCTGAGCAGGCTGACGCTGAGAAGTAAAAAGCCGGAGCTTGTGGAGCAGGAACTGTGGGGGGTATTACTGGCGTATAATCTGGTGAGATATCAGATGATAAAAATGGCGGGACATCTGAAAGGATACTGGCCGAATCAGCTGAGCTTCTCAGAGTCATGCGGAATGGTAATGAGAATGCTGATGACCCTGCAGGGCGCTTCACCGGGGCGAATCCCGGAGTTGATGGGTGATCTTGAAAGTATGGGGCAACTGGTAAAGTTACCGACAAGAAGGGAAAGGGCCTTCCCGAGAGTGGTAAAGGAGAGGCCCTGGAAATACACCTCAGCCCCGAAAAAGGGCCAGTCAGTTGCTTAACTGACTGGCATTACAGCCCTTCGGCTGGCGTTTTTTTTAACTCATATCCCGTCGTCATAATCGTGAGTACGACTTGGGACGACATCCCCCATCAGGCCGGTGTTTGATAGCGATGAGATACACTGAAAACAAGTTAAGAGACGGATTTACTTCTCGGTTTCAGCCGATTCGCCGTCACCGGAAAATCCCTGACTTTCAAGCTCTACTTTAGTTTGCGCTTCATGGAGCAGCGGTTTGCCGTAATCCTGTTCGTTGTAGCGCGTTAACCATAGCGACAAGGCTTTAAGTGAATCAGGCGTAAACTCGTCACAGCGAGCGGTAATTTCTTCCGGCGACAACCAACTGACTTCATCAACCTCGGATTCCTGTAACGCAAATGGTCCATGCGTGACACAACTAAACAGCCCGCCCCACACCCGACAGTTTTCCGCCTCGTAATAAAACAGCCCATGCTCAGCGAACGGAACACCGGCAATACCGAGCTCTTCTTCGGCTTCACGCCGTGCGGACTCAAGCATCTGCTCGCCGCTTTGCACCACGCCGCCCGCCGTCGCATCCAACCATCCCGGATAGAAATCTTTGATTTCGGTACGGCGCTGCACCAGAATTTTGCCCATGCCATTATGCACAACAATGTAGGTCGCTCGATGACGAAGACTTTGAGCACGCATCTGCTGACGACTCGACTGAGCAATGACCTCATTGTTCTCATCGACAATATCCACCCACTCCGTGCCTGCTGACCGATTTTGTTCCGCCATCCTTTAAAACCCTTTAGTCTTAGCGCATTGCAGCGCGCATCTGTTTAAAATAATAGATTTTATTGACTGTCTTAAACTAGTGCCTAATTATCACCTGTGCAATAGGCTCGCCAGCAGACAGAGGAAGAACACGCAAGACATCATCTTCCAGCGTTCCATAGCTCGCCGGGAAACCACCTTTAGGCAGACTGACGGACCCCGGATTGAAATGGTAGATCTCTCCCCGTTGTTCGGCGACCGGAATATGAGTATGTCCATAAACCAGTACATCGCCAACATTCATTGGCGGTAAGTTTTCAGGATGATAAAGGTGACCATGCGTAAGGAAAAGGCGATTCTTCGGCAATAGCACATGTTGCCAAGGTGCGGTGATAGGGAAATTCAGCAGCATCTGATCCACTTCGCTATCACAATTTCCGCGCACCGCGATAATACGTTTGTTATAGGCGTTCAACCGGGTCGCCACTTCCGCTGGCTGGTAGTTGTCCGGCAACGGATTGCGAGGCCCGTGATTCAGAAAATCCCCTAACAGAATCAGCCAGTCTGCGCCACTTTGTTCGAACAGACGCAACACCTGTTCAGTCGCACTCAAAGAACCATGCAGGTCAGATGCAAACATCAACTTCATCGTTTTATCCCCCAACGTGTCGTCATAACCATGATGGGATCAGTTTAACAAAGTTGAGCGATCGGTCTTACTATGAATTCAACATAAATAGCGCCGTAACCGGTTCCCGATCCCAGACTTGCGGCTACGCCGAACATCAACGCGACATCAGCAACGACGGCGGCTTAATCCGTCCGTGCAGTGCCGGGTTATCACTTTCATCTTTAAGTTGAACACCCGACAAACGGCGCTGGAAAGATTGCTCCAGCAACCAGGCCAACTTAAATGCCGCCAAAGGGTAATCCAACCCTTCCGGGCGAATGTTAGAGAGACAGTTGCGCTCCGACTCAAGCCGACGGGTGTGCGGTCCCCAGGTCATATAGACACTCAGGCTATCCGGCGACGACAGGCCGGGGCGTTCGCCAATCAGGATCGCAACCGCTTTGGCCTGTATGCACTCACCGATATCATCACCCAGCGCGACACGAGACTGATGAGCCAGCACAATAGGCGCCAGAGAAAGCCCCAGCAGTTCCAGGTATGGCTGCAACGCCAATATTAATGGCACTGCCTGCCGGTGCACCGCTTTGGAAGACAAACCGTCTCCGATAACCAAAAGCAGATCAGGTTGCCGGGCTGATGAACTCATTAGCAGTGCTCGGCTCGGCTCCGACAGCCGACGGCCTAAATCGGGCCGGCACAGATACTGCTCCCGCGTTTGAGCCGCACTGTGAACCGTCAGCGTTTTCAATCCGGCGTCGTCCAGTTCATTCGCCAGCGCTTCACTGTCAAAAACCTGATGAACGGCATCCCTGGCCTGCGCATGGGCCATGCCGAATTTCAACAGTTCGCGGGTCGGCAGACTCGCTCCGGTACGCCCCAGGGCAATACGCGCAGCCGTAAATTCGCGCAGCGTCTCCCAGGGATTGTCGTGGATCGCCTCGCTCATACACGTCCCTCCAGATAAGGCTGATGTTGCAATAGCGGGTGCTGGCTGCCGGTATCACGCAAGCGTCCCTGGGCGTCAATGATGCGCATTTTCTCCAGCCATTCGCCAAACTCAGGCGCATGTTTCAGCCCCAGTAGTTCGCGAACATAAAGCGCATCGTGGAAAGAGGTGCTCTGATAGTTCAACATGATGTCATCCGCGCCCGGAACCCCCATCAGGAATGTCAACCCGGCATTGGCGAGCAGCGTCAGCAACGTATCCATGTCATCCTGATCGGCCTCTGCGTGGTTGGTATAGCACACATCGCACCCGAGCGGGACGCCCATCAGCTTGCCGCAAAAATGGTCCTCCAGACCGGCGCGGATAATTTGTTTACCGTCATACAGGTATTCAGGGCCGATAAAGCCCACCACCGTATTCACCAAAAACGGGGAGAAACGGCGGGCAACCGCGTAGGCGCGCGCTTCACACGTTTGCTGATCCACTCCGTGATTCGCATTGGCCGACAGGCAACTGCCCTGCCCGGTTTCAAAATACATCACGTTGTGCCCCAGCGTGCCGCGTTTCAGGCTTAACGCCGCCTGATACGCCTCTTCCAGCGTCGCCAGATTAAAACCGAAACTACAGTTGGTCGCTTCCGTACCGGCGATTGATTGAAAAACCAGATCAACCGGCGCACCGCGCTCCATCAGTTGCAGCGTATTAGTGACGTGTGTCAGCACACAGGATTGGGTCGGAATTTCAAAGCGGCCAATCACATCGGCCAGCATGTAATTGAGTTTTTCCAACAGCGGCAGGCTGTCGCTGGCAGGATTGATTCCCACCATCGCATCACCGCTTCCGTACAACAACCCGTCAAGCATGCTGGCGGCGATACCCTTTAAATCGTCCGTCGGATGATTAGGCTGTAGCCGCACACTGATATGGCCCGGTAACCCCAGGGTATTGCGAAACCGGGTAACCACCTGGCATTTCTTCGCGACCAAAATCAAATCCTGATTGCGCATCAGTTTACTGACGGCGGCCGCCATTTCCGGCGTAATGCCTTTAGCAACCTGGGAGAGCAGCGCGCTGTCCGTGCGTTCGCTTAACAACCAGTCGCGGAAATCCCCCACGGTCAGGTGAGAAACTGGGGCGAACGCCGCTTCATCGTGTGAATCGACAATCAGCCGAGTGACCTCATCCTGTTCGTAAGGAATAAGCGCCTGCTGCAAGAACGTCTTCAGCGGCAAATCCGCCAGCGCCATGCGTGCCGCCATGCGTTCCTCGGCGCTTTGCGCCGCCACGCCCGCCAGAAAATCACCGGAACGGGCAGGCGATGCTTTCGCCATCAGCTCACGCAGATCGTGAAAACGATAGCTGTGGAGACTCAGCGTTGTCTGATACATCCATTCGCCTCCATCGTTATGCGGCAGCGGCCCGCGATCAGATAGCGAGCCGTCATTTTCGCTATGGGAAACCGTTTGTTACTTGGAAACCGTTAACTCCGGGTCAAACGCCGCCGTCTCACGCGAAGTGCCGGTCAGACGGAACCAGCCGTAGCCCAGCAACATCATGACCGCAAAAATCATCGCCAGCAGCGGGTTGTAGTACACCATAGCGGCCAGACAGATCACCGCCATTACCAGCGCAAACGCCGGGGCAAACGGATACCACGGCGCACGGAACGGACGCGCCAGATTCGGCTCGCTGCGGCGCAGTTTGAAAAGCGACGCCATTGACGTGATATACATAACAATCGCGCCAAATACCGACATCGTCACAATGTTGGCGGTTAACGGTTGACCACCGAGGGTCACCAGCGAATCAGAGAATATCGCGGCAATGCCGACAACGCCTCCCGCCAGAATAGCGCGATGCGGCGTGCGGAAACGAGTATGCACGCGAGCCAGTGGCTTAGGCAGATAACCGGCGCGGGCCAGCGCAAAGATCTGGCGCGAGTAGCCCATGATAATGCCGTGGAATGACGCCACCAGACCAAACAACCCAAGCCAAACCAGCATATGCAACCAACCGCTGTTACTGCCGACAATCTGCTTCATCGCCTGAGGTAACGGGTCGTTGATGTTAGACAACTGTCGCCAGTCGCCGACGCCGCCTGCGAACAACATTACGCCAATCGCCAGCATCGTTAAGGTCAGAATACCGCAGATGAAAGCGCGCGGAATGGTACGGCGGGGATCTTTGGCTTCCTCGGCCGCCATCGCCGCCCCTTCAATCGCCAGAAAGAACCAGATGGCAAAGGGGATAGCGGCAAAGATACCGGATATCGCAACCGTGCTGAATAAGTCGGAACCCGCCCATCCGCCGCTGGCGAAATTGCTCCATTCAAAGCCTGGCGCAACCACGCCCATAAACACCAGCAACTCGAATATGGCCAGCAGCGTGACCAATAGCTCAAATGTTGCGGCGATACCCACGCCAAGAATATTGAGTCCCATAAATATCAGGTAAGCGCTGACCGCCACCCATTTGGGATCCAATGACGGGAACTGCACATTCAGATAGGCGCCGATAGCCATCGAAATGGCAGGCGGTGCAAACACAAATTCAATCAGCGTGGCAAATCCGGCGATAAAGCCCCCTGCCGGGCCGAACGCACGATAGGCGTAGGCGAACGGGCCGCCGGCGTGTGGAATGGAAGTGCTCAGTTCAGTGAAGCTGAAAATAAACGCGCAATACATCGCGGCAATCGCCAGCGCAGTAATCAGAAAGCCTAATGTGCCGGCCTGCGCCCAACCATAACTCCAGCCAAAATACTCGCCCGAAATCACCAGACCTACGGCAATGCCCCACAAGTGGAAACTGCCCAGTGTCCGTTTCAACCCCGGTTCTGCTTGTTTGTTTTCCATCTTGCCATCCCCTGATACCAACCTAATCTCAAGGTGTGGTGCAAAGAGTGTACCAGATGGAAAGAAACCACAAACGCAGGCGCTTTCCAAATCCGTTTCTCATTGCACTGCGCCGTTTTGAGACACACTGCCCCGTAATGCAGCAGCTTATGCGTGCTTTAAGAGCAATGTTCCCGAAACCGTAAACAGTGTGATGAATTGATCTATTGCTGATATTTCAGATGCTAAAATGGAAGGGTGATCTTGTGGATTCTGGAAATGCCTTTTGACCAAACATAGTAATTGGGCCCAATATAAATGGGTCACTGAACATCGGCATGAGCCATCGTCACCCGATGCCACTGTGTTTTATGAAGTAAACGTTTTATGAAATGAAACGGAGGCGCCAATCATGATCGATCTTTATTATGCCCCTACACCTAACGGGCACAAAATTACCTTGTTCCTTGAAGAAACCGATCTGCCTTATCAGCTTCACCGCGTTAACATTGGTACGGGTGAGCAGTTTAAACCCGAGTTTCTGGCTATTTCGCCTAACAACAAGATTCCGGCCATTGTCGATCACCAGCCAGCCGACGGCGGCAAGGCTATCAGTTTGTTTGAGTCTGGCGCTATCCTGCTGTATCTGGCAGAAAAACATAGCGTGCTGCTCAGCAAAGATCTGCGCGAGCGCACCGCAACCCTGCAATGGCTGTTCTGGCAAGTCGCGGGATTTGGCCCCATGCTGGGGCAAAACCACCATTTCAATCACTATGCGCCTCAACCGGTTCCCTATGCGATGGAACGCTATCAACAAGAAACCCAGCGTTTGTATCGCGTACTGGACAAGCAGCTTCAGAAAAATACCTGGCTGGCCGGCGATCGCTACAGTATTGCCGATATCGCAACCTATCCGTGGGTCGTCTCTTACGCGCGTCAACGTATTGAACTGGATGATTATCCGGCGGTAAAAGACTGGTATGCACGTATTAGCGAACGTCCGGCTACAGAACGCGCTTATAATTTGGCAGAATAATCATCATTCTCTCTTCATTACGCCGGCCTGCCGCTATTCTTCTGGTATGTTACCGATACACACGAGAAGCGGCGCCGAAACGGGACAAGGCGCGAAATATTCGCCTCGGCGCGGATTGAAATCCGCCCGGTATGAGACAACGCTCAGCGCGTCGACTTCAGGTCAAAAAAGGAAAATTGAGGGTTAATGAATGTCATACCGTAATACCGATGCCATAATTCGCATAAAAAACCTGCGGCTTCGTACCTTCATTGGTATCAAGGAAGAGGAGATCAATAATAAACAAGATGTGGTAATTAACGTTGTGGTCCATTACCCGGCAGCACGTTCACGCAACAGCGAGAATATCGACGATGCGTTGAATTACCGCACCATCACCAAAAACATCATTCGCCATGTCGAGGAAAACCGCTTCGCTCTGCTGGAAAAATTAACCCAGGATGTGCTCAATATCGCCAGCGATCATGATTGGATCACCTATGCTGAAGTAGAAGTGGATAAACTGTTTGCCTTGCGATACGCCGATTCCGTCTCCATGACCATGTGCTATTACAAGGCGTAGGCCCGTCACCGTGCTCAAAAAGCCAACTGGACAATAAAGGGATAAGCGAGGCCAAGCATGCAATTACTCATTACCGGTGGAACCGGCCTTATCGGACGTCATCTGATTCAACGTTTACTCTTGCTTTCTCATCATGTCACCGTCTTGACCCGTGATCCCGAGCGCGCCAGGCGGGTATTGGGCGACCAAGTGGAATACTGGTCCACGCTAAACAACAAAACCTCGCTTAACGGTTTCAATGGCGTCATTAATCTGGCTGGTGAGCCCATTGCCGACAAGCGTTGGACGACGCAGCAAAAAAAGCGCCTGAGCCAGAGCCGCTGGAACATTACCGAACAGCTCGCCAAGCTGATCAGCGCCAGTAGCGAGCCGCCTTCCGTGCTTATCTCCGGTTCTGCCGTGGGCTATTACGGCGATCAGGGTTCCGCACTGGTCACAGAAGATGAAACGCCCGTCAATGAGTTTACCCATCATCTGTGCGCCCGTTGGGAAGCACTGGCGCAATCGGCGGAAAGCGACAAAACCCGTGTTTGCCTGTTGCGTACCGGCATTGTGCTTTCCGCCGAAGGGGGGGCGCTGGCAAAAATGCTGTCCATTTTCCGGCTGGGACTCGGCGGACCAATGGGGTCGGGGAAACAGTATATGTCGTGGATTCATATTGATGACATGGTAAACGGGATTCTTTATCTGCTGGACAACCCAATACTCAGCGGACCATTTAACATGGTTTCCCCTTATCCGGTACGCAACGAACAGTTTTCAGCTACGCTGGCGCAGGTACTGAACCGGCCCGGTTTTCTGCGCGCGCCGGCTTTCGCCATCAAGTTGCTGATGGGAGAAGCGTCAACGCTGGTACTGGGTGGACAGCGCGCGCTGCCAAACCGGTTGGAAGCGGCAGGGTTCGGCTTTCGTTTCTTTGAGCTGGAGGAAACCTTGAAAGAGATCGTTACACAGAAAGATAGCGAGAGGAAAGCTGGCTGACCGACAGGGCAGCCAGAGAGAGGTCACTTCAACGCGCCAGACAGAAACTGCTGTAAACGCGGACTTTTGGGACTACCGAACACGGCGTCAGGCGGCCCTTCTTCTTCAATCACACCCTGGTGAAGAAAAATTACATGGCTGGAAACGTGGCGCGCAAACTCCATTTCATGCGTGACTACCACCATCGTTTTCCCTTCTTCAGCCAGCTTCTGCATAATACGCAGCACCTCGCCAACCAATTCAGGGTCAAGCGCCGAGGTCGGTTCATCAAACAGCAACACTTCCGGCTCCATTGCCAACGCCCGCGCAATCGATACGCGCTGCTGCTGACCGCCGGAGAGATTGACCGGATATTTATCCTGCGCCGCCCCGGAGATACCGACCTTATCCAGATAAAAAACGGCACGTTCCCTAGCTTCCGCTTTGCTCAGCCCCAGAACCTGCATTGGCGCTTCCATCACGTTTTCCAACGCGGTCATAAAGCTCCACAGATTAAAGTGCTGAAACACCATAGTCAGGCGTGTACGCAACAGTTGGAGTTGTTTTTTATCAAACACTTTCAACTGACCATCGCCGTCCTGCACCATGCGAATCTCCTGATCGTTGACGTGAATCGTCCCCTCACAGGGTTTTTCCAGAAAGTTGATGCAACGCAGCAATGTACTTTTACCGGAACCGGATGATCCGATAATCGAAATTACGTCCCCGGCATTAGCCCGTAACGAAATGCCTTTCAGCACTTCATGCTGACCATAACGTTTATGCAGATCCGTCACCATCAGCTTGTTATTCGACATACGTTGTTCCTGCTTTTAATGGGATGACGGTGATAACAATGTCAGTTACAGCGAACTCAACGCCCCCAGTTTTTTCGGTGAGGCATTCCCTTCAGGGAGCCTCACCTCAAGTGTTTCTGATAACGGGTGGTGTCCGCAGTCGGCAATCAATACCGGAGGTTTAACCGCCGTAGACATCAAAATCAAAGTATTTTTTCGCAAAGGTGTCGTAGGTGCCGTCTTTACGCATTTCATCAAAAGCCTTATCCAGTGCGGCTTTCAGCTCGGTATCCGTTTTACGCAGGCCCATGCCGGTGCCTACGCCGAAAAATTTGTCATCCTTTACCGCAGGCCCCGCGAATTCGTAACCTTTACCGATATTCTGTTTCAGAAAACCTTCACTGCCCGCGACTTCATCCTGAAATGCAACATCAACGCGCCCAGCCGTTAAATCGGCATAAATGAGTTCCTGATTCGGGTAAGCGATAATCTCAATCCCTTTGGGCTGCCAATGCGCGTTGGCATAAGATTCCTGGGTGGATGCCTGCAATACGCCAACACGTTTACCCTTTAACGACTCTGGTGTTGGCTCAATGCCTGAACCTTTCTTGGCAATCAGGCGGGCATTCGCCGCATAAAGTTTTTCAGTAAAAGCAATTTCCTGTAACCGTTTTTCAGTGATGGAAAGTGAAGAGATGATGGCATCAATTTTTTTGGCTTTCAGCGAGGGAATTAATGCATCGAAATCACTTTCGACAAACGTACAGTTAACAGCAATACGCTTACACAGCTCTTTTGCCAGATCGATATCAAACCCTACCAGTTCACCGCTGGCGCTCTTCGATTCGAAAGGCGCGTAGCTGGGATCAGTACCAATTCTAATATTCTTGGGAATATCCGCCATGGCATTCCCTGCCGCCAAAATGAACGCTAACGGTAAAATTTTTATCAGTTTTTTCATATCGCTACCCTTATCAATGAGAGATTGAAAATCAAAAATCACTTATGGACGCCAGAACGGATTATCGATTTTAAGAACGGTTTATGGCTTTAAAAACGGCTAACGTCATTGCTGTATGTCTTACACTGCGGTGTATTGCAGTTTTCATGCCAAAATAAGACATTTGTATCAACAAAGACAAGATGATACGGCCAGCGAACTGGGGGCAGACTCATCACTTGATTACCGTTGCTCTCGCCGTGTTATTACTGAGGCGGCATAACAACATTGGGGCACCGCGCATGCTCGCCGCCAGCACCGATGCACAATTAGAGTGCACACATGCCACACACAAGTGCACAATAATAAAAAAGCCCCATATTGGGGCATACTCTTATCGTTCTTGTCTTGTCGCGCTATTTTATCCTGCGTGTAAAAAACATGCAGTGTTCACGCCCCTTGCCAGCGAGTAAAGAGATCTTCCGGCGGCGTAATATCAAGCTGATCGAGCACTCGGTTCACCGTCTGATCGATGATATCCTGCACACTTTGTGGGCGATGATAAAAAGCAGGCACCGGCGGCATGATGATCGCGCCGAGTTCTACCGCCGTCATCATCATCCGCAAATGTCCCCGATGCAACGGGGTTTCACGCACGCAAAGCACCAACGGACGACGTTCTTTCAGCACAACATCCGCCGCGCGCGTCAGCAAATTATCGCTGTAGCTGTGCACAATACCTGACAGCGTTTTTATCGAGCAGGGTAATATCACCATTCCGTCGGTTTTAAAGGAACCGGAGGAAATACTGGCGGCAATATCGCGCGTATCATGCACGACATCCGCCAGGATTTGGACATCACGCAAGCTCAAATCAGTTTCCAGCGACAGCGTCTGCCGGGCCGCCTGGCTCATGATAAGGTGCGTTTCTATCCCTTCCACAGCCTGCAAAACCTGCAACAAACGAATGCCATAAATCACACCGCTGGCACCGGAAATACCAATAATGAGTCGTTTCATCAATACTGCCTCTGACTGGTTGCGTGCGATTAACCGACGCGAAATAGGTGATCTGCGCTGACGTTATAGCCGTCATGATTAACGATAGGCAAGAAATAGACAAAAGGGAGCACGCCAGAACGTCCTCCCTTTTTCACTCATTACTTTACAACATTACATCGTGGTAAAAAGGCGTTTGCTGCTCAGCCTTCGTTATGCAACTCCAAATCTTCCACTTCGTTCTGGCTGCGCAACGCTTTAGCATCATCATTACGCAGCATTTCAAGATAGTCGAGGTAACCCTGATCGACATCTTTGGTCACATACACGCCGTTAAACACAGAACATTCAAACTGGGCAATATCCGGGTTATCTTCACGAGCTGCCGCGATAAGATCGCCCAGGTCCTGAAAAATCAGCGCATCCGCGCCAATAAGCTGGCAGATCTCGTCAACCTCGCGACCGTGGGCAATCAGCTCATTCACGCTCGGCATATCAATACCGTAAACGTTAGGGAAGCGAATTTCCGGGGCGGCAGAGGCCAGATACACGCGCTTGGCTCCGGCTTCGCGCGCCATTTCAACGATCTGCTCGGACGTTGTACCACGTACGATGGAATCATCAACCAGCAACACGTTCTTGTCACGGAATTCCGCACGGTTGGCGTTCAGCTTACGGCGTACCGATTTACGTCGCGCCTGCTGGCCCGGCATGATAAACGTCCGACCCACATAGCGGTTTTTCACAAATCCCTGACGATAGGGTTTGTTGATGATACGTGCAATTTCCAGCGCGATATCACAGGACGTTTCAGGAATAGGAATAACCACATCGATATCCAAATCTTCCCATTGACGCGCAATTTTCTCACCGAGCTTTTGCCCCATACGCACTCGGGCGCTGTAGACGGAAATTTTGTCGATGAAAGAGTCAGGGCGCGCAAAGTAGACGTACTCGAACAGGCAAGGGTTGCTCTTTGGATTATCGGCGCACTGGCGGGTAAACAACTGCCCTTTTTCAGTGATATAGATCGCTTCACCTGGCGCGACATCACGCAAAAATTCAAAACCCAGGGTGTCCAGCGCCACGCTCTCCGACGCCACCATATATTCACAGCGTCCATCGTCCAGATCGCGTTTACCGATCACCAGAGGACGGATACCGTTTGGATCGCGAAAGGCGACCATCCCGTGCCCGATAATCATGCTCACACACGCATAAGCACCACGAATTTGCTGGTGCGTCGCCGCCACTGCCGCAAAAATATTATCGGCCTCCAGAGGATAGTGCTGAAAACGATCCAGCTCTCTGGCAAAGATGTTTAACAGAACTTCAGAATCAGACGTGGTGTTGACATGGCGACGCTCTTGCTCAAACAGCTTTTTGCGCAGTTCGTGAGCATTAGTCAGGTTACCGTTATGCGCCAGCGTGATCCCAAATGGCGAGTTAACGTAAAAAGGTTGCGCTTCCGACGCGCTTGAGCTGCCCGCGGTAGGATAACGCACATGGCCAATGCCCATGTTTCCTTGTAAACGTTGCATGTGTCGTGCTTCAAACACATCTTTCACCAGGCCGTTGGCTTTGCGTAGGCGAAAACAGTTTAAGGCATCAATGGTGATGATGCCTGCGGCATCCTGCCCACGGTGTTGCAACACCGTTAACGCGTCATAAATCGACTGGTTGACCGGCGTAAAACCGGCAATACCGACAATACCGCACATGGTGTTTTTTCCTCTCAGCGCTACCGCAGCGTGACATGCTGCGGCAAGAAACTTGACGTGCTTTGCAGGTAGTCAAAAAACCACCTGATAATATAACTGAACTGCGGAATTAACTGGGACTGCTGCCAGTCGGCACTCTGTGAAAAACCGGTAAAGGTATCCAGAAAGAATAGCAGTGCGGAGACAATCAACACCCCCCGCAGTGCGCCGAAGCAAATGCCCAGTACACGATCGGTGCCCGATAATCCGGTGCGATCAACCAGTGAACCGATCACATAGTTGACGATAGCCCCCACAATCAACGTCGCAATAAACAGAATGGCAATCGCGATACCGTTACGGACCAGTTCGTCGTCAAAACGGGTGAAATAAACCGCAAGGTAGACGTAATAATTGCTGGCGACAAAAAACGCACATCCCCAAGTCACCAGCGACAACGCTTCACGTACAAATCCTCGAATCAGGCTAACCAGAGCCGAAAATCCGATGATGCCAATAATGACGTAATCAACCCAAACCATGAACGATCCTAATCAATAAACGATGCTATCGGCAAGCACTGCGACATCCTGTTTGCGGCGAATTCTAACAGAAAAAGAAAACGATTGCGTAACGTATTTCCGCCGATTTCAGCAATAGACACTAAAGACTCGCACCCGCCTTAACGCACACTGTGCGACCTCACCTGCCCGCTCAGCCCGCTAAGTTGTTGCAGTTCGCCCAACGATGCCTGCAACTTCTGCCTGGAGGCATCTGGGCCGACATAAATACGGGTAATTTGCCCTGGCACCGGCGTCGCGGGGACGGTATAAGCCCGATAGCCGGAAAGACGAAGCTTGGCGACAATCTCATTTACCTTGTCTGCATTTTTCAGCGCGCCAAGCTGGACGATATAGGCTTGTCCGGCAGGCGCCTGTTCCCTTGCCGGCATTTCGGTTCTGGTCTCCGGTTTCTTCTCGGGTTTGGTTTCAGGTTTCGGTTCCGGCTTTTCCTCCGGTTTAGGTTGTTCTCTCGATGCCACCGGCGGTTGAACAGGCGGTTGTTCAACCACGGTTGGCGGCGCCGTCACGTCTGCGGGCGCATTCGCGGCGGGAGGCGGATTCTGCGCGGATGGTGCCGCTGACTCATCCTGTGTTGCCGCGTCCGCCCCTTCCAGCGGCGGGTTCATCAAAGGCTGATTCAGCGAAGGCAGGGAGTCGAGTTCATTACTGTCTCCCGGTTTGGGGCTCAGCGGGATCGCCGCAAACTCATCTTCATAGTGCTTTTTTTTACCATCCAGCAAGCCGGGCAAAACAATCACGCCTAATGCGACAAGAATGATAGTACCTACCAGGCGATTCTGAAATTTACTCGCCATTCGACTCCTCCTCATCCAGCGCTTCCATTACTTGCGCTACCGTATGAAAAGATCCACACACAACCACGGTATCCTGTTTCGTCGATACCGTCATCGCCTGGCGCCAGGCGCTGGCAACATCGGAGAATAACTGACAGCGATCCAAATACCCGGCCAACTGCTCAGCCGTGGCGCCGCGCGGGCCTTCCAACGGCGCGCAATACCATTCATCCACCAGCGGCCGCAAATGGCCCAGCGTACCTGGAATGTCTTTGTCCGCCAGCATACCCACCACCGCGCGAATCTTCCCCGTTTTCGGCAAGGCCGCCAATCGGCCGGCAAGATACGCGGCGGCGTGCGGGTTGTGCGCCACATCCAGAATCAGCATCGGCCTTTGGCGGACAATTTGGAAACGACCGGGCAATACCGCCTGTTTCAGCCCCTGACGAATGGCCTCTTCGCCAATATTCAGCGGTGAGTAGTTTAATGCGGCCAGCGCGGTGGCCGCATTCGCCAACGGTATGTTCGGCATGGGTAGCCCTGACAGTTCGCGCTGCTTGTTCTGCCAGCTCCAGCCATCGCGCTGGATAGAGAAATCCCAGTCCCTGCCGCGACATAGCAGCACCGCCCCTTTTTCATCGGCGACATCCGCCATTGAAACCGGCATATCAGGCTCGCCCACCACGGCGGGATTATCCTGCCGGAATATCCCGGCTTTTTCCCTGCCGATACTTTCACGCTCGTTACCCAGCCAGTCAGTATGATCGAGCGCGATACTTGTTACGACCGCAACATCCGCATCAACGATATTGGTCGCATCGAGACGACCGCCCAGACCGACTTCCAAAATCACAACGTCCAGATTCGCCTGCTTGAATAGCTGCAACGCCGCCAGCGTACCAAACTCAAAATAGGTTAGAGAAACCGCCCCTCTTACGGCTTCGATATCGGCGAAAGCCTGACAGTGACGTGATTCGGGCAGTTCAGCCCCTTGAATCCGTACCCGCTCGGTATAACGCAGCAAATGAGGCGAGCTGTAGACACCGACGCGCAGTCCGGCAGAGATCAGTATCGATTCCAGAGTACAGCAGGTCGTGCCCTTGCCATTGGTTCCTGCGACGGTAAAAACAACCTCGGCGGGCTGTAATAATTGAAGCTGGTCGGCAACCTGCTTAATGCGCTCCAGTCCCAAATCAATGGCCTGGGCGTGCAGGTGCTCCAGATAATGAAGCCACGTGACCATAGGCGACGTGGCTTGGGGTATTTGAAGAGTATCCATGAGTCCCGTTCACTGGCTTACGGTTCGTTTTATACAGGAAGCGTGAATGCTGCCTGAGGCGGACTCACGCTTCCTGTTCATCTATTCAGCTACACTTCATCCTGTGATTCAGATGTAGCATCGCCGCGGTGTTCAACCATATCGTTGCCTGGTTCCGGCCGATTGGTCAGCTTAGCGAGAATCGTCGCCAGCTTATAACGCATATCCGGGCGACGAACGATCATGTCGATAGCGCCTTTTTCAATCAGGAACTCACTGCGCTGGAAGCCCGGCGGGAGTTTTTCGCGCACGGTCTGTTCAATGACGCGCGGCCCCGCGAAACCGATCAGGGCTTTGGGCTCAGCGATGTTCAGATCGCCCAACATCGCCAGACTAGCAGATACCCCGCCCATGGTCGGATCGGTCAGGACCGAGATGTACGGCAGCCCGCGCTCACGCATTTTAGCCAATGCCGCGCTGGTTTTCGCCATCTGCATCAGCGACATCAAGGCTTCCTGCATACGGGCGCCGCCGCTGGCGGAGAAACAGACCAGCGGGCAACCCTCTTCCAGCGCCTGTTCGACCGCGCGAACGAAACGCGCCCCAACCACAGAAGCCATCGAACCGCCCATAAAAGCAAACTCAAAGGAAGCGGCAACGACCGGCATACCATATAACGTCCCTTTCATGACGATCAGGGCATCTTTTTCATCAGACTGCTTCTGCGCCGCGACCAGACGGTCTTTATATTTTTTTGAATCCCGAAATTTCAAGACATCTTTCGGTTCCAGTTCGCTACCTAACTCCACCGAGCCTTCTTTATCCAGAAAAGCTTGCAGGCGAGCGCGAGCGGAAAGACGCATATGGTGGTCGCACTTCGGACAAACTTCCAGATTGCGCTCCAGTTCCGCACGATACAGTACCTGACCGCAACTATCACATTTGGTCCACACGCCCTCTGGAATGTTCGCTTTACGAGTCGGGGTGATATTGCTTTTGTTAAGAATTCGTTCAATCCAGCTCATTGATAACCTTTCTGCTTGAACCTGGCACATGCCAGTCCGCTGTTCATACGTCAACTATTCCCTGACAATACTGCCAATTAAAAAATGCCCAAGACGCACGTCAAAGCGATATTAAGGCATTGGCATCAAGGATTGTTCCAAGAACAGACCATAAATGCCGCCCATTAAACCATAACGATCCGGTACTGTGGATAAAAAACTGGTCAAATCGGACGTTACACGACTTTTCACTTATTCCGCATTGCCGCGCGCCGCCGCTCTGCGGTGCCGAATAATCTCTATAATACCCGGCAGGATAGAGACAAAAATAATTGCGACAATCAGTAATTTCAGATTTTCCTGCACGATCGGCAAATCACCGAACAGATACCCGGCGTAGGTAAACAAAACAACCCACAGCAGCGCCCCGATAACATTATAAGCCGCGAAATGACGGTAGCTCATATGCCCCATCCCGGCGACAAAGGGCGCAAATGTTCTCACAATCGGGACAAAGCGCGCCAGAATTATTGTTTTTCCGCCGTGACGTTCATAAAACTGATGCGTTTTATCCAAATAGCTGCGCCGGAAGATTTTTGAATCCGGGTTACTGAACAACTTTTCACCGAACAGACGGCCAATGGTGTAGTTTACCGCATCCCCCAGAATCGCCGCGGTAATCATCAGGAAAACCATCGTATGCACATTCAGGTCATTCGATGGCAACGCAGCCAACGCCCCCGCCACAAACAGCAATGAATCGCCCGGCAAAAAAGGCGTCACCACCAGCCCGGTTTCACAAAACAAGATCAGAAACAAAATGGCATAAATCCAGACACCGTATTGCGCGACCAGTTCCGCCAGATGCACATCAATATGCAGAATAAAATCAATAATAAACCGTATAAATTCCATAAAAACATCTCTTTTAATGGAAAATGATGATACACACCACTCTCATTCAGAATTCATCATGCAAAAATAGCGGCCCCATTGGGGGGTGCGGCAAAGCAAAACGCTTGGGATAGTCCACCGCGACCAGATACAACCCTTCCGCTTTGGCCGTGGCCGCCGCCAGTGAGCGATCTTTTGCCGCCAGCAGTTCCGCTATCCACCTTTCCGACTGGTTGCCACAGCCAATTTCCATCAGGCTGCCGACAATGTTGCGAACCATATGATGTACAAACGCATTGGCCTTAATATCTACCACGATATAAGCGCCATGACGCGTGACCTTTAAATGATTTACATTGCGCCACGGAGTACGCGACTGACACTGCACCGCGCGAAACGAGGTAAAATCATTCTCCCCCACCAGGCTTTGACCCGCGCGCGCCATTCGTTCGGCATCCAGCGGCAGATAACAGTGCGTAACGCCCCGCGCCAGTACCGCGGGACGATAGCGATGATTATAAATCACATAACGATAGCGGCGCGCCGTGGCGCTGAAACGGGCATGAAAATCATCATCCACCCTTTTCACCCAGCGCACCGCGATATCTGATGGCAGATTCGCGTTCACCCCCATCGTCCAGGCGGCATCTTTACGCACCGCCCGCGTCACAAAATGCACCACCTGCCCTGTTGCATGCACGCCCGCATCGGTACGCCCGGCACAGAAAACGGCGATCGGCTCATTCGCCACTTTACTCAAGGCTTGCTCAAGGCATTCCTGCACGCTGCCGACTTCCGCCTGACGCTGCCAACCATAGTAGCGGCTGCCATCATATTCAATTCCCAGCGCAATTTTCAGCGGGGCGCGATCACCGCCCTGAACCGCCGCCGCCAACATCGGTTCCGACATTACCCCAGATACTCCCGCACCAAACATTCCGCCGTTTCCAATGCCATTATCGCGCCGCCAAAACGAACGTTATCAGCCACCGACCAGAACTGAAGCTGTTCAGGAATACCATAATCATTGCGCAAACAGCCGATGCTCAGTTGTACATTGCCAGAGGCGTCCTCCACCTGGGTCGGATAGTCCTGTTCATCGCTTATCTGAACCTCATCCACCGTCAACAGTTCGTTACGCGCCTCTTCCGCAGATAGCGGACGCAAGGCCTCCAGATGAACGACCTGAGCATGGCCGTAAAACACCGGTGACTGAATGCAGGTGACGGAAAGCGGCAATCCTTCATCCTGCAACACTTTACGCACTTCGTTCACCAGACGACGCTCCTCACGCACACTGCCTTCGTTATCCGGTAACAGGGGCAACAAATTGAACGCCAATTGCTTCAGGAAAATGCCGGTTTCCGGCGGAATACCATTCAGCAGACGCGCGCTTTGTCCTGCCAAATCGCTCACCGCCGCTTTGCCGCGCGCAGAAACCGACAGCATGGAGGTAACATGCAGACGGGACAGACCCGCGATATCCGTCAGCGGTTTGATCGCCACCAACAACTGACTGGTCAGGCTGTCCGCCACCGCGACAATATTGCGATTGCGGTAATCCGCCAGTACGTGGTTATTCACCCCCGGCACCACCAGCGGCACATCCGGCTCCAGCGCGAACAGACCGCTGCTGTCAATCACCAGACACCCAGCGTTACCGGCTTCTTCCGCATAACGCTGGCTGGCTTCCTGACCGGCGACAAAGAACGCCAGTTGTGCCTGCGACCAGTCGAAATCCGCAGCGTCCTCGACCGGGCAGGATTTCCCATTAAAACGTAAGATTTCGCCCACGCTACGTTCACTGGCCAGCGGATACAGTTCGCCCACTGGAAATTCGCGTTCCTGTAGCAATTCCAGCAACGCTGAACCCACAGCGCCCGTTGCGCCAAGCAGAGCAATATTCCAGCCGTCAAACATGTGGTTTCTCTCCCCAATTTATGAATACAACACCCATTGAGATTACGGTGTGATCGCCGCGCTAGCATTGAATCCCAACTTAGTCAGGCATTCCGCGCTGGCGGCATCGGCGCAGATAACATGGAGTGACGACCATTCGCGTCGTTCCTGATAATGCTTACGCAGGCGGTCAAATCCGCCGTCCTGATGAACAGCCTGACGTAACAGGGCATCATCACGGCGCACATCATACACCAGATGCGCCAGACGCTTTAGTAACGCTTGATCCAGCGGTGACGTCAGCGTGACGCCGGCGAATTCAGGCGCAGGAAGTAAAGAGGACAAGGCAACCCGCTGCGGATTGCCGGCAAACTGGCTCCAGGCTTCAAAAACCTGAGTCGTGCCACGGGCTTTGCCTTCGAGCGTATAACCCGCGATGTGCGCCGTACCGATATCGACCCGCTTCAGCAGTTCGCTGGACAGCGCGGGCTCCGGCTCCCAAACATCAAGGATCACGCTGAGTTTTTTTCCGCGCTTCAGAGCATCCAGCAGCGCCTCATTATTCACCACCGGGCCGCGGCAGGTGTTAATCAGAATGCGTCCGTCGGCGAAGTTATCCAGCACGGCCGCATCAACCAGATGTTTTGTCCGGTAAGGGCCTTCCGCATACAGGGGCGTATGCAGAGTCAGAATATCAGCATCCCGAACCAGCGTTGCCAGCGGCAAAAAAGCTTCATCATCGCCACGATCCGCTCTGGGCGGATCGCACAGCAGCGTTTTGACGCCCCACGCTTGCAACCTGGTATTCAGCCTGCCGCCCACATTTCCCACGCCGACGATCCCCACCGTTTTGTCACGCAGTTGAAAACCATCGCGTTCGGCGAGCATTAGCAGGGAAGAGAGGACATATTCCACCACCGCGATGGCGTTACAGCCCGGCGCGGCGGAAAAGCGGATGCCATTCGCGGCAAGCCAGCTCTGGTCAACATGGTCGGTGCCCGCCGTTGCACTGCCGACAAACTTCACCGATGTTCCGGCCAGCAGTTCAGCATTGACTTTCGTTACCGAACGCACCATCAAGGCATCGGCGCCTTTCAGGGTTTCAGACGGCAGAGGACGCCCCGGTACAGCCCGCACCTCACCCAAACGGCTAAACAACTCGAGGGCATACGGCATATTTTCATCAACCAGAATCTTCATTCGTTTCCCCGGTAACCTGCTACCCAGTCAAAAAGAGGGTGGCTATTTTGCCACTGAATGAGGGGGATGCCCAAGGGCTTATTCACCGCCCCCGCCGCAAGCGATGATCGATACCTCACAAGCATCATGATTGACCCTATAAACCGTCATGTGTTTGATCAGTGCCTGATGGAAACGCAGTCATTCAACACATTCAAAGCGGCGGTGTTAAACTGGATGCTTTTCTGCGCTGTATGAGAAGTATTAATTTGAACGCATCGTTTCCCATCATTGCCGTCCTGATCTGGTCGATCAATATCATCGTTAATAAACTGTCCGCTGCGGTGATTGATCCTGCCGCGATCTCTTTTTATCGCTGGCTACTGGCTTTTTCGGTCATGACCCCTTTCATGCTGCCGGGCGTGCGGCGCCATATCGCCACGATCCGTCAATATGGCTGGAAACTGCTGGTACTCGGTCTGCTGGGCATGGTGCTATATCAAAGTCTGGCGTACTATGCGGCGCAAACCATCAGTGCATTGATGATGGGGATCATGGGGTCGCTGCTGCCGTTACTGACGGTGATCCTCAGTATTCCGCTACTGCGCATTGCGCCTACGCTCGGCATCTTGCTGGGCGGCGCATTGTCACTGGGGGGCATTGTGTGGCTTGTCAGCGGGGGGCGCCCGGAACAGATTCTCGAACAGGGTATCGGTCCCGGTGAAATCATGATGTTCTGCGCGGCCAGCGCTTATGCCTTGTACGGCGTGTTGACCAAACGGTGGAGTATCCCACTGCCCAACTGGTTGTCGCTCTATGTGCAAATCGCTTTTGGCGTCATATTGCTGATCCCTAATTTCCTGTTAACCGACAATGTGCGGCTCAACAGCCAGAACTTGCCATTGGTGATTTTCGCCGGGGTCATGGCATCGATTCTGGCGCCTTACCTGTGGATTCAGGGCGTGATGCGACTGGGCGCCGGCACCACCGCTATCTTCATGAATCTGACGCCGATATTCACCGCAATCATCGCCATTATGTTTTTGCGAGAATCATTGCAGGGTTATCATTTGATTGGCGGCGGCATAACGCTGCTGGGCGTGGTGCTGGCGCAGCGTTTGCGGCGCCCTCTGTTTAAGCGGTCCCCTCGCGATTAACGCCGTTTTTTGGCCGTAATGCGGC
Organism: Brenneria rubrifaciens; assembly: GCF_005484945.1. Taxonomy (NCBI): domain Bacteria; kingdom Pseudomonadati; phylum Pseudomonadota; class Gammaproteobacteria; order Enterobacterales; family Pectobacteriaceae; genus Brenneria; species Brenneria rubrifaciens. Next base: position 2,628,417 of record NZ_CP034035.1, read on the forward strand.
TATCGAAGCCGAATGGAGCTTGCTATGATCCCTTTCATTTACCGCCAACGGTGAGGATAGCCAGTATGCAACCTGTAAGCGGCCCGGGAGCCCCACTGCCGGGCGAACGCCCGGTCAACGCCACGACATCCCCATCCACCGTCGGCCCTTCCAGCGGCGGGGATCTGCCGCTGACCCCGGCACAGCGCATCACGCTTGAAAACCTGGTGCTCAAAGTGGCGGCGCTGACGACAGCAAAAGCCAACGAAGTCTGGAGTAATGTGAAGCAAGATCTGGGATTGACGCAAACCAGTGAACTTCAGTCTCGTCACTATCAGCCCGCGGAGCAACTGCTGCAAACGCGATTAACCCAAATTCAGGATAACGCTGGACGACAGCAGTTGCTGCAACGTCTGACCGACATGCTGCCGCAGGGGAATAATCGTCAGGCCGTCAGTGATTTCATCCGCCAACAGTTCGGTCATACAGAACTGGGTTCACTGAGCAAGGCGCAGTTGCAACAGGTGGTGACGCTAGTGCAACAAGGGCAAATCGTCCAATCGACCACCTCGGCAAACGTATCTCAGACCGCGCTTAGTGCGTCTGACCGTCCGTTGCTTCCCACCGAGCAAAACAGTTTGAATCAGTGGGTGAACCGCCTGGCGGCTCAAACTGGAGAACAGCCTGGCAAAATCTGGACGACGCTGATGACCATGCAGAATTTAAAGGCGGGAGACGCCATTCCCTTAAAAAATCTGCAACTGCTGACCCAGTTTCTGCAAACGCAAGTGGCGTTGCAGCAGACGAGTACATTGTTACAAACGTCATCGTCATTACCGCAATCTCCCGCACAGGCAAACGCGGCGGACAATGCCATACCGGGGCAAGCCGCCCCTGGCAATTCGCAAACAGCGGCCAACGCGCCGCTGCCGACATCACAACCCGGCGCGCAGACGACGGCGGTGTTTGCCGCATCCAACCTCGCCGTATTGCAAGGCGTGTTACAACCGCCCCTCGCGGCTGACGAACAGCAAACGCTGCTGGATTACACGCAGAATCGTTTCAACGTTGGATTACAAACGCCACTCACACCCATGCAAATGAGTGACGTTCTAACGTTCCTGTTCACACAGCGTCTGCGATCGCAGGAAAATGAGCAGACGGCATTACCGCTGTATCCGCTACCGCTGTTTAATCCGTTGATCGCTTCGCTGCCGCTTAACTGGCAATCCCTGTTCCAGAAACCCCTGTTTTTGGTGATTGCCAGCGTCTGCGTCGCTGTCTTTGTGCTATGGGTGTTAGTTTAGTCGCCAGCCTGCGGCACCAACAAAAACACCCTGCCGACATCACGTCTACAGGGTGAAGGGGAACCGCGCCAAACGCGATTACTTCGCTAATTTGCTCATCACCAGCGCGGCGTTAGTACCGCCGAAGCCGAAGCCATTCGACATCACCGTCGTCAGCTTACGCTCGGTGGGTTCGGTGATGATATTCATCCCTACCCCATGTTCATCCAGCGTATCGATGTTGATGCTTGGCGCAATGAAACCATGTTCCAGCATCAGCAGCGTATAAATCACTTCCTGGACACCTGCGGCGCCCAGTGAGTGGCCGGTCATCGCTTTGGTGGCGGAAATCGCGGGCACATTGTCACCGAACACTTCACGGATCGCGCCCAGTTCTTTCACATCGCCCACCGGCGTCGACGTACCGTGCGTATTGATGTAATCGATCGGGGCTTTAACGTCCTGGAGCGCCATCTTCATGCAACGCACCGCGCCTTCACCTGACGGCGCAACCATTTCGGAACCATCAGACGTTGCGCCATAGCCGATAATTTCCGCATAGATATGCGCGCCGCGCGCCAGCGCGTGTTCCAGCTCTTCGACCACGACCATACCGCCGCCGCCGGCGATAACAAAGCCATCACGATCCGCATCGTATGTGCGTGACGCTTTTTCCGGCGTTTCGTTATATTTGGTAGAGAGCGCGCCCATGGCATCAAATTCACAGGCCAGTTCCCAGCACAGTTCCTCACCGCCGCCGGCAAACACAATATCCTGTTTACCCATCTGAATCTGTTCGACCGCATTGCCAATACAGTGTGCGGAAGTGGCGCAGGCGGAACTGATGGAGTAGTTAACGCCGAAAATTTTGAACGGCGTTGCCAGACACGCGGAAACGCCGGACCCCATGGCTTTGGTGACCACATAGGGGCCAACGGCTTTCAGGCCGCGCGAGCTGCGCATGGCGTCAGCGCCTAACACCTGATTACGGGCGGAGCCGCCGGAACCGGCAATCAGCCCCACACGCGGGTTGCACTGATACATTTCAGGAGCCAGACCCGCATCTTCTACGGCTTGTTCCATTGACAGGTATGCGTAGATAGAGGCATCACTCATGAAACGTACAACCTTACGCTCAATCAGTCCGGCAGTATCCAGTTTGACATTGCCCCAGACGTGACTACGCATGCCGGAATCTTTCAGCTCTTGAGAGAAAGTAATACCCGAACGCCCTTCACGCAAAGACGCCAGAACTTCCTGCTGGTTATTACCTATGCTTGATACGATCCCCAGACCAGTAATCACTGCACGTTTCATTCAATACCTCTTCCACTTATAAAATTTGGGATTTCGCATCGCACTTTAGCGTACAGTTGTAAGCTGAACAAGTCCGATCAGCCGAACTTTTGCTAAATTTGCGCCTTAGCACTCTGCTCGTTAGAATCGCCGCATCGCTTGAATAATGAGTTATTTGCCGTGAACAACCGTCCCATCCAGCATGCATCATTAAACTGGAACGAACAGGGTACACCTGTATCGCAACAATTTGATGACGTCTATTTTTCCAATCAGGATGGGTTAGCGGAAACCCGATATGTGTTTTTACAGGGCAATCAGTTCCCTGAACGATTTCTAACGCACCCGCGCGCCAGTTGCGTCATCGCGGAAACCGGCTTCGGCACCGGGCTTAATTTTCTGGCGCTGTGGCAGGCCTTCGACCAATTCAGAACCCAATGGTCAGAAACGACATTGCAGCGTCTGCATTTCATCAGTTTTGAAAAATTCCCCCTGCGGCAGCAAGATCTGGCCGTCGCACACGCGCAGTGGCCCGAACTGGCTCGCTACGCAGACGCGCTACGCCAGCAATGGCCTTTTCCGCTGCCGGGCTGTCATCGGCTGATTCTGGCTGAGGGGCGAATCACGCTTGATCTGTGGTTTGGCGATGTGAATGCGCTGCTGCCCGCCTTAGATGACTCATTAAATCACCAGATTGACGCCTGGTTTCTGGATGGTTTCGCCCCCGCGAAAAACCCGGATATGTGGACGGACAATCTGTTCCAGTCCATGGCGCGACTGTGCCGCGAACAAGGCACGTTCGCCACGTTTACCGCCGCGGGATTCGTCCGGCGCGGGTTACAACAAACCGGGTTCAGCGTCAGTAAAATCAAAGGATTTGGACAGAAGCGCGAAATGCTGAGTGGCATCCTTCCCGCCGCGCTCCCGGCCCCGTCGTCAATGCCGTGGTATGCGCGTCCTGCGGCAACGCCTACCCATGACATCGCGATCGTTGGCGGCGGTATCGCCAGCGTATTAACCGCTCTTGCCCTGCAAAGACGCGGCGCCACCATCACGCTCTACTGCGCGCAAGCGCAACCCGCCATGGGCGCATCGGGCAACCGACAAGGCGCGCTCTACCCATTGCTGAACGACAAGCATGATGCACTTTCACGCTTTTTCGCCACCGCCTTCACCTTCGCCCGCCGGCAGTATGCTGCGCTGGCCGCGCAGGGCGTGGCGTTTGAACATCAGTGGTGCGGCGTCAGTCAACTCGCCTATGATGAAAAAAGCGCCCGCAAGATCGAACAGATTCTGCGGGGTAAATGGCCGAGGGAATTGGTGTTGGGCGTCACCGCGCGACAGTTGGAAGAAAAGAACGGTCTGGCTCTGGGCGTGGGCGGCGTGACCTACCCCGACGGCGGCTGGCTTTGTCCGGCGGAGTTGACCGCTTCGGCCATCACGCTGGCTAAGAAACAAGGGCTGATCGCCAGAATGAATACCCCGGTCGCCGCCATTGCACCAACGGATGACGGCTGGACACTTACGCTCGGCGAGGGGCAACAGGCAACCCATGCCGCGCTGATCCTGGCGAATGGTCATCAGCTTTCCGACTGGCCGCAAACCCGCCGGTTACCCTGCTATCCGGTACGCGGTCAGGTCAGTCATATCCCGACCACCCCGGCATTACAGCGGCTGCAACAGGTGCTGTGCTATGACGGCTATCTGACGCCCGTCAGTCCGCGGCATCAGGAGCATTGTATCGGCGCCAGCTACCGGCGCGGCGATACCGGCAATGATTATCGGGAAGCGGAACAGCAGGAAAATTGCCAACGCCTGTTGAGCTGTCTGCCCGCCGCCGGCTGGACGGCGCAAATCGATGTCAGTGGCCGTAAGGCGCGTCAGGGCGTGCGCTGCGCATTGCGCGATCACCTGCCGTTACTGGGCGCTGTCCCTGATTACCGCCGAACGCTCGACGTTTATCAGGATCTGCTCCACCGCCAGCGCGACACGCAAAATCTGCCGTCCGCCCCCGTCTATCCGAACCTGTTTATCATCGGCGCGTTGGGGTCGCGCGGACTGTGCTCTGCTCCGTTGTCAGCGGAAATACTGGCCTCGCAGATTTATGGCGAACCGCTGCCGTTAGACCGGGAAACACTGGCGGCGCTGAGCCCGAATCGCTTTTGGATCAGGAAATTGTTGAAAGGCAGACCGGTCTGACAGAAACGTTAAAGAAGGAATGCCCACCCCCGCGGGCATGACCAACACCGCGCCGCGTCACCTAGTGCGTTTGTGAATTCTGCGCCTGCTGGAATAAGTTTTCCCACATACGGTTAACCAGAATTTGATCCGGCGGAGAAAGTTCGCCATTCTTTATCGCTTTATCAATACTTTCGCTGACGCGGACATTTAACGCTTCCAGCGTATGCTCGCCGTTTTCTTCGGCTTCCGCCACGGACACAGTCAAATGACCGCGCAAGTAGCCACCGGCAAACAGTTCGTCGTCGCTGGCATGCTCCACCATATCGTCAATCAGCGCCAGAATGCGCGCTTCAAATTCTGCGATCATTTATTACCCTCAGTTAATCTGTTCCTTCGTATTCAGCTCAGATCGGCCGGATACGGAAAGCATTCCGCCGTCAGCGGCGGCGTATTGTAAAACGATTGTAAGGCACGAATAAAGCGCGCGGGACGCGGGGGGATTCCCTGCTGTAAATACGTCATCACCTGCGCGTGTACGCGACGCTGGAAATCAATGCGATCCGGCTCGCTGTCGCCATTGAGATTATCGCAACTGACGTTAAACGGAAAATCCGCCGCCACGCAGAATAGCCACTCAAAAGCCTGCGGCTTAATTTCAACCACTTCAAACTGGCTTTGTGTGGCCGCGTCACGCCCGTCCGGGCAATACCAGTAACCAAAATCAACCAGCAAACGACGCTGTTTCCCCGCGACGCACCAGTGGGAAATTTCGTGCAGCGCGCTGGCGTAAAAGCCGTGAGCAAACACAACCCGATGATACGGCACCTGTTCATCAGCGGGCAGATAGATAGGTTCATCGTCGCCTTTAATCAGGCGCGTATTGTATTCACGGCTGAAACAGCCATCGAAAATCTCGATTAACTGCTGATAATGATGAGTTTCCATCGCGTTATTTATCGTCATGAGAAAAATTGCCCCAACCAGGCGCCGATCTCAGTGCCGTGACTGTCATAGATCAGCTTGCCGCTCATCACGGCGGAAACCATCACCAGCATGGGGCGAATCAGCTTCTGCCCTTTGTTCAGGACCATTTTGGCACCGATACGGGCACCAATAAATTGCCCGAGCAGCATCACGGCGCCCAGTCCCCACACCACCTTTCCGCCAAGGATAAAAAACAGCAGACCGCCAAAATTCGAGGTGAAATTGAGCACTTTGGCATGCGCGGTCGCCTTCGCCAGATTAAAACCACCCAGTGCGACAAACGCCAGCGCGTAAAACGATCCCGCGCCCGGCCCGAAGAAACCGTCGTAAAACCCGACACAACCGCCCGCGACCACCGCAAAAGGCAAGCCGGAAAGACGGCGCTGCCGATCGGTATCGCCAATTTTGGGCGACAACAGAAAATAAAGGCCGATGGTGATGATTAACACCGGCAACAGTTGGCGCAGAAAGTCAGCATGCATCTGCTGAATCAGCCAGGCGCCAAACATTGATCCCGCAAACGTCAGCGCGATGGCCAGCTTTTGTTCGCTTAAGTTGACCGCCCGGCGACGGATAAAGTACAGGCTGGCGGAGAAGGAGCCGCCAACGGCCTGAAGCTTGTTGGTCGCCAGCGCCTGCGCGGGAGAAAGTCCAACCGCCATCAATGCCGGGACGCCCAGTAAACCGCCACCGCCGGCGATGGAGTCGATAAAACCCGCCAGTATTGCTACCAAAAACAAGATGCCCAACATTTCGGGCCCAACCGCAAACCAGTCCATGAATTATTCCGCAGCAAAATGTTTGTCGACCAACGCCTGGCAAGAGGGATGCAAAGGAGGGGGAGAGGTTTTAGCCGGCGGTTCGCTGCCCGGTTGTTTTAGCTGGAACCAGCTGGTCAGCTCGGCGCCGCATCCATCGCCCGCGGGCGGCTGATCCTGATCCTGACATTCCAGGCTGTCTGCCGGGCAGCGTAGACGAACATGCATATGCGCACGATGTCCGAACCAGGGGCGAACTTTTCGCAACCAGTCACGATCGAATCCTGCATCGGCGCATAACTGTTTCTTAATCGCCGGGTTCACAAAAATACGGGTGACTCCGCTATCCTGTGCGGCCAGCTTCACCAGCGTCGTAATGTCTGACCGCCAGACGCGCGGGTTCACCTGACGACCGTTTGCCGTCACCAGATCTATCGGTTGCGGATTCAGCAATTGTTGCTGGCTCCAGCGCTGTTTCGGCAATTGCAGCCAGATGTCCACATCCAGACCGGACTGATGACTGGCATGGCCGCTGCTGAAGCGTCCGCCAACCGGCATCCCCATATCGCCAATCAACACATTGGCCGCGGTGCGGCGTTTCACATTCACGCTCAGACGATGAATAAACGCCAGCAAATCGGGGTGGCCGTAATAGCGCCGCTGATCGACCCGCATCACCTGATAATCCGGCGCCTGTAACGGCAGCGGCTGCGCACCGATAATACAACCGTTGGAAAAACTGCCGATAGACTGCGATGCACCCGTTACCGGGTGCGTCATTTCCTGCCAGGGCGTTTTCGCCCACGCCGTTTTCGCCAACAGCGGCAGGCTAAACGTCAATGCGATAACCCCAATCAACCCTTTTCTCATCATTTTCTACCAGCGGGGAACCTGACTCGCCACATCCCCACACTGCGCACGCTGACGCAGCAGGTGATCCATTAGCACGATCGCCATCATCGCTTCGGCAATCGGCACCGCGCGAATGCCGACGCACGGGTCGTGACGTCCGCGCGTCACTATTTCCGTCGCTTCTCCCTGACGATTGATCGTCCTGCCAGGTACCATGATGCTCGATGTCGGTTTAAGCGCCAGATGCGCGACAATATGCTGTCCGCTGCTGATGCCCCCCAAAATGCCACCCGCATGGTTACTCTGGAAACCATCCGGCGTGATTTCATCGCGGTTCTCACTGCCTCGCCGGGTCACCACGCCGAAACCGTCGCCGATCTCAACGCCTTTTACCGCGTTGATGCTCATGAGCGCATGGGCCAAATCCGCATCCAGCCGGTCAAAGACGGGTTCACCCAATCCCGCAGGGACGGACTCCGCCACCACGCTGACTTTTGCCCCGATCGAATCCCCTTCCTTTTTCAGCCCGCGCATCAACTCATCCAGCGTGTCCAGCTTATCGGCATCCGGGCAGAAAAAAGGGTTCTGTTCAACCAGATCCCAATCTTTAAGTTTGCAAGTCACTTCGCCGATCTGCGACAGATAGCCACGAATCTTTACGCCATATTCCCGTTGCAGATACTTTTTGGCGATAGCGCCCGCGGCCACGCGCATGGCGGTTTCACGGGCAGACGAGCGACCGCCGCCGCGATAATCACGCAGACCGTATTTTTGTTCATAGGTATAATCTGCATGACCGGGACGGAACACGTCTTTGATCTCGCTGTAATCCTGCGAACGCTGATCGGTGTTTTCAATCAGTAAACCAATGCTGGTGCCGGTGGTTACGCCTTCAAACACGCCTGACAGGATACGAACCCGATCGGGCTCGCGACGCTGGGTCGTGTAACGTGACGTCCCCGGACGACGGCGATCCAGATCGTGTTGCAGATCCGCTTCCGTCAGCGGAATTCCCGGCGGAACGCCGTCAACAATGCATCCCAGGGCAATACCGTGGGACTCACCAAATGTGGTGACGCGGAAAAACTGTCCAATACTGTTTCCTGCCATCACGACTCCTTAGCATATGCGTATAGGGTTTTAGCGTAGGCGTAGCTCGCCACGCGGCTTAATCTCGATAAGTGCTGAAATGCGCGTTGCAGTCAATTAACTGCGCTTTGCTCAGCATAAATACCCCGTCTCCGCCGTTTTCAAATTCCAGCCAGGTGAAAGGAATATCCGGGTATTGATCAATCAGATGCACCATGCTGTTGCCAACTTCGCAAATCAGCACGCCGTCATCGCTGAGGTAATCCGGCGCATTGGCCAAAATACGTCTGACCAGCGTCAAACCGTCATTACCTGCCGCCAACCCCAATTCTGGTTCATGGCGGAACTCCTGCGGCAGATCGGACATGTCCTCTTCATCAACGTAAGGAGGATTGGTCACGATCAGGTCATATTGAATGGCGGGCAATTCACGGAACAGATCGGAACGAATCGGGGTAACGCGGTGCTCCATGCCATGCTGCTGGATATTCTGCTCGGCCACCGCCAGCACATCGCCGGAAATATCCACCGCATCGACTTCAGCTTCAGGGAATGCCTGCGCACAGGCGATGGCGATGCAACCGCTGCCGGTACACATATCCAGAATGGCGTTGGGCAACGTTGGCAGCAGATCGCCGAAATGATCGTCAATTAATTCACCGATAGGCGAACGCGGCACCAGAACGCGTTCATCAACATAAAATTCGAGGCCGCAGAACCAGGCTTTATTGGTCAGATACGCCACCGGGATTCGCTCATTGACGCGACGGATAACGCGCTCGACAATGCGATGGCGCTCGCTGGACGTCAGGCGGGAAGTATAAATATCTTCCGGGATATCGAGCGGCAGAAACAGGCTGGGCAACACCAACTGTATAGCCTCATCCCAGGCATTATCCGTACCGTGACCGTAATAAACGTTGGCTGCGTTAAACCGGCTGACCGCCCAGCGCAACATATCCTGAATGGTATGAAGATCGCTGACGGCTTCATCAACGAAAATTTTGTCCAAGTTTGCCTCCGCAGACAGATCGGAATAGAAAATCGGCGCTTAGTTTGCCATGAAGCCCGCGACAAATCAGCAGATATAACGGGTGGAACTAATGGTTATACTGACTTTTATTTAGCGGCGGAACAGAGACAAGGTAAACTGACCGGATATTGATGCAGGGTGAATAACCGATGAATAATAAATATTCGCTGAATGACGAGGAATTGCAACTTTTCCGCACGTCAATTTCCGGTACTAAAAAATTGCGCCAGGATACTTATACCCATCAGCCACAACGCCGAAAGGTCGGCGAACCGCCAGCCAAACGACTCTTGCAGGAACAGGTTGACGCCAGCTTTTACTTTTCAGACGAATTTCAGCCACAGTTGGAAAGCGAAGGGCCGACACGTTACCTGCGCCCCGGCGCCAACCATTACGAACTGAAAAAACTGCGCCGGGGCGATTACTCCCCTGAACTGTTTCTGGATTTGCACGGTCTGACTCAGTTGCAGGCCAAGCAGGAGTTGGGCGCTCTGCTTGCGGCCTGCCGCCGGGAACATGTTTATTGTGCCTGCGTCATGCACGGTCATGGCAAACACATTCTGAAACAGCAAACACCGTTATGGCTGGCACAGCACCCGGACGTGCTGGCTTTCCATCAGGCTCCCAAAGAATTTGGCGGCGATGCGGCGTTATTGGTGCTGGTCGCGTTGGAAGCACCGAGTCTGGAATAGCGGGGATCGGAGGCGCTTTGCGCGCCTCTGCGGGACAGCTAAGATTTCAGCGTCAGTTGGGCCGGACTGACCAGCCAATCCAGTACGCCGTTGCCAGCGTGCGCCTCGACAGTGACGCTGGCGATGGCGGACGTGGCAAACATGGGCGCAGTTTCACCGGGACATAACGACGCTACCAGATAGCCGACCATCGGAAGATGCGACACCACCAGCGCCGTCCCCGCCCCTTCTTTCGCCAGCGCTCGCAGATAACCGGCGACCAACTGCGCGTCGCCGCCCGGCGTCAGTTCAGATAAACATTCATTCTCTTCAGGCAAGGACAAAATGGTCTGTACCACGTCCAGCGTTTCCCTGGCTCGTAAATAAGGACTTACCAGGACATGATCAATGTCTATCTGCTGATCATTCAACCAAAACGCCATTTGGCACGACTCCTCACAACCACGAGCGCTCAGTGGCCGCTGCGCATCACTGGTTGCGTCAGGTACGGCATCACCATGACGCATTATCAAAACTTGCATATCACACCGCTATGTTGATGAAAAATTTTGATAAAAATCATTTATCATCAGTAAGTTAGTTAAATTATCTTCTTCGCCGGTTATTACGTCCGACCAGGCAAGGCGCCATTATTACAGATTACTGCTGTAAATTTAACCGAAATTAAAGCGCGTTTTTATCCTAGCTCTCCAAATCGCCGCTACGCGCGGCGTGACGCTCAGACTAACAGAAGCCTCCTGATCGCCGACATATCAATTATCAATGCATCACTTTACCCGGGAGAGGAAGGGAACGTCAGTTTGGTTCAGGCATCTCGTCATCTGACACTTCATCCGTCACCGCGGGATAAAAAGTTTGCTGATTTTCGAGCATGGTCAGCAAACGCTCGCAGGGCGCGAAGCGATCGCCGTATTGCTTTTGTAACAGTTGCAAGGTTTTCACTACCGTTGCCATACCAAGGCGATCCATATAATGGAACGGGCCGCCGAGGAAGGGAGGGAAGCCCACGCCAAAGACCACGCCGATATCACCGTCACGGGCGCACTGGATCACCTCTTCATCCAGACAGCGAGCCGCTTCATTCAGCATCATCATGACACCGCGCTGGCTAATCAATGCGGGATCAATATGGGCCTTCGGCGTCACATCCAGCAAAGGATAAATCGTGTCGTCCACCTCTCTTTTTGCGTGCCTGAAACGGCGTTTCTCGCTGTACCGGTAAAAACCTTTCGCGTTTTTACGCCCTTTGCGGCCATCTTTCAGAATGGCATCAAACGCCGGCGGCGATTTAAACCGCTCGCCCAGCGCCTCGCTCAATACCGGGACAATTTTGGTGGCGATATCAATACCCACTTCATCCAGCAAGGTCAGCGGACCGACAGGAAAACCGAAACGCACCAGCGCCTCATCAATCGACTCAACCGGTTCGCCTTCCAGCAGGCAATAGGCCGCTTCGTTAATATAAGGAGCCAGAATACGGTTCACGTAAAATCCTGCGCGGTCAGCAACCACAATGGCGGCTTTACCCTGTTTTTTCGCCAGCGACACTGTCGTGGCGATTGTTTCCGCACTGGTTTGCGTATGCGGAATCACCTCAACCAGCGGCATTTTTTCCACCGGGCTGAAGTAATGCAAACCAATCACCTGCTGGGGCCGACTGGCCTGCGCCGCAATCTGGTGGATAGGCAATGACGACGTGTTAGAGGCAAAGATGGTATGGGGAGCCGCGTGCTGTTCAATCTCGGCAACCATTTTCCGCTTCAGCGACAGATCTTCAAACACCGCCTCAATCACGATATCGGCGTACTCGAATCCCCGATAGTCGGTGCTACCGGAAATCAATGTCATCAGACGCTGCCGCTCAGCGGGCTCCATCCGCTTGCGCTGTACCTGTTTGGTGAGCAACTGCCAGCTATAATTCAGGGCGTTGTTAATTCCCTGCTCGTTGATATCTTTAATCCGAACCGGTAACTCGCCGCGAACCGCCGTCACGCTGGCGATGCCGCCTCCCATCAGTCCGCCGCCCAGTACGCCCACCCGGTGGAGCGGCTGAGCGTCAGACGAAACGCTAAGCGCTTTTTTCAAGGAGGTTGAGGCAAAAAACAGGTGACGCAACGCGGCAGACTCCGGCGTCACAACCAGTTTGCCAAACGCCCTGGCCTCCTGCCGGTAACCTTCCTCAATCCCTTTATCCATGCCGCGTCGGACCACCTGAATGATCCGATCGACCGCCGGATAATTACCGTGTGTTTTCGCCCGCATCTTCGTCTTTACAATTTTAAACAGCAGACGCCGAATCCCCGGACTGGCCAATAAACGGGCGCGCCATCCCAGCACCGGCGCTTTGCGTTTACCTTTCCTGATAAGCGTTATCGCCGTCTCCAGCAAAATACTGGGCGGCACTGCGTCGTCAACCAGCCCCATGCTCAATGCCTGACTCGCGCGGACGCGGCGTCCGGTCAGCATCATATCCAACGCCTTGTTCACGCCGATCAAGCGAGGCAAACGCTGCGTCCCTCCTGAACCGGGTAACAGGCCAAGTTGAACTTCCGGCAAACCGAGTTCGGTTTTCTCATCCAGCGAACACACACGATAATCACAGGCCAGCGCCAGCTCTAGTCCGCCGCCCAGACAGGTGCCGTGAATCGCAGAAACAACCGGGAAAGGAAATGATGAAAGACGGGCAGAGATTTCCTGACCCTGCTTTGCCAAATTTTCGCCCTCCCCGGCGCTGGTGCATTTATCGAGCATGGCGATATTCGCCCCGGCGATAAACGAATCAGGCTTGGCGGAAATCAAAATCAGCCCCCTGAGCGCCGCGTGTTGCTGAGCGCGTTCAAAAACGCGGGTGATCTGCCCGACAAACTCGCGCTTCAGCGTATTCACTTTTTCTCCCGGCACATCGATCGTCACAATACCGATATTGTCCGGCCGGATAGTCAGAGAAAAAGCCGAGGTTTCGGCAGAGACGGTCGATAAAGGTTGCTGCTCGTTCATGGCGTCACCTCCAGTACCATCGCGGCGCCCAGTCCGCCCGCCGCGCAAGTCGTGGTCAATCCTAGTCCGCCGCCACGACGACGCAGTTCATTCAACGTCTGAGTCACCATCCGGGCGCCGGTGGCAGCAAACGGATGTCCATAGGCAAGGGAGCCGCCAAGTACGTTGAACTTTTCCATATCCACCTCACCCAGCGGCGAATTTCGCCCCAGTTTATAACGGGCAAACGCTTCACTGGCAAACATCTTCAAGTTTGCCAGCGTCTGAGCGGCAAATGCCTCATGCATATCGATCAGTGTCAGATCGGCGAGCGTAACCCCCGCTCTCTCCAGCGCCAGGGGGGAAGCATACGCCGGCCCCAGCAGCATATCTTGCCACACATCAATGGCGCTAAACGCGTAACTGCGCAGATACCCCAACGGCGTGATACCCAGACTTTTGGCTTTAGATTCACTCATCATCAAAATGGCGGCGGCCCCGTCAGTCAGAGGCGTGCTGTTAGCAGCGGTGACGCTGCCGTGCTTGCTATCGAAAGCGGGCCGTAGCCGGGCATAGTGTTCCGGGGACGAATCGTGGCGAACAGTATTGTCCTCATGCAACGCCTGCCGGTAGGGAGGCACATAGGCAGTCATGACCTCATCCAGCAGTTTCCCTTCTTCCCAGGCACGGGCGGCCAGACGATGTGAACGATACGCCAGGGCATCCTGCTCCTCACGCGTAATGCCGTAGGTTTTCGCCATCTGCTCGGCGGTATCGCCCATTCGCAACCCGGTGGAATACTCGGCGATGACTGGCGCGACAGGCAGCAAATCTCTGGGGCGCAAGCGTGCCAGCAGTTTAAGTCGCCGGCCCAGGGTGCGGGCTTTGCTCAGATCCAGCAGCATTCTGGCCAGCGGCTTACTCATCCCAATCGGCAATACGGAAGAAGAATCCGCCCCTCCGGCAATCCCAACTTCAATCGTGCCGGCCATAATGCTCTCGGCAAGGTTGGCCACGGCCTGAAAACTGGTGGCGCAAGCACGGGAAACGCTATAAGCATCGGTGTGGACGCTCATGCCCGTGCCCAACACAATTTCTCTGGCGATATTAGGCGCTTCCGGCATTTGAATCACCTGACCAAACACCAGTTGATCCACATTTTCAGGATTCACTCCGGTGCGGATGAGTAGCTCGCTCACCACCATTTTCCCCAGATCCATCGCGGGTACACCGTGGTACGCTGTCGCCTGACGAGCAAATGGGGTACGTAACCCATTAACAATCGCCACGCGATCGCCATGACAAGTTTTCAGCGGTAACGCCTTGTTCATAAATGCTCCTGTTTGACAGAGAATACAGCCCATGCACAACAGGTCGGACCTGAACTTATTGTTTACTAGATAGTTACATTCCGCAAACCAGTACAGCAGAAAAACGTGAATATCAACAGGGGAACCACAGGGTAAAGCGGGGATACGCGCAGGAGGAGAGAAATCTCTCTAGACGTCATCGATATGATAATGACAACAGTAAGGTGTGCTCATTTCCTTTCAGGAAGCGGCGTTTTAGGAACCGCGTTTCAGGGGCTGACGTTCAGCCCCCGATAGGGTCAAAGGCATTAACGAAGGCCGAGTTGGAAAATCATCGTTTCAGCCTGACAACTGAATGTAAAATTAATATCCAGTTTCACCCCGCCTTCAACAGCCTCAATCTTGCTTTCAATCAGGCAAGGCTCGGACTCTACAGTACGGGCTTTTTCGGTTAACAAACCTAGCATGGATTCCGCCTCGGCACGCTCAGTGAAAACTTTGCTGTAAGAAGCGGTACAGTCGGTGTTATCCATTACCGTGCCAACATCGACGCAGCAACAGGCGGCAGTTTCTTCAGCACTACATTTGTTTATCGCATTTGTCATCGTTCTTTCCTCTTGCGGGCAATAAGCAGCCGATTTGATCCGGTGAAAAATCTTCTATCCCCATCTATTTTACTCGTCGGGCTACGTCAGGACTAGAATTTACTGTCCTCGGGGGTAATGAATGACATTCGTCACATACCCCCTTGTTAGACCCGAGTAAAACTTTCATAAAACCCCCTCATTGAAATCGACCAAACTGTTAACAAGATTTGTTTATGCATCTTTTTATCAACATTTTATATACATAGTTTAAGCATGTTGATATCCACCTCTTGTTACTTTGCCAACTGGTCTGATTTGTCAGACCGAATGCGCCCCCTACAATGCGCGTCCCTTGTTACCTGTGTAACAAAAAAGTAAATAACAAATATATAAAGAGGTTTTGGTCATGAACCCAAAAAACCTGTCAAAAAAATCCGCAATTGCGGTTACAGCGGCACTGGTTTCAGCAAACGCGTACGCTGCGGGTTTTCAACTTAATGAATATTCAACATCAGGACTGGGACGTGCGTTTTCAGGCGAAGGTGCGGTGGCTGACAATGCAACCTCTGGCAGCCGTAACCCAGCGACCATGACCCTGTTTGATCGCCCTGTTTTCTCCGGTGGCGTTACCTATATCAATCCCGATATTGATCTGAACGGTTCGAGTTCATCAGGCCAAAACGCCGACGCCAACAATATTGCGCCCCATGCCTGGGTTCCGAACCTGCATTTTATTATGCCGCTCAATGAGCAATGGGCTATCGGCGCCTCGGCTGTCACCCACTATGGTCTGGCAACCGATTTCAGCGACAGTTATGTTGCAGGGTCTATCGGCGGAGATACCGACCTGGTGACTTCCAACGTCAATCTTAGCGCCGCATACCGTCTGAATCAGCACTTCAGCTTCGGTTTGGGCGTGAATGCCGTTTATTCAGATGCAAAAATCGTTCGCCACGCGGGTGAATTGTCTTCAGCATTGCCGCCAGCCCTCGGTTTACAACCGTCATCTGAAATATCCCGTCTGGAAGGCAAAGAGTGGGGATACGGCTGGAACGCCGGTATTCTGTATGAAGTGGATGAAAATAACCGTTTCGGCCTGACCTACAAGTCTAAAGTCGATGTTGATTTTAATGGCGATTACAGTAATGACATCCCAACCTTTGCTGGTGGAACAGGGGGGGCAACGATCCCCGGCAAGCTGACGCTGAATCTGCCGGAAATGTGGGAAGCTTCCGCCTACCACCGCGTCGCCCCGAAATGGGCGGTTCACTACAGCCTGGCTTACACCAGTTGGAGTCAATTCCAGGAGTTGAAAGCGACCGGCAATAACGGTCAGACCCTGTTCGAGAAAGAAGAAAGCTTCCGCGATGCGTTCCGTCTCGCGCTTGGCGCCACCTATTATTATGACGATAACTGGACTTTTCGTGGCGGTATCGCCTTTGATGACAGCCCGGTTCCCGCCGACAAACGTTCTATTTCCATACCGGATCAGGATCGTTTCTGGTTGAGCGCCGGGACGACCTATGCTTTCAACAAAGACGCCTCGGTCGATGTGGGCGTCTCCTACATGCACGGAAAGAAAGTCAGCATTACTGAACCGGCACCTTTCGGCGACGCCACCTATGAATACGGTTCAAATGGCAAAGCCTGGCTATATGGCGTGAACGTCAACTACGCGTTCTGACATCGTCTGTTGGTTTCAGCACAGGCAGGTAATTCGCTCTTACCTGCTTTTTTACCTCTGCCATTGGCACAAATGGCAGAGGTAAAAAAGGCCGCTTTCGCGGCCTCCTTCACCATTATTCCGGTTTCACTTCAATATAATTCAACTCCAAGGTACTGCTGGTATAACTGCGGATTTTATTGGTCAACTCAATATTACCATCCAGCTTCTGACCATAAGACGGAATGATTTCCTTCAGCTTGGCCTGCCATTCTGGGGTGACAACCTTATCTTTAAACACTTTTTCCATCAGGCTCAACATAATCGGCCCGGAGGTCGACGCGCCCGGTGAAGCGCCCAGCAGCGCGGCAATCGAACCATCTTTTGAGCTGACAATCTCAGTACCCAATTTCAGCACGCCGCCTTTATCTTCGTCTTTCTTGATAACCTGTACGCGCTGACCGGCAACGGCCAGTCTCCAATCTTCTTTTTTCGCGTTAGGGAAATATTCCTGCAACGCGGCAAAGCGATCGTCATCATTCATCATCACCTGGCTAATCAGGTACTTAATCAGATCGATATTATCCAGACCAACGTGAGTCATCGGCATGATATTAGACAGCGTCACCGAACTAATCAGATCCCAAAGTGAGCCATTCTTCAGGAACTTACTGGAAAATGTGGCAAATGGCCCAAACAACAGTACCGGCTTACCATCAAAAATGCGGGTATCCAGATGTGGAACGGACATCGGCGGTGCACCGACAGAGGCTTTACCATAGACTTTGGCCATATGGCGTTTCACGATTTCAGGTTTTTCCGTCACCAGGAATTCACCGCCAACTGGGAAACCGCCGTACAGATCGGCTTCAGGAATGCCGGATTTCTGTAACAGTTGCAATGCCGCGCCGCCCGCGCCGATGAAGACAAACTTGGCTTTGATAACGCTTTCTTTCTCGCCGTCCTTCAGATTAGCGTAAGTCACGCTCCAGGTATTGTCCGCATTACGTTTAATATCGCGAACTTCAGCATTAAGGTGCAGTGAGAAATTCTGCTTTTTCTTTAGAGAATCCACCATTTGGCGGGTGATCTCGCCATAGTTGACATCAGTCCCGATCGGCATGCGGGTCGCCGCGATTTTCTGCGCCGGATCGCGCCCTTCAATCACCAACGGCGCCCATTCTTTGATGATGTTGGGATCTTCAGAAAATTCCATACCGCGGAACAGCGTGCTGTGCTGCATAGCCTGATAACGGCGATTCAGGAAACGGGTGTTTTCATCTCCCCAGACGAAGCTGATATGCGGTACGCTGTTAATAAATGAATTCGGATCGTGAAGAACACCGTTCTTCACCTGATAGGACCAAAACTGGCGAGAAACCTCGAATGCTTCACTAATCTCCACCGCTTTACTGATGTCAATAGGACCATTTTCGTTATCAGGCGTGTAGTTCAGTTCCATAAAAGCAGAATGGCCTGTACCGGCATTATTCCAGCCGTTTGAGCTCTCTTCCGCCACATTATCCATACGCTCGACCATGTCGATCGACCAGTCCGGCTGTAGTTCTTGCAAATAAACACCCAGTGTAGAACTCATAATCCCGCCGCCGATCAACACTACATCGGTGGTTTTTTCTGCGGTTTTGTTCTCTTCAGCCAGAGCAGATTGGGAAATGCCCAATGCACTCAGACAAAAGAGCATAGCAAGTAGTTTCTTCATGCTTATCTCTCTATTTATGGTTTTTATCATTGCAGGTAACAAATTGACTTATCCCTTCGCTGACAATGATATTGATCCTTCTTGTACAACAAGAAATTATTGTTATGATCTTTTTTTGTTAAACAGTGTTTAACAAAAAAATCAGCTTGCTGACTTATAAGATGTGCACCAAAACATCCTGGCTATACGCTAAGCCGCAACATTATTATTATCTGAAGGATTAAAATAAATTTATGTAAGTAAATAAATAAATGAACAACAATGCAATAACTTTTTTGAAACAAAAAAAACAGAAACAACGTAAAAGGTAATATTAGCAACATTTTATAAAACCTAAAGGCACCCGAAGGTACCTTTATTGTTAAGAAGGGAAAGTCAATTAAGAGGTTTAAACGTTACTCGGCGTCAATTTCGTCGAGTGAGTCCTCAATCGCCGCTGCATTCGGATTGACCTGCGGAGTAATCTGACCGTCGCTGGCCAGGAAATCATGCCGCT
This sequence comes from Brenneria rubrifaciens, assembly GCF_005484945.1. Classification (NCBI taxonomy): domain Bacteria; kingdom Pseudomonadati; phylum Pseudomonadota; class Gammaproteobacteria; order Enterobacterales; family Pectobacteriaceae; genus Brenneria; species Brenneria rubrifaciens. The sequence goes on from NZ_CP034035.1 coordinate 2,647,319, forward strand.
GGAAATACGCCTCACGCATCATCAGGTACGGATCGGAAGAGTTGCGCAGGATGCCATCGGAATCCAGCAACTGAGCGCGAGTTTCCAGCCCTTCTATCGCCCATTTTCCTGCGGACATCCAGAACGTCAGGTAGCTCATTACCGGATACAGCGTATCCACTACGCCACCGCCATCTTCACGCAACGTCGCGCTGCCATAGGCCGGCAGCACCACATAAGGCCCGTAGCCCATGCCGTAGTTGCCCAATGTGCTGCCGAATCGACGAGACTCTTCTTTTGCCAGCTTGGGGTTGGCCATGGACGCCACATCAATCAGGCCGCCCATACCCAGTAAGGTATTCAGGAAGAAGCGATTAAAGTGAATCATCGCTTTATAGGGCTTACCCTCAACAAAATAGTTCACCATAGAAGCGGGTTCTTCCAGGTTACTAAAGAAGTTGCTCAGGCCATTACGTGCCGGTCTTGGCACATAGTCGCGCCAGACGACCGCCGCAGGCCGCACCAGATAAGGGTCCAGCATGTCGTAGTTAAAGCTGAACATGGTACGGTTAAAGCCTTCAAGCGGATCAGCCCGCCCTTCTTGAGAGCGATCCCCGGAACTGGCGCAGCCGATAAGTATTACGCTGGCAAACACCACTCCAGTCAGGCGGTAATTCATATCTGTTCTCCCTGATTATATTGCGTTATGCCCCACGGCTGAGAATAGCCATTCCCCAATCCCTGCCGGCCCAGGAGAATGTCAATACAGAGCGGTATATAGCCGATAGTTTACCATTTTATGGTTTCGCTTCTACTTTGGCTTATGCATTCCTACTTTTTCAGATGCTTACCAGATTATTCTCAGAGCTGAAAGGAATGATGAAACCGACCCGATAGGCTGATTGAATGAGCTGTCTCAGCACACCTTACGGATATCACTCGATCATAGCATAAACGGGTGACGTGACAGACGCTAACGCCTGTTTTGAAAGCAACTACGCTTATAATAAGAAAAGAGAAGTTAGCGAGAACGTCTATGAATCAGCCCAATGAGAAAAACACGGTTAATGAAGAAAAAAATCATCCCCATAGTGACAGCAGGGAAGTCAAGAACGAAGAAAACACGCAGGGCAAAGCGATTGAGGTAAATGAGAAGATTTTGCCCTCTCCCGCCGCCGCCATTCATGAGGCACTGCGTCATGAAGGGCAAAAAGAGCTGCAACGGGATGCGATGGCCTTATTCTGGTCAGCCCTCGCTGCCGGCCTGTCGATGGGGGCATCCTTTATGGCCATCGGCATGCTGCATATCAATCTGGTTGGCGTCCCCGGTGGATTTTTGCTGGAAAGTTTCGGCTATACCATCGGTTTTGTCATCGTGATTATGGCGCGTCAGCAGTTGTTTACCGAAAACACCGTGACGGCAGTCCTGCCGGTGATGCATAAGCTTGTCGGTCACAATTTCTATCTCTTGTTCAGGCTGTGGAGCATTGTCTTAATTGGCAATTTGGCTGGCACCGCATTAGCCGCGCTGTCCTTCACCTGCATGCCGATTTTTGATGGCGAAACTCGGAAAGCGCTAATCGATATCGCCATGAAAGTCATGAAAAACTCACCAAAGGAGATGTTCGCCAACGCCATCGTTTCAGGTTGGGTAATCGCCACCCTGGTCTGGATGCTTCCGCGTGCGGGGGCGGCCAAGATTGCAGTCATCATCATCATGACCTGGATGATTGCTTTCAGTAACCTCACCCACATTGTCGCTGGCGCTTCTGAGATCTTCTATCTGGTATTTGTCAGAGAAATCGCCTGGCAGGACTTTGTCTGGCCATTTGCCCTCCCTACGCTGGCGGGCAACATCATCGGCGGCACGTTTATTTTTGCACTGATGAGCCATGCACAGATCCGTAGCGATATGAGTGAACAAGCCAAGATGGAAGCGGAAAAACGGGAAAAGCAAATGCGACAGTCTGAAGGAGAAAAAGAGGCGGATTGCTGACAGTTTAAGCAAACGCGCGGGTAAGCGCTTATTCTCACGACAAAAATGAGTATAATACCCCCGCTATAAGTCCCCATAGTTAAATGGATATAACGAGCCCCTCCTAAGGGCTAGTTGTAGGTTCGATTCCTGCTGGGGACGCCAAATGTTAGCCTACCGAAGTATCTCATAGTCTAGTTAACTCATTATTTTCAAACAATTATCTCCTTTTTATAGCCTACTCAGATTTATCACGGCCCCTGGAAATCCACGCTGTTTTGTTGGTACATATGTTGGTATGTTTAGTTCGATAATGCATATACCATCAGCGGAGGGTTTTTAATATGGCGCTCACTGAGTTAAAAGTGAGAAATACGAAGCCTGCTGAAAAGCCTGCCAAAATGACAGACGGTAATGGTATGCATCTATTGATCACCGCAAGCGGTTCAAAATACTGGCGTGTTCAGTATCGCTTCGGTGGCAAACAGAAAACCCTCTCACTGAGCGTTTATCCAGAGGTTTCACTATCAGAAGCCAGACAACAAATTGCCAATAACATCGATCCCTGTGAAAAGAGAAAGGCTGAGGAGAAAAGTTTACCGGGATGCTTACAGAAGAACGAGTAAAGTATGAGAAGGCAGTTCTGTTAGGCCAGGTAGATGCTAAAAGCAGAAAGCGTAGGGGGAGACGGCTTTAAATTCAAATCAATCAGTGAATTTTTTTCTCGGGCGTGTTAACCACTCACTCCACGGTATGTCGCGACCTGGATATGCAGGTTTTTTTATGCCCCAAAATTCAACAACCCAGCTACGAATAAAATTTTCTATTTTAACAGTAAGATAAGTGCCAGCAAATTTTACATTAAACCAATAATAAATAGCGACATCGCTACCTTCATATAAAGATGGGAAAATATAAACGCACCCAATACAGATGCTTTCTTCATCATCCAATATGATATAAGAAAATCCTATGCGATCTTGAAAGTCTTGATAGTCCTCTAATATATAACGAAGATTGTCTTCTCTACTATTTATGCCTTCAGGCCAATTGTCAGAGAAAATGTCTCCTAATATTTCTTTACTTGCGATTACAGCATCGTAATCTAAATTCGAATAGACGGGGCTAAGGGGACGAAGGATGAAAAATTCACCATTTACATACATGGGGACGTTAAAGTCGTCTGGAACTATTTTATTAAATTTAGTCATGCCTTACCTCTTGCGCCTGAATTTAATGTTACTGAAGGTGTTTTCTAATGATGGCGCCAACGCTGAATATGTCGGACGAGCATAAACTTTGAAAATTGAAAAAAAACACCGTTTACAAATGTCCAAGTTGTAATGTACATCACCTTCAATATATTCAGCACTGATAATGTCTATTTCAGTTTCGATAGAATCAATATCGCTGATACATCCACACATATCACATACTTTTTTTAACTTAATCATACAAATACTCTGCTGCAAAGTGTAAGTTAATGCCAGATAATCCGAATGCAGCTCCCTGATGAGCGTTTATAACTCCTGGTTGCTGAACCCCTATGGCAGCGCGAGTAAGATTTCCTATCAAGTTACCATTAAATGTTATTAATCCATGAACGACCGATGACAGACCTTCTTTTACTTTACCATTGCGATCAACAGATTGCATATACGATAACTCACCAATTATCCTTTCTTGGATGACCCATAAATTATCGTCAGATAAAGCATCGTCTAAAGCTTTTAGCCATTCTTCCTGTTGACACATCCAACTACAAACAATGCCATTTCCACCATATCCTTCTGCTGGTTTAAGTACAAAATCACCATCATGAAATAAGACAACATTCGAAGGGTTTAATACTTCACTAGACGGAAAGAGAGCCACTATTTCTTTTGCCTCATTAGCTGCAAGCGAATCTTTCGCATAATCAATAAGATAAGGAATAAAGGCTTTGTTTGAAAAAATAAGCTCTCTGAAACCGAGTAAAGATACAATCTCTCCCGATCTAATTTTTTTTAAAAAATGACAGTGGTTTTCTTGAGTTTCATTCAATTCATACAAATTAAACATGGGGATGAAATGTGTAACGGCATGGCCTTTAAAATAGGTACAATCTTCCTTAAAATTAAAATCATTAATTGTGCCGGAAATGTATAATCCAGCTTTTGTTTTGTTCATATTAGAAACGAAATTATGTAAATAGAAATCATATTTATGGTATCCTTCTGTTGTCTCTATCACCGGGATTATAGAATTTTTACCAACAGTATCAATGATACCTTTAGCGAGAAAATAAAAAGAATTATCAAGATCGGGAACATCTAAGTTAGAACCACTTACGCGATAAAAGTTGTTACGAACGTTGTTCATAGAAAAGCCATTTAGCCCCCCAAGGCAGAAACCAGTATTGATTTCAATTACTTTCCACATATTATTTTCGTAAATGATGTCCCATCTTAAAGGAACTGGCGCCATAACGTTGTCTAGCATAATGTAGTCACCCATCCATTTCGGGATGCCTAACTTTTGTAATAAAAACTCAAGATTATCGTAATGATTACTCCAAATTTCATTCATAAGATCCTCAATACGAGAGAGTAATCTCTCCAAGCGTTTTATTTGGTTATGTTCATAGATCACCGATGTCAATAACCATTCCCAATCGGGGGAAATAATCCCATGCTCTATGGCTTGGGAACGGATTTCTCTCGCATAACATGTGTGCGTTAATTTATTATTCGTATAAGCGATTTTATTTGTCATTGAGCCACCTCTGAATATGGTTAATAGCTAAGTGCTCACTGGTGAGATACTCGCTATTTTCAAGTAAAATTTTATGTGCTACATGGTGCTTTTCGACACTTAACCAGGGTAGTAAATGATGTACTAAGTGATAGCCATCAAATCTAGGCATTAAAAGTGCGCTTAAAAAACGATTTTTTATAATGAAGTTTCTAGATTTATGTATTGAGCTATCATTATTCAGTAATCCGCCATGATCAAGAACATCAGTAAGATGTTTTTGAATTTGATAGAAATAGCAATACGGTACAATGAATAAAAATAGAAACCATAAAGGGAAGCTGAATAGTAAAAATGAAAGAGTCAATACATAGCTCAATCGCACAGCATTAGACCAAAAAGGGGCGTCACCATCATAAATAATGAAAAAAAAGGTGTCTTTAATTTGACGTAGAAATAGTGCTTGATGAACATGTCGTAAGACACGGCGGCGAGTCATTTTTTTATGAAGCCCATATTTACGGATTCCATTAAAATCCATATCTTTATCCATATCACCTAAATGTTTATGATGAGTTAGATGTTCTTTTCTTATCAATTTGAATTTTGAAAACTCGGCAATAGCGAAAATTTCCCCAAAAAACTCATTAAGTTTTTTATTTTTACAAAAACTGAAATGAATACATTCATGGGACATATTGTTTATGGCTCTAAACCGTGTGCCGATATAAATTGAAATAAATGGAAAGAGCATATAATAAAAGCTACTAAAAGTGACCGCGCAGCATACTGCGTAAGCAATAATCCATGGAATGACCATGTTACTAAAAGCAACTAAAAAAGCTTCAAACGTGCCTTTTTTAGTGTTTATTTTCTTTATTTTTTCGACGAGATACGCGTCCATTTCAACCTCCTAATCCATTAAATTTCTTTACAGTAGTTTTGTAAGTAAACAGCATAACAGTGAACATTATAACTGTGCTTAAGAGCAGGTATTTTATATTCCATTCATTTTTGTTTAGTAATAAGGACACCGGTAACGATGCTGAAAATGCCACTGGAATTATGAAAAGCATCCATTTCACTATTGATGTTGGATAAATTGCTATGGGAATAAATGAAAGCTCAAAAATCATCTCATGAAAGTAGTCAACAGGCATTTTTCTACTGGTTATAAAAGTAAAGAAATTAAATATCATAAAGAAGAAAAGGTTAATTAAAAAAACGCATAATAGAGATATAAAGAAATATCCCCAGCTCAGCGTAGGATTTAAAAGATTCGGTAATGTAACGAAGCTATATGCAAATAGTAAAGTAATTAAAAAATTGAGGATGTTAAGTGGTTTGCACCAACCGACAAGAACCATTACCCACACGGATACCGGTTTTGTGAGATAAACTTCTATTCTTCCTTCCGCAACATTTTCAAAGAAAGTTTCAATGGAGTTAGTAAAAATACTTAAGAGAAGGCCTAAGAGAATGAAAACAGTAAATATTAAATTAACTTCTTCTTTATTGTAAACACCCAAACCACCAGAAAATGATGATATTTGATCGATAAAAACAAACTGAATAAAATAATAACTTAGTGAAAGGATGAATTCACCCAACAAATTTGTGGTATATGCACACTGCCTTTTAACATTCATTCTGAAGTAATAAATTAAAATATTCATATTACCCACCTGCGCCGTTATAAACATTCATTCCTTTAAACCAAACAATACGAATAATTAAGAAAAACACAAAAATGTAAAATATGCCACCAATTAAAAAATGCAGAAAAACTGATTCCGCATATGTGGTCATATATTCGGCAGGTGCAGAAATAGTAAAATGATAGGGGTTGTACTTCATTAGCGGCATTAGCCAGTCAGGCCAAAATGATGGAGGTAAAAGTACACCGCCAAGAAGCGCTGAGCTAAATATACTAAATGAGAGTAAAATATTATATTCAATAACCCAGAAGCAAAGCAATGAAAGGCAGAAAGAAAGGAGAAAGCAGAGCAACTGAGAAATGATTATAATCATTATTACAGCTAAAAGTGTATATAAAAAAGAAACGTCTGCTTTTTCTGCCTCAAGAAAAGATAAATGTCTGATAAAAAACAATACTAACACTGGGATTGTATACAAAATGCTCTCACCGAAGAAAGTAAAGAATCTTTGGGCTAAATAATGAAATGGTTTAGTTAGCCAGACTTCCAACTCACCTTTTCTTATATGTCCAGAGAGAGTCCGAATCATATCATAACCATTATTCATACGAGATAACATTAATGCAAAAGCATAATAATAGATAATGTCATTAAAACTGAAGCTATTTATTTTTCCAGTTTGAGATGAAAATATTGAATTCCATAATATAAGTTGAATAATAAATGGTGAAACAGTCCCCATAAAGAAATCAGTAAAAAACATTGCTCTATCGTTAACGATAGTAAGTAATCCATTCCTTGAATAGAGGTACATGGAAAAGAGGGAGTTAGTTAAACTCTTTAAACTTAACACGTAGCATTTCCTCAAGTGAAGGTGTTGAAACAGAAAAAGCACAGCTCAGCTCGAATGTCAGCTCCCGTATGAATAGAGGGCAATCTGAACGTGAAAGAGAAATACTAAGCTCTAAGTCCTCATCCATAAATTCATTTATTTTAATGTTTACTGACGTTTTACTTGATATTTCTCGAATTTTTGATGCGACATAGCTTGGCTCTAATCCATTCCCACAAAATAATGTGATTGAAACAAGTGACGGGACAATTTTTTTTAATTCTTCAATGTTACCATGAAACTTATTTTTTCCGTTGTGTAGTAAAATTATTTCATCCACATAACCGTCGATATCGCCCATATCATGGCTTGTTATAATGTAGCTCACTCCTCTCTCATGCTTAAGTGATTTTAAAAGCTCTCGGATTTCATGTTTAGATGTAATATCTAAACCGATAGTCGGTTCGTCTAAAAATAATATTTTTGGTCTAAACGATAAGTTAAACGCAAGTTCGCTTTTAACTCGTTCTCCAAGGCTTAAAAGCCTCACCGGTTTATCCATCAGTTTTTTTAAATTTAGTAAGTCTAAAATCTCTCGTAAATCACGTTCAAAAGTGTCACGATCAATTCCATACATGGGTTGTACCATTTCTAAGCTGTTACGCAAAGGCAAGTCCCACCACAAGCAGTTTTTGTGACCAAAAACTACGCCTAAATTTTTAAAAATATCTTTCTTTTTTTTATATGGATCTGTATCTAAAACTCTAACGTCACCTAAATCTGCACGTTGAATTCCAGATAAAATTTTGATAAGTGTTGACTTCCCTGCGCCATTTGGACCGAGAATAGCCAAAGACTGCGCTTCATAAAGCTTAAAACTAAGATCTTCGATCACTTTATGTGATGTGTAAGTAGGCCGAATTAAGTCTTTGATTCGGCCGCTTACTCCAATACTATTGAATTTACTTCGATAAATTTTAGAAACATTTCTCAATTCTATCAGCGGAGCCGTCATTGCTTTACTCCTAATGTAACATTGTAATTCTCAATCACTTTTTTATATTCTCTATTAATAAGACTGGGTTTACCTGAAAAAATGAACATGCCTAAACAATCTTTATGATTATAGAATTCTCCACTGGCTATTTCGTCAATTTGTGCGATTTTAAATACTTTCAGTGAGGTTAATTCTTTTAAATTTGGAGTGGAAACATGAGTCACTTTTTTCGGTACTAAAGAAAGATGATCTTTAGGGTATAATAAGTAGGCATAACCAATGTCTTTATCTGTACAAACCAGCTTCGATACCACACCTAATTGTGCTGCTAAATGAATAAGTCTGAGATCAATACCGTAAGTATGTAAGATAGCATCTGTAATTGGCCCCCCTCCTGGGCGGAAAGCAATTTCAAGAAGCGATGGCTCTTCTATACCCTCAAATGCTTCAACATGGTAGACCCCATCTGGAAAAGTGAATGCACTTTTCAGTTTTTCAGTAAAAGGCAACCACATTGATTGAACTTCATTGTGCGGTACAGAAATGCCCCCTAAAACTTTACCTTTTAAGTAATCTAAAGGGCTACCTTGATATGCACCGACAGATATAAATACAATTTTTCCATAAAGCACAACGCAATCTATGTGAAAGATATCTTGACTATTATATTCTTCAATTAAAAACTGTCCTGCATCCATATCTCGATAATTATCGGAAACTCCTTTTAGCTCAGCAGGTAACTCCGATAAATTATAAATCACGGAAACACCGACAGCGCCAGCAAGAGAACGGGGCTTCAGCACTACGGGTAATTTAACTTTTTGCTGTAATACATCGCTCAGATGAAATTCCTCGGGGGTTGATATTTTATGATGTGAGGCAATAATTTTCATCAGTTGCTTGTCTCTAAACTTTCTTGCATCCTCACATTTTAAGCCTGGAAGCTTCAATCGTTCGCGGGCATAGGCTGATACGAAAAGAGAAAATTCATCATTCGAAATCACCTCATTTATCTGATGTAAGGCTAGAATTTTTTCTACAACTAAGGCAACGTCAGTATGAATAGCAAAATCTTTTATAACATAAATGTTATGACTTTCAATGATTTCTCCGGATACCGTAAAATCTTCGATGAGAAAAACAAATTCATATGATGCGATATTGTATTCTTTCTTCAAAGATTTGATCTTTTCCAAAATGTCTAGCTCGCATGAAACTAATAATATTTTTTTCATCATTGATTCAGCATTTATTGATTACAGTTCTTCTTTTATAACTTTTCTCAGGTGGAATCTGGTCAAGTTTTATCGGAAAAACAAAGACTTTATGTGTAAAAAGTTTGCTAAGATGATACTGAAAAGCTTCGAATACACTACTATCTTGATTGATATCTATATTATGGCAAACATAAAGTACTTCGACGCGGTCTGGGGCGAGTTGTACCACTCGGAACTCTTTAATATTGCTATTTTCTTGACAAAAGAAACGTTCAACCGCGTCCAGTATGCTGCCGGGTGGAATAGTTTTACCATCAAGTGTAGTAAGCCCTTGATCAGCCCTGCCGTGTAATTTTTTCAAACGTTTAAAATGACTCCCACAGGTGCAGCGACCTCCATTATCTTCCATTTCACAAAGATCGCCTTGCTCATATCGAATCATAGGCATTGCTTGATTCCATAAATCTGTACCTACAATTTCTCCTACTCCACTACCATCGTAGTTAATAACTTCTAAATGAACATCGTCTTCAACTACATGATAGTGTTTATCTATACATTGCATAGCCATAATATCGAGTTCTTCTGATGAGTATTCGTCCCTAACTGGAACTCTAAAAATACTTTCGTAACGATCTCGCTCTTCTTGTGTCGTAGTTTCTGAGTTCGTTGTTATTAATTCTACTCCATGTATGTCCAGCCTTTCACCCAGTACGGCTAATTGTTGGAGATAACTACCTATCGAAGAAATGACCTGTGGTCTTAGATACTTTATGTGTTTCATGGCATAAAAACCAGGGCAGTCCTGACTTAGAGTAAATACTCTATAATCTCCCAAAACTGATGTATGCCACCAAACGCAATAATGAATATTGTATATCCAGCGAGCGGGATCTAGCCTGCGGTCTGACATAAATTCAAACATGCGGTATTTATGTAGTATATCCAGGTTTGCACGATGCTGTGGCAATATTATCTGCACTTGCTTTCCTGAAGAGCCGGAGCTACTCATCCAACGACATTTGGATGGATCGTATTTATCAGATGGCATGCCAACTGGGAAATTTGCGATTACATCGTCTTTGTTAATAGTCGGCAATGACATAAAATCTTGGTAAGACCGTATTGCCCCCAGTTCGTAACCACACTTTTGATACTTATCGCGATAGAATGGCGAAGTCGTAAACGCCCAGTCTACTAAGGCGCTTAGTCTATCTAATTTCCATGCATCGAGTTTGTCGCGGTCAAGGGTGAGCCTTTCAATAAAGTCATTATATTCATTGTCCAGCAGTTCCTTCATTTCTGTTTGACGTTCAACGCTTTCAATTCCTAAAGGTTCAACCTCCGCATGTCGAATAATTGTTTGAATTCCACCATGATGTTCACGGACATTATAGATATCAGACATACGATTTCAGGCTTCCATTTCGTTTAACATCAAGTGTGGCACAGTGAAACGAACCACCGAATGTTTGAAAGTGTTTAAAAGGGCATAAAATGGTTTTAAATCCCCATTTATGAAACGCAGACCGTAACAACTCTTCGTCTTTTTCCACAATAACGGTTCTTTCATCAAGCATCAGAACATTTGTATGAATCCATTTTGATGTCATGAAAAGAGGATGCGAATCATCGAGTGTTGAGGGCGGCGGGGTAAGTATTTCCCAGTCTTTAAAAATGTCTGGGATTTTTGAAACCCAGGCCTTATTTACTAAAACTTTTCCAGGCGCTAATGGAAGAATTGTTGTATCAATATGCATTGGAGATGCATCATCAAACTCATATATGTGAATTCGATAATCTTCACCAAGCGTTCTACGCAGCCACTCAATTCCTTTGTTATTAGTAACATGGCTTCGTTGTCCAATAATATCTTTGCCCATTTTCATAAAATCAGCCGCGTCAAAAACAGGTTCTGATTCGTTGATCACTGAGCTAAATTTTTCCTCTTGCTCACAATCATGATCAGGTTTCCAAAGCGAGTCTTTAAGCATTGGTTTTGGGGCGGCCAGCCATTCAGCTCCATTAGAAAAATAATCATTCAGGATTTCTCGAAAAGAAAACGTTTCAAAATACCGACTTCTCCATGCCATCGGCACTTCGATGATCTTTTTACCTACTGCAAATAAGCAATCACGAGGCATTGCAGAATAAAAACCACCACCAGTAGTGAAATGTGGTGTCATAATAGTTTTGTGATGGTTTACTTGTTCTGGCCTACGGACTCTTACTCCTTCACTCTTAAGAATATCAGCCAATTGATTGACTTCTTTTTTGGCTAGATTAATGAGTTCTTCAGGGAAACGCCCTGCGGCATTCTCCTTAAAAAAATTTTTTGATTTTTTTGGGATGACGGCATCAAGCCCGGCATCCCATTCAGGAATGCGTATATCATCTATGATACCAACGATGACTTCTTCAAGTGGATCCCATTCGGTATAAACTTCTACGGGACTTTTATTCGAATAAAATTGAGGAACTTCCTCTGTTTGAAAATCCATTTTCACTCCAATAATTAGTTATTGTTGCGTAAAGTAAACGGTACTATTGTAGATTTGATTATTGATTGGCTATCAATAAATTTCGGTTTATATGAAAGTTTGTTTAGTTTTTCTATCATTCTTTCAGCAGCGTTATTACATTCAAAGTTAGATCCTACTAGCCAAACCCAGTTTTGCTCTTCCATTTCAAAAAAAACTGTACTCTTAAAGCTAGATTGATATCTTTTAAGGGAATTACGTAAAGTGTTATTCCTCCACCAAGTAGTACATCCCGCTTGAGAGATAAATACACCTTCTTCAGATAGAAGACTTATGATTTTTTCATTAAACGTAGAAGTATACAGACGATTCTGTTGTGCAGAATCTTCTTGCTCATCAGGCAGGTCTAATATAATGATGTCGTACTTATCATTCCTCTTTGCTGCCTCCTCTATGAATTTGTATCCATCATCGATTATAAGATGGATGGGACCTTTTTTTTCTTTATATAATCTGACTTCTTCACTACTATAACCGTAAGGTAAGTATTTGGCACAAGCTTCTACACATTCAGCATCAATGTCTACATGGGTAACTTTTTTGGCTCCCAATTCAAGAGCGAGTTTGCTAATTACGCCTTCACTCGAACCAATAACTAATACGTTTTCAATTTTTCCGCAAAACAAAGCTGCTGGAATAATTTGTCCCTCATGATAAATAAGTTGTGATTCTTCGACGCTTTGTCTTTCATTATTGCAAAACAGGCTTATACCTTGTCCCGTCTTAGCTATTACCATCGACTGATAAGGTGTTTCTTTTTCAAATATAATTTCGTCGAGATCCCATACACGGCTAACACCTTTTCCAATAGGTTCAATTATTTTTTCAATCATTATTTGTTTCTCCACGAATGATGCAAGTTGAATGAACTTTTTTAGGTTTTAAAGCTTTTTCTATTTGTTGAATAGCTACTTTTGGGTCGCAATCCCCACAAGTGAATATATCGACAAAGGCAGCTGTGTGACTTGGATATGTATGAATAGAAGCGTGAGATTCTGATAAAAGAAGTAAGGTTGTTACACCTTCGGGATAAAATTTATGAGATGTTTCGTTAAGAATTGTTGCTCCACAAACTTCTACTGCGTTTCGCATTATCTCTGAAAGGTAATTCTCATCATTAAGTAATGAATCCTCAACCCCGTAAAACTCAGCGAAAACATGATTTCCATTGAACGAGAAACCGGAAGAATCCTTTTTATCCGTTAACATTGTAAACATACTCCCTCAAACTTTAACCATTGGAATTAACTATTGTTTACATTCGTGCTACTTTTATCAGCATGAAAATTTCTCGTCAAATTAATTTTATATTTTTTTGAATGATTTTCAGGGCTATTTATGTAACATGTTAATTATTATAATATTATTTTTTCGCGGCAGGCGCTTAACGTTGCATCTTAATTATTTATTTTGAAACTGATTTCACGCTAATCAATTGCGAGCTAACTTTAATCCATATATGAAAGATAAAAAGTTAAGTTCGTATATACGCACTTGAAATTGAACTCATTGAGATCATGAGTTAAAAATTTTTTTTAATAATTTATAGATACCTTTATCAGCAATTATCCCCTGCTCCACATTGATCAACACTCTATGATGTCAGTAATATCTTCATCTGACCCTTGTCCATTGCGGCAGAGCTGATTTGATGGGTTCGGCAATTTCGTCGTCTGTTCCGCTCCCAGGCACAATCTAATAGAGCGGTTTTCTCACATATGGCAGACATTACTGTTGAAACGTAGGCCTCATGCCTACTGCCGACTCCCTGCACCATCATTCGTTAGATAGAGTATAATCGAGGTGATTTTTCCAGCATGAAACAACTGTTTTAGAAAGAGGGTTTTTTGTTGATATCATTGTTGGTATAAATGGTTATACCTTTATTTTAACCTTATAATTTATAGAATTAAAATTTCGTTCGACTTCGCAGGATCACACTTCTCCCAACGTCTACCGCCGTCGACAAATTCCATCTGATATAGCTTTGCACGCCATTATCAAAGAAGCGATCTCTGTATTGCCGCGAGGAATCAGAATGGCGCGAAGGATGCGGGATTTAATCTGAAAGGGCAGGAGGACATCAGCACATGATATATCCATGCGCGATTATCCTTCTGGCCTCTTTTCTGCTTACGCTTGCCTTTTACGCAGACGAGCAATCTGGTTGACGATAAACAGCACGACGGCACCGACGATCAAGCCAATCACCAGATTGGCCACATTGGAAATCAGCACCGCGACAAGACCGCCAAAACTGTCGCCAAAGGTGGTGATGGCGTGATAAAGACGGGGTATGCCATGAACCACAATGCCGCCACCGACTAAAAACATCGCCAGCGTGCCCACCACGGAGAGCACTTTCATCAACCAAGGCGCGGCAACCAACAGGCCGGCCCCGACTTTTTGCGCCACGACGGATGACCGTTGTTCCAACCACATGCCCAGATCGTCCAGTTTGACGATACCCGCCACAATGCCATAGACGCCAACGGTCACCAGTATCGCAATCCCCGACAGCACCATTACCTGATTAAGTAGCGGCGCTTCAGACACAATCCCCAGCGTAATTGCAATGATCTCGGCCGAAAGGATAAAGTCTGTACGGATCGCGCCTTTCACTTTGTCGCTTTCATACTCCGCCGAATCAGCTTGAGCCGCCGCAAGCAGGCGCTGCTGCCGGGCTTCTGGCGTATTCTGATTTTTGTCGCGGTGCAGGCTATGCACCACTTTTTCCACTCCCTCATAACAAAGATAGGCTCCCCCGACCATCAGCAACGGCGTGATCGCCCAGGGGATGAACGCGCTGATGAGCAACGCAACCGGCACCAGAAAAACCTTATTTAGAAACGAACCTTTCGCTACGCGCCAGACCACTGGCAGTTCACGATTCGCCGTTACCCCACTTACCTGTTGCGCATTCAGCGACAGATCGTCACCCAATACGCCCGCCGTCTTCTTAACGGCCAATTTCCCCATGACGGATATATCATCCAGCAACGTAGCGATATCATCCAATAGCGTCAGTAAACTTGCTCCAGCCAAAGCGTCTTTCCTTATTCGGGTTCATTATGTTGACAACAGGGACACATCTGTATTTCAGACACCAGCATAGACGTAATCCCGGCAGAATCCCATTCGACCCTTACAGGTTGCCCCTGAGACGGTGAATGATGCAGATATTTACTGACTGGGGTTTCCGTCATGCCGGTGATCACTTCCGTGGCGATCAGTGTATCTCCGACAAAAATTCGGGCGGTGGCCAGCGATGCAACCCGCCGGTCCCCAGACTGCTGGTATAAATAATTAACGGTTAATTTGATACTGCTCATGATGTTACAGGTGTTCGATATAGAAATAGGAATTCAGTGTAACCTGTTAGATGGGGGTTGTGGAGTGAAAGCCAATCAGAGGACAAGACAAGCACCAGTAACGCAATGAAAAAATCATTTTTATAGGTAAGCACGTTATTCCATCCCCATGCCGTGTCAACACTGTGGCTGAAAATACTTTGGTCATACTTACATTTAGCCTGTCAAAAAGTTAGATACCTAATTAATACAGATAGGCTCAATGCATTGTTAGCAATAAAAAAATTTAAACTTATGCATTTTAGATATTAATGAAAAAAATAGATTGGCCGATTTAACTTACTGGAACGTATTTTTAAGGTCATTCCATCTGTCACAATTATGTCTTTGCCGGGTCTGTCTGGACACCGGGAAAGGGGCTGTATTTCCTGCAATGGACTCATTACCGCCGCCAGTTAATAAAAAATGGTTTATTTCAATCAATTGGATTCGTTATATTGAAGTAATTCATCGGCTTGAAACTGTCGACATAAAAAAATAGCGATATGAAGGAGTTAATATTGTGGTTATTCCAGATATTCAGTCCCTGAATGTAAATCTCCATTCTAATGTACCCACGGTGGGTGTTGCCACGAATGCGGATGCGGTCACTGCCATCAGCACAGGCAATAAAACTGACACATCAACGACAAACTCTGACTCATCATCCCCCTCAATGACACCAAACAACAGCACTAAGGTCACGCTGTCGTCCGATAAAAAACGTGCGGTTGATCACGAGCGTGAAGAGAAAAAAGCACCTGAAGATCATCAGGAAGAGCAGCAGAATGACGCCGCCGACTACACGCTTACCATGACAGGGATTCCCCTGTACGACGGTAAACTGATTTCCGTGGTTAAATATCCTGACGGGCAATCCGAAATGTTTGATGCTTTCACTGGAAAACGGATAACTCAGGAAGATCTCGCTTTATTAAGTTTCCTACAGGGGCCGGGTAAAGAGCGGGTATTAACTTTTGATAGCACAATGTCATACAGCAATATGTCTGCCGCCGAAGTCTATCAGCAAATTCAGGAAATGCTGCATAACGGTACTGGTAATAACGGATCACTTTAAAATTAGAATAATATAACTAAGATACACTGTTATCGTTATGACGATTCTTTATCCTTCGATTAAAAATAGAATTTATCGTTAATAGTCAGGAAATTAACAGGCTGCCATTAAGTTTTATTGATTAACCGACTGCACAAAGAACCGTATTCTGAATCCCTGTGACCTTGCCGTTACGCAAGGCCAATAGATCTGCAAAATATCCGACAGGTATTAAACGCAAAATTATTTCAACAACCTGACTTTGCAGCTTTTCCCTTTTATCTTACCCTGCTGAAGTTGATGCAGCGCCCGCTTCGCGCTGGCTTTGCGGATAGCGACGTAGGCATGCATGGGAAACATATCAATTTTGCCGACTTCCGCCGCGGTTAAACCTGCCTCACCGGTCAACGCCCCCAGAATATCGCCAGGGCGAATTTTGGCTTTACGCCCTCCGTCGATACACAGCGTCATCATCTCTGGCGCCAGTTCAGCGACGCCGCTGCGACTGATTTCTGTCGTTGATGCCCAATTGATGGGTATACCCAGATAATCTTCAAGCAGATGAGCGCGGCTCATCTCCTGCGGTACACACAAACTGACGGCCAGCCCTTGCATGCCCGCTCTCCCGGTTCGACCAATGCGGTGTACGTGCACTTCGGGATCGAAGGCCAGCTCGAAATTCACCACCAGTTCCAGCTCTTTAATATCCAAACCGCGGGCGGCCACATCGGTCGCAACCAGCACGCGGCAACTGCGATGAGAAAAACGCACCAATACCTGATCGCGATCGCGTTGCTCCAGATCGCCATGCAGCGCCAACACACTGATGCCCCGCGAATCCAACGCATCGAATACGCTCTGGCAATCACGCTTCGTGTTACAGAACACTACGCAGGATGCTGGCTGGTAGTGGCTCAGAATGGCCATCAGCAGCGGTAAACGCTGCTCTTTCGTGGTTTCATAAAAACGCTGTTCGATTGCTGGTTCAGCATTCTCATCCACCACGTCGACGCTCAACGGCTGACGTTGAACCCGGGCGCTAATCTGTTCGATCTCATTCGGATAGGTGGCGGAAAACAGCAATGTCTGACGATCCGTAGGCGCATAGCCGATCACTTCATCAATCGCGTCCGTAAATCCCATATCCAGCATGCGGTCAGCTTCATCCAGCACCAGTACTTTCAGCGCGTCAAGCGACAGAGAATGCTTGCGCAGATGATCCTGAATGCGTCCCGGCGTTCCCACCACGATGTGCGGCGCATGAACCAGCGAATCCAACTGGTGCCCCATGGGGTGGCCGCCACATAGCGTAAGGATCTTGATATTCTGCGCAAAACGCGCCAGACGGCGCAGTTCTTTGCTGACCTGATCGGCCAATTCACGCGTCGGACACAGCACCAGCGCCTGAGTGACAAATTCCTCGACAACAATCTGATTGAGTAGACCGATACCGAAAGCAGCCGTTTTGCCACTGCCGGTCTTCGCCCTGGCGCGCACATCGGCGCCGCACAGGATAGCCGGTAACGTCGCGGCCTGAACCGGGGTCATTGCGGTATAGCCCAGTTCATTGAGATTGAATAACTGCTCGGCCGGCAGAGCAAGGGAAGAAAAAGAAGTTGTACTCACAATAATTACTCTTATTACCAACGGTAACGCGACGAAAGGCTACGCCAGTCTCAAGACGGCGCGTGATTTGCCGCAATAATAACAGAGATGGCCGCAGTTGCCCGATTTACCTGGTATTTAATATACCGAACCTAGCCCGCTGCGGGCAGCTTCAGAAAAGGCAAAATCCGTGGTTGGGCAATGCGCTGATAATCCTGCGTATTTAGAATAACTGAACGTTCGAGCGATCCGGCATTGAACGCAAGCTCATCAAACCGGACAAATAACAGAGGATCGGCCACCAGCAACAAATCGGGATGAAAGCTAAACGGCGGAATAGCGCCAAAAACACAGTGTGTTAAATCGTCCACTTCATCCGGGCTGGCCAGCGAAGCGCGTGTTCCCCCGATCCCCCGGGCCAGACGCGATAAATCAGCCTGTTGGTCAGCGGGTAAAACGGCCAGAATATGCTGACGCACACGGTTTCCTTTTACGTGGCACACCAGCGCGTTGGCCCCCTGTCCCAACGCGGTCCCGCGCTGCTGCGCCACCTCTTCAGAACGTCCGGCGCTGGCGTGCTTCACTACACGGTAACGGGCCTGCTGCCGGTCCAGGAACGAACATAATTTTCCGAAAACATCTACTGATCCCATACGGCTCCCTACTGAAAATCATCATAAAAATGGGCTGAAAGCGGCCATAAAATCCCGGTTTCCCCGCATGTTCATCGTACACCTGTTTTAACCATTTGGCGGCGGTTAGCACTGAACGCTTTTTAATGCTATTTCTGTAAATATAGTGCCATGCCCCTCTTGAATTATCCCCCGCACTCGGCGTAGATTGAGCGCCGATCCCGTCATCAATAGTGTTACCTCTGGTGATGACAACGGGGAAGTGTTTTCCCGCTGCAAGATGGCAAACGGCGCGCATTTCTCTTCCATAATAAAACGCACAATCGGGATCGTTGCTGGCGTGGTTTCTGCTGGAGAATATATCGGTGAAGTATTTTTTTATGGGTGTCTCATTCTGTCTGGTTGTTTGGGTGAGTACCTTTATGCTGATGGTGGAATAACCGGTCATTTGCCTGACAGAAGCGAGTTTACTGTAAGGCACGGAAAGAGATATACAGAATAGCAAACGTAAAGCAGGCTGGGGGTGATAACACCTTCAGCCTATTTTTATACCCGACGCGCTTTGCCATGAATTCGGCTTTACCAGGAAAGGAATGGTTCAACAGGCAGATTACCCACGATCACATTAAATATCGCCTATCCCATTAAGCACCACACTAATCACCCCGCCTGCCGCAAGCCAGGGACCAAATGCCAGGGGGTGTTCGGCATTTTCTCGTCGCGCCCAGCGCCATACCATCGTGATAACCAACCCGCTCAATGCGGCGATGAGCACCAAATTGGGTAATGCTCGCCAGCCTAGCCAGCCGCCCAGTGCCGCCAGCAGTTTAAAATCACCATATCCCAGCGCATCTTTTCCGCTGAGTAGTTTAAATCCCCAGTACAGTAACCAAAGAGAGAGGTAACCTGCCACCGCGCCGATCACCGCATCACCCAATGAAACAAAAGTGCCCGACAGATTAAAAATCAAGCCCAGCCAAAGTAAAGGCAGCGTCAGCACATCCGGCAGGAGCAGTGTTTTCGTATCAATCGCCGCCAGCATTAACAGGAATGATAGTAAAATCAGCGCGCCGCCCAGCGCCATGCCCGGCGGCCACAGCAGCCCTGCGGTCATGAAGATCAACACGGTCAACGTTTCAATCAGTGGATATTGTGCGGAAACAGACTGCTGACAGCATCGGGAGCGTCCGCGTAGCAATAACCAGCTCAATACCGGAATGTTGTCTCTCACCGCGATGGCATGTTGACAATGCGGACAGCCGGAAGGCGGCCACCAGAGATTATAACGTGGTTCATCAACGGAGAGCGGCAAACCAAGCTGGGCGCGGGCTTCACGCTGCCAGCGGCGTTCCAGCATGATGGGTAACCGGTAAATCACCACATTCAGAAAACTGCCCACCATCAGACCCGTCAGCGCTAATGCCCCCAACCATCCTGCGGGGAATCCCTCGGCAAATGCCACTATCCCATCCATGCCAATCCCCCGATATATAAATAATGACGTTGAGTCAACAATGCCCCGTTTTGAACCGACCGCCTCCATACTTTCATAGTCTGCATGATACGCCAATGGATCAGACAAAGGCGCGTTGGCGATTGCGAAACGCTGCGCAATTATCGTGAAATACGCCACTGAATATTCTTAGATAAACAGCCATAGCGCGTTACCCTTCATCCGCCCTCTCCAGCAACAATCTGGTAATATCCACGCTGCCGGGGCTTTGCTCCACGGCATCAACGTTCAGCGTCAGAACCCTTACGCCGTTTTTCCGCTCCAGTTCACTCAGCCAGCGAATGAGCACGTTGAAATCACTGCGCGCCAGCGTCACCGAAACCTGACTGCCCTGCGGTTGCAGCCGAACGACCGTCAGGCCGTAACGCCCCGTACTCTGCGACACCAGAATGGGCAGGCTGGTGTCACGGCTCTGGACGTCCTGTTGCGTTTGCCCGCCCGGAGGCAATGTCGCAGCCTGCTTTTGCATCCAGTCGACGGTCTGCCGTTCACGGGAAATGGCGAGTTGCCATTGGCGTTCGCGGATCTGCCAGGGCTGCCATACCGCGTAATACGCCAGACAAAGCAACAACATGCCGGCACAGACCGACAGCAAACGCTGCTCGCGTTGGTTTAAGGCATGCCAGCGTTGGCGTAATTCGTTCATGGCAGACTCCTTAAGGTTAATCGTCCTTCGACATATCCCTTTTCCTGGCGCATCTCTCCCGCCTGAACCTGATAGTACGCCGCAGCCTGTTGTTGTAACTGTTCCAACTCCTGATACGACGCCGCCTTCAACGCCAGCCGCAATTCAGCGCCTGGCGCCTGGTAAGAGAGGGATTGAATCCGTACGTTGCCGTTTTGTGTGATGAGCTGCTGTAACGCCGTCAGTTGGCTGAGCAACCCTTGCGCCCCATTTGCCGCAGACGCCCTTTGCAGATGTTGCTGCATCTGTAGCCGTGGGTTAATCACCGTCGTTTCAGAGGGAAATATTCGCCGATAGACGTTGATGCTTTCCTGACGCCAGTACGCCGACTGTTGATAGAGCTGATAGTGTGACCAGCCCATTTCGCCGATCAGTAGCAGCAGATAACAGGACAGCGCCACCCCGACACCCCGCCAGGGAAGTAGGGTATGACGCCACGATTTAACCGATGCAAACTCTCCCTGTTGCAGATCGGCAGAGGGCGGAAGATGCGCCTTCGCCGCCAGAGTAAATAAATCGGTTTCAGGTTGAGGTCGCCACAAAGCCAGCGCCAGTTCTCCGCCGGCAGTAGGCAGTGCGCTATGGCTGTAAATTACCGGCAACGGCGCGAACGTGGCCAACAGTTCGGCGAACCATGATGACTCCGCGGCCATAACGTGACCATTCTCCTGTCGAAACAGCCACGTACCATTGTGATTCAGCGCACTCCAGCCATCTTTATGCCGTGGCAACACCCAGGCATCGGGCAACAGCGAGTCGACGGCGATCCCCACCCCGGCGCACTGTGATAACCAGTGGCGCATGCGACTTTTTTCCACAACGGCGATTGTAGCGGTATCCCCCTGCTGTTCCAGTAAAGCAAAGTGCAACTTTTCGATATCGGCGGCCAACTGCTCTTCCAGCAAAAACGGCGCCATCTGCGCCAGTTGACGCCGTGCCTGCCGGGGAAGCGTCAGCGCATGAAAAGTCACCTCGGTCGCAGGCACCAGTACTCGGGAAAACGCCAATGCAGGATAAGCCTCGAGTGATTCTCGCACCTGCTCCGCACTACCGCCCCCTTCAGCCAGAACATGATCGCCACTGTGTGATCTTACCTGCCATTCGATGGCTTCCCGCTCTTGCGCCGGTAACCGAACGATCAGACAAGGCTTTCTGATGTGCGGGTGTTGCTTCATGGGTTCACCGTCCTATATCCTCCATATTGCCGCTGCACGACCAGCGCCTGTTGGCCGATGAGCTGAATCAGGCTTCCCTGATAAAAATCACTGTCACCGAGGCGCACATGCAGTTGTGCAAAAAACCATTCACTTTTCACCGTCAGTATTTTTTGCGCGGTCTTTTGGCTGTTTGCCGGCAATAATCCCGTTTGCTGAAGCACAGACAAGCTTGCCCAACCCGTACGCGGCCTTTTCTGTATTAATGCCATCGCTTGCGGCACCGTCATTTCTTTCAGAAAAAGTGCTGCCAGCAACGGCGCCTGCAATTCCGTCAGCGTATTGATGTTTATCAACATCGTATCGACGGGTAGCGCGCAAACATACGGTAATAAGCGCCGATAAAGATCGCTGTCCATGCCGTATACCGCGCGCAATTCACTGATCTCACCCATGGCCCTGTTTGCCGGGCGATAAGGCACCGGCAGCGAGGCATAAATTTCATCTTCGGCGCCGTTCGTCAGGGGATGGCTATCACCATCAATCCAGTCGCGCACGGCGGCGGTCATCTGCTCCGCCCTCGCCGGCTCCTCCCCCAAATGTTGCAACAGCATGCGAAACACCTGCGCGGGGTAAGGTGCTTCCACCTGCGTGCCATCATCGCTGATGCCCTGATTGATCGAATTAAGATTGAAGCAGGAGCGGGCATCCTGTAGCTGTGTATACACTTCGCCGCCGTCAACAGAAAACTTGCGATCCTGTTGCGCCCAGTCTTGCACCAGAGACGTAACGTCAGGCGCGTTCAGGGCATCACGCAGCAACATTTCGCCAGCCAGCGCTTCTCCCCCCAGAGCATACCATTCGGCCTGTTGGCGGCTTAGCTGGCTGGTTGTCCGTAAGAACGCCTTGCCGCTGCGCTCAGCAATGACAGCGGCTACCGTCACCATCATGGCCAGTATCAGCAAGACAACCAGTAGTGCGACTCCGCGCTGGCGAGACGACATTATTTAACCGGCCCGGTGGTGATAAAAAACAGCCGCGACATTTCGCCGTAGTCCCTTAACGTCAAGATCACTTCGATTCCCTGCGGCAACTGATTCGGATTCTCCCAGCGGTCTTGCCAGGTTTTATGGGTAAAGAAGCGCAGACGGAACCCGTCAACCTGAGTAAGCAACGGTTTTACGCCCGGCGCCAACCCTTCGATGGGATCGGGATGCGGATAAGTAAGACGCTCCAACGTGTTATTGCGCAACCGATAAGCGACTGGCTGAAGCTCAGAACGCGGCAACAAACCGAACGGATTCTGCCAGCCATTACGCATAAAACTGATGCCCCAGTCGTCACTTCTCAGTTGATCCCTGCTGGCGTAAAACAGAGAGGTGCTGCCGCGGCTTCCGCGGGCAATCATCTGCGAAAAATCCTGGTCCATCTGGGTGAAAGCTCGCTGCAACTCAGCCAGACGTTCCGCTTTGCGTTGGGAAATTTCATCGTTCCGCATCACCCCATTCAGCACCTGAAAAGCGCTGAGGCTCAATGCCGCGAAGATAGACAACGCCAGAATCACCTCCAGTAGCGTAAAACCCTGCTGGCGCGCGTTACGCCGTGATTGTTCCGCGACAATTTTCTTCGGCATTATTGTTTCACCACATACGTGCGTAGCGTGCCGTCGGCAGCCAGTTGGTCTTTACTACGCCGCACTTCGACATCCAGCGCACGGAACTGAGGATCGCCCGTTTCCACCCCCTGCCAACGCCAATACCAGCGCTGGCCCGCGAACTGCGATTCCCCTTTTACCCAATGGGTTTCCGGCCAGCGCTGTGCTAGCCGCAACTGCACCTGTTGATTTTCCGCAACCCACATGGCGAAGGTTTTCTCTTCAAGCCGGCTCAGGCTTCCCGCCTGCGTTGCCGTCGTCTGCAAAACGGCGATGCCAGCCAAAGCAAATACCGTTAGCGCCACCAGCACTTCAATTAAGGTCATACCCTGTTGCCTGCTCATGGCTGCTCTCCCGGTTCGAGCGACGTTCTTATCATTCCGTTGACATCCACCTCCAGCCAGTACAACTGGGATTTATTTTTGGATCGCAACAGGAGTTTGAAAGGCGTGATTTCTCCGCCGGGGAGGATCAGAATGTCAGGCTCATCCTCACTGCGTTTTTTCTCCATTTTCTTTCCATCCACCTGCAGCAGTTCCAGGCGCAGCGCATCAGGCAGAACGATGGAGGAATCAATGCGGCGGGGCTGCCAGGGACGCCATTTATAGCCTTTCCAGCGTTCGTCTTCCCCGGTCAGCGTCGCCGATGAGGTTTCCCTCTGCAATTGATAAAACTGCCAGCGGTCAGGGGATATTCGCACCCCCAGCATGAACTCATTGATTTGGCTGGTTTCAGACGCCAGCGCCAGCTGCGTCTGAAAACGGGCCAACTGCCAGGCGCCGTCATTCCGGCGCTCAGCCGGGAATGCCATCACCACCAGACTGGCAGCCACGCCAGCCAGCAACATAACCAGCATCATTTCCAGCAGGGTGAATCCTCGCTGTTTCCTCATAACACGTTTATTTACCGTTGAGGTTCCAGTTACCGATATCATCTTCCGTACCCGGCATACCGTCCTGCCCGAATGAGAAGATATCCAGCTTGCCATGCTGACCGGGATTCATGAGCTGATATTCCGCTCCCCACGGGTCCTGCGGTAAACGCCGGATATAGCCATCCTGCGGAAAATTACGCGGCTCCGGTTGCACGGTTGGTTTTGTCACCAGTGCTCTTAATCCCTGTTCCGTTGTCGGATAGCGGCTGTTATCAAGTTTGTACATATCCAACGCACTTTCCAACGACACGATGTCGCTGACGGCTTTTTGCCGATCCGCCTTCTCCTTGTTCCCCATCAGGTTCGGTACGACCAGACTCGCCAATACGCCGAGAATGACGATAACCACCATAATTTCCAACAGGGTGAAACCACGCTGACGATGTTGCATCCTTACTTTTCCTCACTCAAGTGTTGGTTCTTTCACGAACTCATTAAAGTATTCAGTTGCAGGATCGGCTGGAGAATGGCGAGCACGATAAACAGCACGATCGCCGCCATACTCACCACCAGCAAAGGTTCAAACAGCCCTAACGCCAGCGTCATCTGCGCACTGAATTCACGATCCTGATTTTCCGCCGCCCGCTCCAGCATGCTGTCCAGTTCGCCGCTGCGTTCACCGCTGGCGATCATGTGGCGCATCATGGGGGGAAAGAGCGCGGTCTGCTCCAGCGCTTTGTGCAAACTAACGCCTTCCCGCACCGCATCCGCCGCCTGCGCCAGGCGATGACGGGCGTAATCGTTGGTCATGACATCGCCGCTGATGCGCATCGCCTGTAATAGCGGCACGGCGCTGGCGTTCAGGATACTCAGCGTACGGGCATAGCGTGCGGTATTCAGTCCGCGGGCAATACGCCCCAACAGCGGTAGATAAAGCAAACGCCGGTGGAAAACGATACGGCGCTTTTCCTGACGCAACAAAACGCGCAACGCCATAACCGCGGCCAGCAGCGCCAAAACCACCCACGGCCCCACCGTGCGCACCGCATCACTCATGCCCATCAGCAAACGCGTTGACAAAGGCAGCGCCTGTTTCATATGGATAAATTGCTCGACCACTTTGGGCACAACGGCCGACAGTAAAATGCTCACGACCGCAATCGCCACCACAGTCAACACGCAGGGATAAATCATGGCTTGCTGAATCCGGCTGCGCATCTGCTGGTGTTGCTCGGTATAGTCCGCCAGCCGGTTGAGCACCTCATCGAGATGCCCGGAGGTCTCCCCCGCCGCCACCATCGCGCAATACAGGCGTTCAAAACTACCGGGGAAGCATTTCATGGCGTCCGCCAGTGAATGCCCTTCCATGACTTTGCCGCGTACCGCCGCCATCAGTTGGCTTATGTGAGGTTTTTCGCTCTGCTTGGCGACAGCCTCCAGCGCCTCTTCCAGCGGCAAGGCGGCGGCGACCAGCGTCGCCAGTTGCCGGGTGAGTAACGCTAAATCGGACGTGCCGATACGGTGTCGTCGCCGAAGAGAAAAGCCGGAAGAGCCTGATCTGTGCTCCCCGCTTGGGCTTTCGCTCACCGCAATCGGCATCAGACCGCGCTCACGCAATAATTGGCGCACCTGTCTCGCGGAATCCGCCTCCTGGGTGCCGCGGCATTTCTTCCCCTGTGCATCCAGTGCCTGATAGTGGTACTGCGCCATATCATCCCTCTTTGGTTACGCGGATCACTTCTTCCCAGGTGGTGATCCCTGCCAGCACTTTCTCCAGCCCGTCTTGCCGGATTGTGGTTCTATCAGTTCCCAACATCTGCGCAATCGCCATTTCCCCCTCGCTGCGGTGAATAGCCGCCCGCACCCGGTCGTCAATCACAACCAGCTCATGAATCCCGATACGTCCCCGATAGCCGCTAAAGTTACATTGCGAACAGCCAACGGGATAATGCAGCATGGTGTCGGGCGGTACGCCCATTTGCTCCGCATGAACGGCGTCGATCCGCCGTGGCTGACGGCAATCGGGACACAGCGTCCGCACCAGACGCTGCGCCAGTACCCCCAGCAGCGATGTTGAGAGCAGAAAAGGTTCAACGCCCATGTCCTGCAAGCGCGAGAGCGCGCCCAACGCGCTGTTGGTATGCAATGTGGAGAGCACCAGGTGACCGGTTAACGAGGCCTGTACCGCAATCTGCGCCGTTTCACCATCACGGATTTCCCCCACCAGCACGACATCCGGGTCCTGACGCAAAATCGCCCGTAATCCACGGGCAAAGGTCATGTCCACTTTGGCGTTAACCTGCGTTTGACCAATCCCTTCCAACTCATACTCGATTGGATCTTCCACCGTCATGATATTGCGTTCCGCGGCGTTGAGGCGGCTGAGCGCCGCATAGAGGGTGGTGCTTTTTCCGATCCGGTTGGACCGGTAACCAGAATAATGCCGTGGGGACGGTGGATCAGCGCATCCAGCCGCTGCCGATGGCGGGACGACATCCCCAGCGCTTCCAGATCCAACTGCACGCTGTTTTTATCCAGCAGACGCAAGACCACACGCTCCCCGTGGCTGGAAGGTAAAGTCGACACGCGCACGTCGATGGCTCGTCCGCCGATGCGCAGCGCCATGCGGCCATCTTGCGGTATGCGCTTTTCTGCAATATCCAGTTTCGCCATCACCTTGATACGCGACACCAGGAGAGACGCCAGCTTACGCTGCGGACGCAGGATTTCGCGCAGCACGCCATCCACCCGGAAACGAATTTGCAGATAGCGTTCATAGGTTTCGATATGGATATCCGACGCCTTGTCTTTGATCGCTTCGGTCAGCATGGCATTAATCAGACGAATAATGGGCGCATCGTCATCGGTATCCAGAAGATCGTCGCTGTCCGGCAGTTCCTCGACCAGCGTATAGAAGTCCATTTCATTACCGATATCTTCCATCAGACGCCGCGCTTCCTCGGAGTCACGCTGATAGCTGACGACCAGTCGACGCTCGAATTCCGCTTCCGTCACACGTTGAATCTTTAACGGAAACCCAGCCACACGTCGCGCCTCCAGCAGCGCGGAGGCGGACGTCAGTGCCACACAAATGGCTTGCCGATCGTCCTCCCCTTCGCCTTGCAGCAACAGAATCTGCTGCCCTTTCGCATAGGCGAAAGGCAATATCGGACGTAATTCAATCATTCGCGGCGAATCGTCGCTCATCGTCCCCCCACCGGATAAAACGTCACAATAGAGGACTGCACCTGACGGAACGTGTAAGGATTACCCGTTGAAGGCAGGCGCAGGAGATCGTTGCTCAACATGCCTTTGCCATGTTTGACATCGCGCTGCTGCTGTTGCTCCTCGCTGAATGCGTGGTATTTTTCCGACGAGGCATTCTGATACTGACTTCGATCGCGGATGATGGAGGGGCGGATAAACAACATCAGATTACGTTTCGATACCTGACGACTGTTGGAGCGGAACAAGTATCCCAGCACGGGAATATCGCCCAGCAAGGGCACTTTATCCGCCGTTTCACGCGAGCTTTTATCCAGCAAACCGCCCACGACCACGGTTTCACCGCTGCTGACCAATACCGCATTATTTACGGTGCGCGTGTTAAACGTGGCCCCCAGTTCCGAACTGCTGCTGGACCCAGAATCGGCTACGCTGGAGACTTCCTGTTCAATCTCCAGCAACACCGAGTCGCCTTCGTTGATTTGCGGCTTCACTTTCAGCTTAATACCGACGGTCTTACGTTCCACTGTATTGAAAATGTTGTCGCCAGAAGTCGTCTGCGACCCTGCCAGTACCGGTACTTCCTGACCGACGTTGAACGTGGCTTCCATGTTGTCCAGCGTCACAATGCTCGGCGTCGCCAGAATGTCATTCTTGCTGTTGCTCGACAAAGCGGACAACAGCATCGACCAGTTGCCCTGATAAAACCCGGCGGCAATACCGTTGAAGCTGTTGAGCGCGTTCGCCGCCGAACTATTGAACGTGCCGTCTTTTCGGTACTGATCCGCACCCGCCACCATCGTGGAAATCGGCAAGCCGGTGTTGGTGAACTGCGTCATTCCAGCATTTTTATTCGACCACTGAATGCCCAGGTTCATGCCGTCAGCATCCTGAACTTCCGCAATGACCGCCTCCACCAGCACCTGCGGACGACGAATATCCAGTTGGGCGATCACCTGCTCCAAATCGCGCATAACATCCGGCGCCGCGCTCACAATCAGCGAGTTCGTCTGCTCATGCGCCTTAAGGGAAATCTCTTTGCGCAGCGCCGGCAACGCATTTTCCTGCTCCGACTTGATGCTGTCGCCCACGCCAGTCAGCACTTCAACCAGATCCGAGGCTTTGGCATATTTGAGATAGATAACTTTGGTGTTGCCCTGTACCGCCTGCTGCCGATCGAGCTGTTTGATCATATCAATCACTCGCTGACGGGAATTTGGCTCGCCACGGACCAGCACGGAGTTGGTGCGCTCATCGGCGACGACGTTGGCGGTCATCATGCCAGGCAGCGCCGTTTTCTCATCGGTTTTATTCAGCTCATTCACCATTTTCACCACTTCCAGCGAGGATGCGTAAGAAAGCGGCACCGTCGCCACATTGCGATCGCCGGTTCTATCCACCCGTTCAACAATCGCCATCAGCCGTTTAATCACGGTGGCGCGGCCGGTCATCAGCAGCACGTTCGAGGGCTCGTAATGCACCACGCTCCCGGCGCCGGCATTGTCGTTCAGTTGACGCAGCAGCGGGGCCAGATCGCGGGCCGCAACGTTATTGACCGGCACGACGCGCGTAACCACTTCATCCCCGACGCCAGGGTCGTCTTCGCTGGCCAGCGGCATCGAGGTTGACTTCGCATCTTTCGAGCGAATGATCTTTAATACGTTGTTATCCATCGGCACAACGGTAAAACCGTATACGTCCAGCACGCTGATGAAGAACTGGTAATACTGTTCTTCATTCATCATGTCATAACTACGCACGGTAATATTGCCGCTGACGGAAGGATCGACGATCACTGTTTTATTCAGGTTTTTACTGACGGTATTGATGAACTCCTGAATATCCGTCCCTTTAAAACTGGCGGAGAACTCAGCACTCCAGGCAAATGAAGAAACCATCAGGCATAGGGCGCCTCCCAGCAGGCGTAATCCTTTCCACCGCGCGTTGCTAAACCATTTGCAGTCAGAAAACCGCTGTCCTTTACTAAACAAAATTAGTTGTCTCCATCCGGTGCCAGATAAATATGCTCAGGTTTTCTCCCTTCGGCGTCATCCTGATATAAATGCAGGGCTTCATAGCGCCCCTGATACTGCAAGACGACACGATCGGCAAAAATAGTCACAATTTTGGCCTCATAGCCCGGTATCGCGTCACCCACGCTACGGCTGTATTGCTGACTATCTTTGGCGATAATGGCGATGGACCGTTTGTCGTCTTCACTCGCCAAAATACCGGTAAGAGTGATGTCTAATGTGGAAAGCGGGATATCTCCGTTCAACGCGGCTGCCGTTACTGTCGGTGGATTGACGTCAGGCGGGCGGCCAAACAGCGTAAAGTCATCCGATGCGGCGGGTTTTTCTTTGGCCTGGGCGGGCGTGACGGTAATGTTGACCGGATGAGGATCGTTTGGCAGCAGAACACGCCAGGCGAGCACCGTCAGTTGCTGGCAAATCAGCAGTAGGATACCGCTCAGAAGCACACGCCGAATAAGGGGTAAAGGTAAAGACTGGAGTTTTACTACCAGTGTGTTTAATGAAAGGGTTTTACGCGACCATGATGGGGATTGCGGCATTGCTTATTCATCCATAAAATCCCCCACGCCTTACGGCGTGGGGTTTATCCTTACTGCGTCGCCGCCTCGAGGGTGAGGGTTTCATCCCCCTTCGTCGTCAGAGAGACACCACGATTAACCCGGTCGTCTAGTTTGATATTTTCGATATTACCAAACTTCCATGCCGCGTCGACATTTTCAAAAATCACGTTTTTGAACGTGCTGTCTTTGAGGAAGGTAATGTCCGTGGCTTTGGTATTTTTAAATTTTACATTTTCAAAATACAAGCCCTGATGATAGGCATCACGTTTAAAAGAAAACCCATATGAAGCCGCCATTTCATCTACGGTCATCCCATCGACCAGGATACTGTTTTTCTTCGCCGTACCATCGACGGTTACGTCAGAAACTTTCACATCACGAAATTGAGCGGGTTCAGCCGCCGGCTGGGAATCGTTCACATCTGCTTTATATTTGACGGTGAACACAAACGGTTCTCCGACAATACCACGCATTGCATTATTGCGGAAGACGACGTCACGCGCACCTCCGCCGTAGTATGGACGACTTTTCATACGCAGCCCGACATCCGTCAGATTCATTACATTATTTTCAGCCACGATCTTCTCGATCCAGGCGCCGGTATGGCTGCCGGTGACTACAGCGCCATGGCCTTTACGGAAGTAGTTATTGAATATCCACGCGCCGCTTTGCGCTTTTTGCTGCCGTGTCGCTACTTCGGCGCCATACCCCGCCGCGAAATTGACACTGTCATCGCCGGTATCAAAAAAGTTATTGAATACCATTACGTTCTGGCTGTTGCCAAACTCGATGCCGTCCGCATTATTCGCATCAAAAGTGGTATGCACTAAGGCATTCATGGCCACATTTTCAGATTCCAGCACCATCACGCCGTGATAGGCGGGATTCAGAATGGTCAGCCCTTCCAGATACAGGTTGCTGACACCACGCAGCGTCATCAAGCTGGATCGGCGATGCTTGTAGGCATCATTAACCGACATCCCATCAGCCAGGGCTTTTTCAGTTTGATTTTTGGCCAGAATCCCATCGTCGGATACCTTGTCCGCTTTGCTTGCCCGGTACTGCGGCAGCTTTCTGCCCAATTCGTCCTTAATGGTCGTCGCGTCACCGGATTTGATGCCGCGCTTCCAGCCATTACCGTTAATGGTGCCTTTGCCGACGATACGGATATTTTCAAACGTGCCAGCATGCGTACTCCCTTTATCATTGATTTCCAGAACGTTAATCAGTGAAGGCGGACGTTTTGGCAATGACGGTTTAGTGTAGGGATAGAGGTAATAACCGCGCGCCAACGGATAGTCATCACCGTTTTCCGAACCGCGCAGTATTGCGCCCTCGGCCACTTCAAACGTCATATTGCTGTGCAGGAACAACGCGCCGGTCTTAAACTCGCCGCCTTCGACCACAACTTTACATCCCTGCGGGTAAGTCTCTATCGTACAGTCATCAATCGCTTTCTGAATCGCCAGCGTGTCGTTGGTGACGCCGTCGCCTTTGGCCCCGAAATTGGTTACGTTTAGCGTCTGAGGCACTGCGGTGGTTTTCTGGACAACGGTTTCGCTATCCACCGATTCTTTACCATCAGCATAAACCGCGCGTACGGTGAAGCGGTATTCTGTTTCCGGCGATAATCCCGTAACTTTAAAATTTTGGAAGCTGACGCGGGTATGCCAGCCTGCCGTGTCAATAGAACGATAAAAGTTATCGATATAAGGTTTTGCCGGTGAATGGGTATTCTGATTGTCAATCGCTCCCGCCAGCCGTTGACCATTCATGTAGACATGATAATCCTTGATATCCGATGATGCCTGCGCCGGTTTTTCCCAGGCCAGCACAACGCTTGTATCGTCATAGGCCAAAGTGGGAACCTGCACATTCTGCGGGGCGGCTGAGCGGTCTATGGTGGCGCTCTGGGCTGCATCACTATCAGTGCCGACTGCCATTAACCCACTGAATAGCAATGCTGCACCAAGCGTCGCTCTGGAATGGAGCAAAAAATAATCCATATCATTATCTCCTTTGTTTTGAATATTACATCTAACCACCGAAAAGACGATTCATCATGCCAACAATTCTTATCATTAGCCAGATCAATATTTCACGAAAACCCATATAACTCAATCAGTAACATGCAAGTCAAAAATCAGTTCACCAGAAATCCTGCAATAGTTAATCGCCATCTTTTTACACACCTATTTTAATAGTTTCATGACAAAGACCAAATTAATCCGATGGTTCAATACCATTGGTCGCTAAAAATCCGTGATGAAAGGTCACAGATTAATCAATGCTATTTTTTATTTTCCATACTAATTATCAATGAATTCCTTTCACTCAATCTTTTTCAACGGTAATAGAAGAAAAGAAAAGACGATCTATTAACAATAAAAAGATGTTTTATTAAATAGCGCTTCCACTTTTTTGCAACCACGTCAAAGTTTCGTCCGCGATTATTATGAGATTAAAGGAAACTAATCAAAATAAAGTG
This sequence comes from Brenneria rubrifaciens, assembly GCF_005484945.1. Classification (NCBI taxonomy): domain Bacteria; kingdom Pseudomonadati; phylum Pseudomonadota; class Gammaproteobacteria; order Enterobacterales; family Pectobacteriaceae; genus Brenneria; species Brenneria rubrifaciens. Next base: position 2,680,080 of record NZ_CP034035.1, read on the forward strand.
TCTGTCATAGGAATGACAGATTTGAGTTTTCACCGCTTCTCCTTTTTTCAAAGGATGGGCCCGGCGGAAAACTCACTGACGTAAATATCCCGCCGGATAAGGCTCTGACGCTTAACGGTAGGTGCGTAAGACATCAATAAAAGGGGTCAGTGAGCGGTTAAATTCCGAACACTGCGTTTCCTTCGGCGTGCTGTCTTTTAACAACCCCTGATACAGACTTTCACTGCGTTGCGGTAAAGTCTGATAATTTGTCACATCCCATCCCCGCTGCTTAGCCACTGCCAGCACGACATTATTGATTGTTGACTCATCGGGAAGATCGCTGCGATTGCATTGCGATTTCAGATACCGGGTGGCAGCCACCAGAGACGCAAGCTGATTCAATTGATCATTAGCCGGTACTGCGACAGCGCTATCCGCCGCTTTCCCTTTACTGGCGGAGGTGTCGGATTGCTGGCAGCCAGCCAGTACGACACAAAAGAGTGTAAAAACAGCGAATTTAGACAGAGATAACGACATAACACGGCTCATCCTGATTGAGATTAACGACGGGCATTCTAACAAATGTCTGCTGGCTGTCTGCCACTTTATCGATATCCCCTATCACCGTTCGAACGCAGAAAAAGGAAAACGCGCGCCAGCAGAAAATAGGTTCCCGGCCGGCAGACCGGGAACCTCAGCATCATTCAGGAAGCAGGCACCTTACCTGACGAGGCTTTGTTCGGCGGTATAATGCCATCGGCGCGAAACATGGCTTTTATGCCGCGTACCGCCTGCCGGATACGATCCTGATTTTCAATCAATGCGAACCGGACATGCGTATCACCATAATCGCCGAACCCGATTCCTGGAGAAACACAAACTTTCGCTTCAGCCAGCAGACGTTTGGCGAATTCCAGCGATCCCAGATGCGCATACGCCTCTGGAATTCTGGCCCAAACATACATGGAGGCCTTCGGCTCATCCACCATCCAACCAGCTTCATGCAGACCGCGCACCAAAACATTGCGCCGCTGACGATACTGCTCGGCAATATCCCGAACACACTGCTGATCGCCTTCCAGCGCCGCAATCGCCGCCACCTGCAATGGCGTAAACGTACCGTAATCGTGATAGCTCTTGATACGGGCCAGCGCACTGACCAATTCCTGATTACCCACCATAAAACCGATACGCCAGCCCGCCATGTTGTAGCTTTTCGACAAAGTGAAAAACTCGACAGCGATATCTTTCGCGCCAGACACCTGCATAATCGATGGCGCCTTCCAGCCGTCATAAACGATGTCGGCATAAGCCAGATCGTGTATCACCAACACACCGTACTGTTTTGCCAGCGCCACCACACGCTCAAAAAAATCCAGCTCGACGCACTGTGCGGTAGGGTTGGAAGGAAAACCAAGAATCATCATTTTTGGTTTTGGAATACTTTCACGGATCGCCCGTTCCAGTTCATTGAAGAAATCCACACCTTCAACAAGCGGAACCGAACGCACCTGAGCCCCGGCAATCACCGCGCCATAGATATGTATCGGGTAGCTGGGGTTTGGCACCAGCACCGTATCGCCGTGATCCAACGTTGCCAGCATCAGATGCGCCAGCCCCTCTTTGGAACCGATGGTGACGATCGCCTCACTTTCCGGATCAATTTCCACCTGATAACGATCGGCATACCAGCGCGAAATGGCGCGGCGTAAACGAGGAATGCCTTTGGAAGTCGAATAACCATGGGTATCCTCACGCTGAGCGACGGTACATAGCTTCTCGACGATATGAGGCGGTGTAGGACCGTCTGGGTTACCCATGCTGAAATCAATGATGTCTTCGCCACAACGACGAGCCGCCATTTTTAATTCAGCAGTAATATTGAATACGTAGGGGGGAAGACGATCGATGCGCGTAAAACGGCGCGGAGAAGTGGAATCAGACATAGCATCCTCAAAGTAACGTGAGCGCCCGGACCGTCCGAGCGACGCTTAGACCCGCTTTGCGGACCAGTGATTTAAGCTATCTCAGATCAAGGACTCTGTCGATATGACATCTCATAAATTTTTCCCGGCATGGGGAATCCGACAGACCCGCGCATGATATTAATTATTCTTTTAGCCATTCGTAAAAATATTAGAATCATTGATATCGATAATAAGAAAAACCATTTTTAATTAACAAATTAAACACAAAAAATTGCGTTGCTTTATTTTGGTGCCCCATAATAAGTCAACTCACCAAATTAGCGCATTTCCTGTCTTTTACAAAAATATAAATAATCATTTAAAATCAAATAGTTAAAAAATATCACATTATAAATTACCATCTCGTTTTTATAAAAAACCGCCACATTTTAAAAAAAACACAAACTGAAAAACTTAATGCTTAATAAAGACTGAATTGTAGTTTTTAATATTACAAAAATGATTAAATTACAGTTCTTATAACTTAATAATTATTGATATTGACAATAATATATTCATCATTATTATCAGTTTTAAATTCACAGCAATGATCAAATTATTTTTGCAAAAAGCGATCTTTCAATCAACGCTTCCTAATATTTATGAGGGTAAATAATGGATATCAAAAAACCTTATTTGTTATTCTTGGGGGATGCACACGATCAGTTGGCCGCCAAGGTTGCAATCGGCATTAAACAATGGCACCCGGAATATTGTGTCGGGCAGTTTCGAATGAATGGCTGCCAAGCTGACTGCGATCTGCCCGATATGGATATCAGCGCCGCTCGTGCAGCAGGCGCGAAAACGCTGGTAATTGGCGTTGCCAACCGCGGCGGCATTATTTCGAAACAGTGGATTGCCGTACTGAGCCAGGCATTGGAAAGCGGCATGGATCTGGCGGCGGGCCTGCACAATCGTTTGTCTGATGTTCCAGAACTCAGAGAATTAGCAGCCAAACTCGGCCGTTCGCTGTTTGACGTGCGTCATCCTTCACAGACATTTCCGGTCGCCAACGGACGCAAACGCTCAGGTAAACGCCTATTACCGGTTGGTACTGACTGCTCCTGCGGCAAGATGTATACCGCGCTGGCAATCGAAAAAGAAATTCTATCCCGCGGCGGCAACGCCACATTCCGGGCAACGGGACAAACCGGGATTCTGATCAGCGGTTCCGGCGTGAGTATTGACGCGGTAGTGTCCGATTTCATCGCGGGTGCGGTTGAAACGCTCTCTCCCGCCAATGACGAGAACCACTGGGATGTTATCGAAGGCCAGGGTTCATTGTTTCACCCTTCCTTTGCCGGCGTCACAACCGGCATCATCCACGGCGCTCAACCGGATGCGCTGGTGCTATGCCATGAACCGACACGCAAAACCATGCGGGGCGTCGATTATCCTATCCCTGATTTAGCCGCCTGCATGGACCTGAATCTGTCGATGGCAAAGTTGACTAACCCTAATGCGCGCTTTGTCGGCATTTCAATCAACAGCGCCGTTCTCAGCGAAGAAGAAGCATTGCCGTTAATGGCTGAACTTGAGAAGAAATTCGGCTTGCCTGTTGTGGACCCGTTCCGCCAGGGAGTAGGACGTATCGTTGACCAATTGGCTGACCTATGACCGACATTAAAATATCCCATGAAAGCTGGCCGCTACAGGGTACATTTACCATTTCGCGCGGCAGCAAAACCCAGGCCGATGTCGTTGTCGTCACCTTGCGTTCTGGTGAAACCACAGGCTATGGCGAATGTGTGCCCTACGCACGTTACGGAGAATCCATAGAAAGCGTGATGGCACAAATTGCTGCGCTGAGCAGCGATATCCGTAACGGACTCGATCGCGAAATGCTGCAAACCCGTCTACCGGCGGGCGCGGCGCGTAACGCGATTGACTGCGCATTCTGGGATTTGGCGTGCAAACAGCACCGCCAGCGAATTTGGCAACGCCTGAATCTGGCCGAACCGGAAGTCTTGGAGAGCGCCTACACGCTCTCGCTGGATACCCCGGAGCGCATGCATCAGGCGGCGCAAAGCAACGCCAACCGCCCACTGCTCAAGCTGAAACTGGCGGACAAAGACGATTTGGCCAGGGTCGCCGCGGTACGTCGCGGCGCGCCGTCTGCACGCTTAATCGTCGATGCCAATGAAGGCTGGGATGTGAGTCTCTATTTGAAACTGGCGCCGGAACTGGCCGCGCTGGGCGTGACCATGATCGAACAGCCCTTGCCTGCCGGAAAAGACGGCGTGCTGGCGGACCTGCCGCATCCGATACCGATCTGCGCTGATGAATCCTGCCATGACAGCCACTCTCTAAAAGCCATAGCCGGTTGTTACGACATGATAAACATCAAGCTGGATAAAACCGGCGGACTCACCGAAGCATTGCGTCTACGCGCCAGTGCGCATCAGGCGGGTATGCGGATTATGGTCGGTTGTATGGTGGGGACTTCGCTGTCTATGGCGCCTGCTTTTATCGTGGCTCAAGGGGCAAACGTTGTCGATTTGGATGGCCCACTTTTATTGCAGCGCGACCGTACTGACGGATTGCGTTACAACGGCAGCGAAATACATCCGCCAGAAGCGGCGCTGTGGGGCTAAATGCGTTAATCTGCATTGAACGACTAGTAAGGAGTGTGTTGATGCAACGTCTTGTTTATGTTGATGGGCAGTATGTTAGAGAAAATGAAGCGAAGGTGTCGATTTTTGACCGTGGTTTCCTCTTTGCAGATGCTGTCTATGAAGTGACTGCCGTCGTTAATGGCAAGTTAGCGGAATTTGATGGTCATATTGGGCGTCTGCAACGTTCCTGCCGTGAACTGTCTCTTACGCTGCCAGTCACGCCAGCTGAGCTGAAGCATATTCACCATGCGCTGATTGAGAAAAACAATCTGACGGAAGGCGCCATTTACTTGCAGCTAAGCCGCGGCAACGCTGGCGATCGTGATTTCCATTTCCCGTCGGCGGATGTGAAACCCACGCTGGTGCTGTTTACTCAGGCGCGCGCCATTTTGGACAACCCGAAAGCCAAAACCGGTCTGCATGTCGTTACCAGCCCTGATATCCGCTGGCATCGCCGGGACATTAAAACGGTCGGTCTGCTAGCTGCGTGCATGGCGAAAGACTATGCACATCGCCACCACGCGGATGATGCTTTCATGGTAGAAAACGGCTTCATCACCGAAGGCAGTTCATGCAACTGCTATATCGTGCTGCATGACAATACCGTGGTGACGCGCCCGCTGAGCAACGACATCCTGCACGGTATTACCCGCCATTCGCTGTTGAAACTGGCGGCAAGCGACGATATTAAATTGGAAGAACGGTTGTTCACCCCGGACGAAGCCTATCACGCCACGGAGATCTTCATCAGTTCAGCGACCACTTTCGTCTTACCTGTCGTCACGCTTGACGGCAAAACGATTGGCGATGGAAAACCTGGTCCGGTAACCCGTCGGCTGAGGGAAATCTATATTGAGATGGTGAAGCAACAGGTTATGTGATGTAACACCCTTGTCATCGGCATGAAGATGACGCCCGTTACCCGGCATTTTGCCGGGTAATTATTGCGTTGAATTTGATTACGACCGCAGATCCATTTCAACATTATCCGGCAATGTGGCGGCCTGATTTTCCAATACCATTCTTTGAGGCACGGCTAAAGGAATGCTCGCAGAACGCAGCCGTTTGATAATTTCAAACAACAGATCGCTTTTCGCGCCGGCAACCAGACGCGGACTGCTGACATACCCCGTCACACTCAACACCATACCCGTCGGGGTTAGCTGACTGAATGAGACAGAGGGCGCTGGCGCATCCAGAATCGCCTCATGCTCCTGGTAGGCATCCAGCAGAATGGTTCTGACTTCTTCGGGATCGGTATCCAACGGAAACGTCAGCGCCATCGTCGCGACACCGAGGGCATTTCCCATTGTAATGTTGCGCACATTTTGCGAAATAAACTGTGAATTAGGCACGATAACCGTTGAACGGTCACCCAGTTGAATCTCCGTCGCCCGCACATTGATTCGCCGGATATCCCCTTCCACACCGCTGATATTCACCAGATCGCCCACCTTGACCGGACGTTCGGTCAGCAGAATCAAGCCTGAGATAAAGTTTTTTACGATTTCCTGTAGGCCAAAACCGATCCCCACCGACAGCGCACTGACAATCCACGCCAGCTTATTCCATTGAATCCCCAACGTTGCCAACGTCAGCAGGATAATGAGGATATAACCTATATTGCTGAACAAGGTCACCAACGACGCACGGATACCACGATCCATCATCGTTTTGGGGAGAAAATCCTCTTCCAGCCAACGCTTCGATGAGCGTAAAACATAGACGCCAACCAACAGAAAAAGAACCGCATTCACCAAATGGGCAGGCACAATGCTCACTGTTTCCAGCCCCTTGCCTCCCCACAGTTCAACGGCTTTTTGCACCAGCGACAGCGGCGTTGTGGTGCCAAAGGTGCCGTTCAGCAAGGCCACCGCCGCCATCAGAATCAAAAATACTTTGCCCGCGGCGGAAAGCAGCGCCGTTGCCTGCTCTAAATGCCGATCGTCAAGATTGAGCGAGTTTTTAATGCGCCGACCGCTGGCATTATTGGGTGAAAATACGCTTTCACAGATATCGGTAAGAAATGTTGAAAACAGATAAAGGCAGGAAAACACCATACCGACCCAGATCAACTCATAAGTCAGGAAACGGGCCAGCGAGATATAACCAATCACCAGTGAAAGCAGTACCGAGAACGAAATAACCAGTACGCCAAGGTGGATTATCCCTGCCAATGTGGAGCGCGCTTCAGGCTGCGCACCGTCACGTACCATTTGGCGCCGGATTTGATCGCTTTTTAACGCAATGCCGCCGGTGGTCAGCGCCAGAAAAAGTGCAGAGAGCCCATTGACCATGATAGTGGCTGCCACGGATGTTCCCACGGTGGCCGTAATCTGTTCGATAACGCCAAACACCAGAATCAACACTGCGGCAATCATCGGAAAAGGCTTCATTGCCTTGGCAACCGGATTGGCGATCGCAGGCAACCGCCAGGATGGTCGTTGATTCGAGAGAAACGCCCGGCCCAGCCCGGCAATCATCGAACAAAACACCACCAGTTGCGCCAGGGTAGCCAGAAAAGCCTCTACTCGCTCAGCCGATTCGCCATGACGAGTAAACGTGAAATCCACTACATTTGCGGCAATGCCGATCGTCAACACCGTAGACATCACGCTCGCCGTTGCCAGAAAACTTCGTCTTAACCGTCCTTCCGGCAACAGATGTATCCCGGCCCAAGCCAGATACTTATCCAGATAACGGCGCCCGGCGGTGACCAAAACTGCGGCGATTAACAGCAGAAACAGGGAACCATATCGCCAGCCAGGTTCCCAGGAAACCAGGAATGCCTGACTCAACTGATCTTTGAATACACCGAGCCGCCGCTGATCTTCCTCTTGCGGCGTCACAATCGGTGACCAAAAACGCGCGCCTAAAATACTGCCGGAATTTAATGCCAACTGGGTTTTTAAGGCATTACGGCGCAAAGTAATAATCTGTGCGGAAAGGTTCGACGCACTGGTCCGCAGCGCCTGAATTTGTTCAACCTGCGCATCCAGCTTCGCCTTCTCAGCGTTCAGGTTGCTGCGCTTGCGGGTGACCTCAGTAGTTTCGTTGATGGTGGAACCAGACTCCGGCGCCGGCCCAAGAACGTCCAGTTGCGTCTGCAATTGCGCACCGATGGGCGCGACAGCCGCAGAAAGGTCATCGGCACTGTTGACCAGTTGCAGCGTGGTGTCGCTCAACGCTCCGAACTTGCTATCGGTGTTGGCACTTGACACCTGCTGCTTAATGCTATCCAGTTGCTTTTGCAGCTTCACCAATTCAGCATCAATATTTATTTTCACGGGCGCATCAGACTGTGTAGTCGGCGGATCGGTATCTGATCCAGCCGCAGCAACATATCCGACAGGCAATATAAACATCGCCAACAAACAAATACGCAATAATACGGATAACAATGTATGCATAAATCGAAAAATTCCCAAGTTCGACAGAAATTGCGGGGGTTCCCAACAACAGTAACCGTGCCGGACAACCCTGTATTGTCATTTGTTCATATTTTAGTGTACCAACGCCATGTTATGGCGAATACGCCTGAGCAAAACTTACAGATGATTTCCGAAGCGGCATAGCAGAGAAGGATGAATGATAACCTCTTCTCATCATTCTGCATGAGTGAAGCTCACAGCTGTGTGAAAAAAACGCAAACGACAGCAAGTCAGGTCAAAGCTGTACAGGGATTCGCCGTATAGCGTAAATCGCCCCCTAATCCGTTGACTCACCAAGGTGTGTGGGTATAATCCAGCCCACTGTCATCTTACTGACAGTCTAATCATTTCCCAACGCGCCCTTAGCTCAGTTGGATAGAGCAACGGCCTTCTAAGCCGTAGGTCACAGGTTCGAATCCTGTAGGGCGCGCCATAATTTCGTCTTTTGACGTCTGTTAATTGCCAGGCTTGTATCGGTGCCGTAACGGGTTAAAAGACATGATGCGGCTTCGTAGATAAGCGTGCGTGTCATTCTGTTACCCTGTTTTGATATCCCCCCATTTCTGTCCACCTCACCGGATTGATATTTCCTCGGCGTTAATCCGAGAAAAGCGCCAGCATCACTGACACGTCTGAAGCGTGAAGGATCATCAATTGATGTTTTAAAACTTAATGCTGTCAGAACACCCACACCCGGAATAGATTGTAATATCTGACAAACAGGATCTTTTCGGGCAATTTTTTCCAGCTTTCTTATCTGCCCGGAAAGATGTTCCCGGGTATCCAGCAGCATAATAACTGTAGGTTTAACGGTTTCCAGTGAAGGTGATGATTCAAGAATTGCTCGTTCAAAAACGCTGTTTTTTCCAGGAGGAAGAACAACGCCGAATGTTTTCAGGAGCCCGCGGATCTGATTCGTTACGGCAACCCTGAGCAGAACCAGCTTTTCCCGACTGGTAAGAATGAGTCTTTGCTGATGCCATTCAAGACTTTTGACATGTACTGGTTTGTACCAACCGGAAAGAACCAGCCTTGCGATACCAAAAGCATCATTTTGATCGGTTTTATTCAACTGCATCGACAAAGCGGCATGAACGTGCCGGGCGTGGATACAGTCAACGTCCAGGCCAAAATTCTTGAGCGAATGGTAAAGCCAGACACAAAGCGGCCCGGTTTCCAGCCCCACTTTCGACTTATCAAATCCTTCAGAAAAGAGATAATCAGCTATAACACCAGGATGCATATCGACGTTAACCGTACAAATTTTATTACCGTTATGAGCTATGACGCAGATGCTTGTTTTCTTTTGAGAAACATCAAGTCCAATGAAGGTTGTCATGGCAGCCACCTCAGATATCACATGCCGGGATCATTTTAAGATTACAGCATGTGGTCGAACTTAAAGCCTTTTACGTTACGCAGATACAAAAAGCACAGACAAAATCCCCAGTTGCGCTGGCTGTCAGTGATACGGAGCAGCCAGTCGGCAATAACGGCATTTTCTTCATTCAACTGAGGTTGATAGCGATAGCAACTTTCGCTGGCAACAAACAACTGGCAGGCAAAACGTATGCTGATATTTCGGCTTCTGACCGCGTCCTGTGCTATCTGCTTTCGATGAGATGGCTTCACCACTTTTTTTTCCATGGCCTCCTGAATAATTTCGGCTTTGAGCCGTTCTTCGGCATACATCTTTTTGAGGCGGCGGTTTTCGTCTTCCAGCTCTTTCAGACGGACCATCATGGAGGCATCCATCCCGCCAAAACGTGAACGCCACTTATAGAAACTGGCACTGCTCATGCCATGCTCGCAACACAATTTAGCCACCGGTGTTCCTGCTTCGGCAAGCTTGAGAATGGCCATGATCTGGCTGTCGGTAAAACGTGATTTTTTCATAGAAATCTCCCCAGTTCAGATTACGAGAAAACTCTACTTATAGACACACCGGTTTTCGGGGGGATTACCATTGGGGATGTCAATCATCGCTGAACAAAAAATCTTTAAATAAAAACAATCCTCTACTCCCCAGCATCGAATCCCGAAGGTAAAAATACTTTCATATCAATACATTATAAAAATGCAATAACACGAATTGATTTGATAGGTACAAGTTACGAAACAATCCTGCAATTTTTTCATTCTCCAGCCCACTCATAAAAGTATTCAGTGTGCCTCAGGAGAATGTAATGCAAACAAAGATTAACGGCCGGATCTACCGACGCCACATCGCTAGTGCACATTTTCACGGCCAGCTAGTTCAATTGGTATTGCTGGTCGCTGTTTTTCCCACTTTTCATGTGCCGGTATAACGAGTTAAGCCACCAGTAACTGAGGTCGTCATGAAAATCGACAAAGAAAAGCTAAATCAGGCTCAGGATATTGCCAAGCAAGCGTTGGAACAGCGTTGCAAAACCAGATGGTGGCTAGCAATGAAGTATCTTGAACGAGCGTATGGGTTCAACACCGGGGAAGACCCATTTCGCTCGACGGATAAAAAAGGAGCGACGCTGGATAGCGTCGACATTCCCCCCAAGGTGACCATGAATACCTTGCTAAAGAGGCTAATGATTGAAATCCTAATCGTTTTAGCAATCATGACTGTGCTATCCCTCATGATTGCTGGTGTTTTCCACATTTGTGAAATTTTCACGTCCGAAGATATCTCGATAAGATTATGAATTTACGAAGAATTAACGTAAAAAACCGTTAACGAGATTGAGTCGTTTACACCTATGAATCTTGCTGGGACGGCTAACACGTCTTGATTCAGGTTAACAAACCGATTATTTCATTACACTATCCGCTGAAAATTGAACATCACACCCATTGATGTTTAAGCCTTGCGAAGCCACCAGAGACATGCCGCTGACAGACAGCGTTTTTCCAGACATTGTGTTATCAGCAATGGCTATTGATGACGAAGACACATAAACCAGGCACTCTCCTGTCACCCCTCCCAACGTACCAGATAGTGTCACACACCTCACCTCACGGATACCGGCTATTGAATGATCACCTGCTGTCAGCGCCAGTGATATAAGACGGTAATTCACCATTTGGCTTGTCCGCTCCACCCAACATGTTGTTTCCTTGAGGTTCTCACACCAGAAAGGACATCAGCATGCTGAGCAGAGAGGACTTTTACATGATAAAGCAAATGCGCCAGCAGGGTGCGTATATTGTCGATATTGCCACTCAGGTGGGTTGTTCTGAGCGAACCGTCAGACGGTACCTGAAATACCCGGAACCTCCGGCCAGAAAAACACGCCACAAAATGGCTAAACTCAGGCCGTTCATGGACTATATCGACATGCGTCTGGCAGAGAACGTCTGGAACGGCGAGGTCATCCTCGCGGAAATCAAAACGATGGGTTATACCGGCGGCCGCTCCATGTTGCGTTACTACATCCAGCCCAAACGTAAGATGCGGCCATCGAAGAAAACAGTTCGCTTCGAAACCCAGCCCGGCTACCAGCTCCAGCATGACTGGGGGGAAATTGAGGCTGAGGTTGCCGGACAACGATGCAAAGTTAGCTTCGCGGTTAACACGCTGGGGTTCTCCCGCCGCTTCCATGTCTTCGCCGCACCAAAGCAGGATGCTGAGCATACCTATGAGTCTCTGGTTCGCGCCTTCCGCTACTTCGGCGGCAGCGTGAAAACCGTGCTGGTCGATAATCAGAAAGCCGCGGTGCTGAAAAATAACAACGGGAAAGTGGTGTTCAACTCCGGGTTCCTGCTGCTGGCCGACCACTATGGCTTCCTGCCACGGGCCTGCCGCCCGCGAAGGGCCAGAACCAAAGGTAAGGTGGAACGGATGGTGAAATACCTCAAGGAGAACTTCTTCGTCCGGTACCGCCGGTTCGACAGCTTCGCCCATGTTAATCAGTTACTGGAGCAGTGGATGGCTGACGTTGCTGACCGACGGGAACTTCGCCAGTTCAGGCAGACACCGGAACAGCGCTTCACGCAGGAACAGGAGCATCTTCAGCCGTTACCGGATACTGACTTCGATACCAGCTACTTCGATATCCGCCATGTCTCCTGGGATGGCTATATCGAGGTTGGCGGAAACCGTTACAGCGTACCGGAAAGCCTTTGTGGTCAGCCGGTCTCAATACGGATCTCGCTGGATGATGAGCTGCGGATCTACAGTAATGAGCAGCAGATGGCATCGCACCGGCTCTGTTCGGCTTCATCCGGCTGGCAGACCGTGCCGGAGCATCACGCCCCGCTCTGGCAGCAGGTCAGTCAGGTGGAACATCGCCCGCTAAGTGCGTATGAGGAGCTGTTGTGATGCACGAACTGGAGGCACTGCTGGGTCGTCTGAAAATGGAACATCTGGGCTACCACGTCGAAAGCCTGCTGGAGCTGGCGGCCAAAAAAGAGCTGAACTACCGCGAGTTCCTGTGTATGGCGCTGCAACAGGAATGGAACGGGAGACATCAGCGAGGTATGGAGTCTCGGCTAAAACAGGCACGGTTCCCGTGGGTCAAAACGCTGGAGCAGTTCGACTTCGGCTTCCAGCCAGGTATAGATCGTAAGATCGTCCGGGAACTGGCCGGGCTGGCGTTCGTGGAGCGCAGCGAGAACGTGATCCTGCTGGGGCCGCCAGGTGTGGGTAAAACCCACCTGGCAGTAGCACTCGGGGTAAAAGCGGCTGATGCTGGTCACCGGGTGCTGTTCATGCCACTGGATAAGCTGATCGCCACACTTATGAAGGCAAAGCAGGAAAACCGGCTGGAAAAACAGCTACAGCAGCTTGGTTACGCCCGGGTGCTGATACTGGATGAGATAGGCTATCTGCCAATGACCCGCGAGGAGGCCAGTCTGTTCTTCCGGTTGCTGAACCGTCGGTATGAGAAAGCAAGTATCGTACTGACGTCAAATAAAGGGTTCGCCGACTGGGGAGAGATGTTCGGCGATAACGTGCTGGCAACGGCAATCCTGGATCGGCTGCTACACCACTCAACCACACTGAACATCAAAGGAGAAAGCTACCGGTTAAAGGAAAAACGCAAAGCCGGAGTGCTGGCAAAAAACGCCACGCCAATCAGTGATGATGAAATGGCGGAAAGTGGGCAACATTAATGACCAATAGCGGACATTAAAAATGGCGAAAAACGGCCAACAATCCTGGCGTTGACATTCAAGATCACCCATCAACTCCGGGATTCGCCCCGGTGAAGCGCCCTGCAGGGTCATCAGCATTCTCATTACCATTCCGCATGACTCTTAGAAGCTCAGCTGATTCGGCCAGTATCCTTTCAGATGTCCCGCCATTTTTATCATCTGATATCTCACCAGATTATACGCCAGTAATACCCCCCACAGTTCCTGCTCCACAAGCTCCGGCTTTTTACTTCTCAGCGTCAGCCTGCTCAGCTGCATCGTCTGTTTTATCTCCCTGTATCCCAGTTCGATCTCCCAGCGATGACTGTACAGGTCTGCCATTTCTCCACCGGGGTAACGCATGGCGTCCGTCATCGACGTTAGCAGATGGACGACTTTTCCTTTGCGCGTCACGGTCAGCAAACGAGCTGTCATCTCATTTCCCAGACCCGGCCACTTTTTTCGTGCCTGTGGACTGGTTTTCAGCTTCACCAGATGGTCGCCTTTACCCAGTTTTCCGACCTCTTCATACTGAGCTCCCTTTCTGAGAGCAAGCATCCAGTGGCGGTGCTCTCCCGCCTGGCTCCAGGCATTTAACAGCCCCAGTGAGTAATAGCCTTTATCCATTAACGTCAGGGTGTTATCTCCGGTTTGCTCTATAAGTTGCTCAGCGAGCTCATTTTCGCTGTTTTTCATTGTGCCGAAGGCAGCTGCCGTCAGCAGATGGCTGGTCAGCTCCATCTGACAGACCATTTTTACCTGCGGGTAGAGTCCTGGTTTCCCGCCATGCGTCTGGCGGGGGAAGGCGATATCGTTTTCTGGCGTGTCCGGTGTTCGCCAGAACACACCATCGATGGCCAGCAGGGTCAGGCCGCACCAGTGCGGATGCGGCGTGGCGTTATGCCAGAGCTGCGCTGTTTGCGTGAACACGCGGCGGACGGCCTCGCTTCGCAGACGCTGACGGGCCTGGATCACAGCGCTGGGTGCGACAAAGGGACGACGGCCCGGCAGCATGATGTCCAGCCGATTAACGAGCTGATGGAGGGGTTCTTTACGTTCAAGGGCCATACCGACGATACACCAGACCATCATTTCCAGCGGCAGACGACGTTTGCGCAGGGTGACGGTGCCGGCTTCGGCAAGACAGCGGGAAATGAGTTCCGGGTTCAGATAATCACCCAGAGAAGTCAGCGGGTTACGCAGAGAATCGTAACGGGATACCAGATCAAGAGCCTGTCCAATGTGCATAAAAAAATCCGGAAACGGGTGAGCATTTCCGGATTCTTACACAGCCACTGGATCGGTCAACCGATCCTTAACTGATCGGCATTACACCAATGTTGAGGTTTTTTGTTGCAAGTGTATAAATTTTTTCAACGCCGTATATGCGATATGTGCGCATGTAAACATGCCGGGACGGAGCCATGAATTTCTCAGCAATTTCCGCCTAACTCTTCCCTTCGGTAACGGTATCACCACGCGTTAAACCGCTGGTCTTATTGTCACATGCAGTCACCTCAGATAAATATCTGCCATTAAAATTAAACTGGCCTCGAACGTTGCAATATTGGGCGCCATGTCTCAGTAGCGTTCCGCCTTTCTGACCTAGTGGGAGCGAAGCTGCAAAATGCGACATCTGACTTTGTTGAACTGGATCTGAGTAAAAGTCACTCACCTGTGAAATGGTTGCTATAGCAAATACCCGTTGATAATTCAGGGAGTGGGGATGTTGACACAGGATCAGACTTTTGATGACAGGGACGAGTGGCGTTTGCTGGCTGACGAGCTTTCCCTGTTACCGGACATGACCGATACGGGGCGTTTAGGATTTGCCATTCAACTAAAATTCAGACAGGTACAAGGCCATTATCCTGACTCAATAAACAAAGACGGTAACATGACCACGCGTTCCCTTGCGAATGTAAAGCCTTTCATTTTTCACGCGAAATGGCGTTGAGTTTAATCGATGACCTTTTCATTTTATTTTACGCCACACACCTCTTTCCTAAGTGCAATAATCTCTTCGGCCAGTTCGCGGCAAAGAATTGCGTTCATCAAGTGATCCTGCGCATGCACCACAATGAGGTCGAGGGGCGTTTTTTCCTTATCCTGACCACCAATGAACCTTTTTTGGATAAGTTGCGCCTTACTCAACGCCATCGCCGCCATTTTCAGTAATTGATCGACCTGTTCCCATTCTCCTCTGCGGGCCGAACGAAGCGCCTCCATTGAGCAGGAACGTGTTTCTCCAGATTTAACAATAAGTTCGATCATCCGAGTTTCCACATCCATTTCTTTTTCCCCTGAATTAAAAATCGCTGTCAAGTCACCTTTTCATCGATCGGACGATCCTTGTTATATCCAATAAATCCTAAATTGCAGGTAGATGGCAAATACGTCGACGGCCTGATTGATAACAGACCCCTTTATCTTATTGCCAATAACAGCCAGCCAATTAAATATAGAATATAAATTTATATTTGTTGCAGAAAATCATAATGTTAAATGTTATTTTCAATCATATTGACCTGAAAGTAATCATCACCCACCCGGAAAGCGCGCCGATGAAAGATATTGAAGCATCGCCATCCCATTGAAAGTCCTATCCGTCTAGATCCTCCATTCATGCCCAAGAGACGTGACTTTTTTCACACTTAACGCACGGCTATTAACACTATTTTTCTGTTGATCATTTTCTCAGTACAAAAGACATATGAGATGCCAAGAGAGTCTACACTTATCGTTATTACATATTCCGGCTAAGGATGCGCGATAAGATGAAAGTGAATCTTGAAGCCGATCTCAAGAATTTACGTATTCCTCTGCAACGGCTAATGATCCTTTTTATGATTTTTATCATCACTACCGTTATGATGCTGAATGGGTGGGCAGTATTTAATACTTATAAACAACTTATTGAATCTACACAAAAAAATGCAAAAAACCTCTCGCTGTCGCTTGCCCGGCAAGCCGAAGACACGTTCCTGCAAGTTGATATTTTGCTCCAGGACATCCAGGAGAGGATTAACGGGGATGGCATATCCCCTACTCAACTACTCCGCCTGAGAGAGATTCTTCATAACCGTAAAACCACCCTGCCGCAATTACACGGCATATTTATTTATGATGCCCACGGGAACTGGCTTGTTACCTCCAGCGAGAAAATACCCTCGAACGCCAATAATGATGACCGTGAATATTTCAAATATCATCAAAATAACATCAGTAAGGATATACACATCGGCAGCGTACTGAAGAGCCGCTTAACGGACGATCTGATCATTCCGGTTTCAATGAGAATCAACAACCCTGATGGAAGTTTTAACGGCGTTCTGCTTGCCACCATCTCACTGAGTTATTTCCGGCTGTATTACGGCTATTACTCCCTGGGAAATATGGATGTGCTCGCCATTATGCTTTCCGATGGCAATATTCTTTACGGCCGTCCTTATGACGACACTTATATTAACCGCGATGTATCAAATGGCCCGCTCTTTTCAGGACGTCTGAAACAGTCGGAAAGTGGTACGGTAACGTTTATTTCCAACCTCGATCATATTGAACGCATCTATGGTTATACCCGCCTGAAGCGTTATCCCATCTTGATTGCCGCCGGCTACGATCGTGAGCAAGTATTGGATAAATGGCGAACGGACAGCCTGGTTTATGGCACCATCACGCTGATTCTCCTGCTTACGATAGTCGTTCTCGGCCTTTTGATGCTGAAACAGATAAAGATCAATCTGAAAAGCCAGTTCGACTTGACCGTCGTGCGCGATGAGCTCACCACGGTCAATCATACGCTGCATACGCTGGCGCTGTTCGACGGATTAACCGGATTGGCCAACCGAAGGCAGTTCGATATTTTGCTGCAACAAACCATGCTGCGCTCTGCTGAAATGTCCACCCCCATGGCATTGGTCATGATCGATGTCGATTCATTCAAAAAATATAACGATTACTACGGGCACGTGGCCGGTGACGAGTGCCTGCGTAAAATTGGCGCCGTGTTGAACGCCATGCCTCGACGTATCGACGATTTGGTCGCGCGTTATGGCGGTGAAGAGTTTGCCATCATTATTGCGGACACCAGCGAAGAAGGGGCGTTGACCCTTGCCCAACGTGCGCTGGATCTCGTTCGGCAAAAGAGGATACCCCATGAACTGACGTCGTATTCTGAAAAAATCGTGACCATCAGTGCTGGCGTCCATGTTTTTACTGCCGAAATCCCCCTGCCCGATCCAGAATGGGTAATCAACATCGCCGACGAAGCGCTTTACCGAGCCAAACACGCTGGCAGAAACTGCGTTATGGTCAATTCATAATGGCGAAAATAGCCTCACTGACTCAATTTATGTTTACGCAATGCCTGACAGCAAGCGCCGCTTCTGACAAAATAGCACCATCTTCCGTACTCAATACTGATGGATCTCATCTCAGATGGCAGCAAAGATTATTGATGGTAAAACGATTGCGCAGCAGGTTAAAAACGAAGTCGCTGCGCAGGTAAAGCAGCGTCTGGCAGCGGGAAAACGTGCGCCGGGGCTGGCCGTTGTCCTGGTCGGTGAAAATCCGGCCTCACAGATTTACGTTGCCAGTAAACGCAAAGTTTGCGAAGAAGTCGGCTTCATTTCCCGCTCTTATGATTTACCCTCGACAACCACCGAGCCGGAATTACTGGCGCTTATTGATAAACTGAACGCGGACGAAACGATTGACGGCATTCTGGTTCAGCTTCCTCTGCCGGAAGGAATTGATAACACCAACGTCATTGAGCGTATTGCGCCGAATAAAGATGTCGACGGTTTCCATCCGTATAACGTCGGCCGCCTGTGTCAGCGCGCTCCTCTGCTACGCGCCTGTACGCCCCGCGGCATCATCACGCTGTTGGAACGCTACAAGATCGATACCTTTGGCCTGAACGCAGTGGTTGTCGGCGCCTCCAATATCGTTGGCCGTCCGATGAGTCTGGAACTGCTGCTGGCAGGCTGTACCACTACCGTGGCGCACCGTTTCACAAAAAATCTGCGCCATCACATTGAAAACGCCGACCTGCTGGTGGTTGCCGTCGGCAAACCGGGTTTTATTCCGGGCGAGTGGATCAAACCCGGCGCGATCGTGCTGGATGTGGGGATCAACCGCCTGGAAAATGGCAAAGTGGTCGGCGATGTGGAATTTGAAACCGCCCAGGAAAGAGCCTCTTATATCAGTCCGGTGCCGGGCGGTGTTGGACCGATGACGGTCGCCACCCTGATTCAGAACACGTTGCAGGCTTGCGAAGAATATCACGATAGCGCCGAATAATCGGCCGTCTATATAAACACCTATAAATCAGGATGTTATGAACACTTTTCATCTCGAAAACCACCCGTATGTCGAACTGTGCGACCTGTTGAAACTCTTGGGCTGGAGTGAGAGCGGCGCGGCGGCCAAACTGTCTATCGCGGCAGGTGACGTGACCGTTGACGGGCAGACCGAAACGCGCAAACGCTGCAAGATTGTCGCCGGACAAAAAGTTGAGTTTGCCGGCGAGACGGTAGAAGTCGCGGCCTGATATTCCAGATAAAAATTGCCAGGCGCGATTTTCACCGACGACAGTGACGGGCAGAGACGGCCCGTCATAAAAAAGCCCGCCGATGCGATTCACCTGCGGGCTTTTCGTTTACTGAAGATAATGAAACCAGGGTAACGGATTATTTACGTCGCCAGATCGTTCCCTGCGGCCCGTCTTCCAGAATGATACCGAGCTCGTTCAATCTATCGCGGGCCTGATCCGCCAACGTCCAATCTTTGGCTGCTCTGGCGTCTTTACGCTGTTTGATCAACCCTTCAATTTCTCTGACTTGGTCGTCATTCGCCTGTGCGCCGCTTTGCAGGAAGACTTCCGGCTCCTGTCCCAAAAGACCAAGTACGTTAGCCAACTTGCGCAACGCCGATGCCAACTGATTCGCCGCATGCGGATCTTCCGTTTTAAGCCGGTTAACATCGCGCGCCATATCAAACAGCACGGAGTAGGCTTCCGGCGTATTGAAATCGTCGTTCATGGCTTCACGAAAGCGAGCTTCAAACGCGTCGCCCCCCTGTGCTGCCACGCGGCTATCCGTGCCACGCAGCGCCGTATATAAACGCTCCAGCGCCGAACGCGCTTGTTTAAGATTCTCTTCGCTGTAATTTAACTGGCTGCGGTAGTGACCCGACATCAGAAAGTAACGCACGGTTTCCGGATCGTAATAGGCGAGAACATCACGCACGGTAAAAAAGTTATTCAGCGATTTCGACATTTTTTCCCGGTCAACCATCACCATGCCAGAATGCATCCAAAAATTCACATAAGGCCCGTCATGCGCGCTACTGGACTGGGCAATCTCGTTTTCATGGTGCGGAAACATCAGGTCTGAGCCGCCGCCATGAATATCGAAATGCTCACCCAACTGTTTACAGTTCATGGCCGAACATTCGATATGCCAGCCTGGTCGACCTGCTCCCCACGGAGAAGGCCAGTGCGGTTCACCCGGCTTGGACATTTTCCACAGTACAAAATCCATCGGGTTACGTTTGACCTCGGTAATCTCTACGCGTGCGCCCGCCTGCAATTGACTGAGATCCTGGCGGGATAACGCGCCGTAACCCGGTGCGGTATCTACCGAAAACATCACGTCGCCGTTTGAGGCGACATAGGCATGGCGGCGTGCAATCAGTTTTTCAACCAGCGCAATAATTTCGGCAATATGGCGAGTCGCACGCGGCTCCGCATCCGGACGCAAAATATTCAGCGCATCAAAATCAGCATGCATTTCCGCAATCATTCTGCTGGTCAGTTGCTCGCTGGTTTCACCGTTCTCCGTCGCGCGCTTGATAATTTTATCGTCAATATCGGTGATATTTCGCACATATTTCAGTGAGTATCCCAAATAACGCAAATACCGGGCCACCACGTCGAACGCCACAAAAGTACGCCCGTGACCGATATGGCACAGGTCATAAACGGTGATCCCGCACACATACATCCCCACTTGACCAGCGTGGATAGGTTTGAATTCCTCTTTTTGGCGACTCAGCGTATTAAAAATCTTTAGCATCGGGGCATTCCAGGTGTTCGCAGGATAGGTGAATCATCGTTCGCTGTCAGCGTGAATAGCATCAATATGCTAAGGGCCTCGCAACCCTAACGGCGTATTGAAACCTGAACCCCCTTCTATTGCAAGACTGATACGGCGGAATAAGCAGATAATTGACAAGGGATAAAAATAATCAGGCCCGGAATCATCCGGGCCTGATCGATCCTGAACAATGTGATATCAGCGCCAGCGCGGGTTTGACATCACCGAGTATTTGCCACAACCGAGGAAGGCAATCGCAATACCGGCAAAGAAGAACACCGCCGCTGGTTCAACGGCCCATGCCCCGGTTTTCGCCAGCATGGTGAAACCGGCCGGGTTCGACAAGAGAACGGCAACAAACATGGTGAAGGAGAAAATCAATGCCGAAGGCCGGGTCAGAATCCCCAAAATCATCAGCACGGGAGTAATCACTTCACCAACATACACGCCATATCCAACAAAGGCCGGCACACCCGCCGCCGTGAGCATGCCTTTAATGCCGTCAATACCGCTGTGTATCTTGTGCCATCCGTGGAGCAACATCAGGATACTGAACGACGAACGAAGCAACAATTTTCCGAAATCGGGTTTATCTAATACTCGATTAATACTGTTCAGCATAACTCACCTGTCTATTTGCGCTATTAAGAGGAATAAGAATCATTCTCAGATTAATCCATGTCACAACCAAAGAAAAGGCCCTGCTGACTCGGCCAGCCAGTTATGTTATAAGGGCGCTCTTGATCGTTCACCGCGTTCGGTGAATAGCATTCTCTTTAATTATGGCTATCTGGGGTTCATTACTATGATTACGTTGCATACCAACCACGGCGATATCGTTATCAACACCTTCGCAGATAAAGCGCCGGTTACCGTAGAAAACTTTCTGAATTACTGCCGTAGCGGTTTTTACGACAACACTATTTTCCACCGCGTTATCAATGGGTTTATGATCCAGGGTGGCGGTTTCGCACCGGGAATGGAGCAAAAAAGCACCAACGCGACAATTAAGAATGAAGCCAACAACGGCCTGAAAAACACCCGCGGCACACTGGCGATGGCGCGTACCAACGATCCACATTCTGCCACGGCGCAGTTTTTTATTAACGTCGTCGACAACGACTTTCTGAACTTTCGCACGGAACGTGCCGATGGCTGGGGCTATTGCGTCTTTGCTGAAGTCACCGAAGGCATGGACGTGGTTGATAAAATTAAAGGCGTCGCGACCGGCCGCAGCGGTATGCATCAGGATGTGCCCAAAGAAGACGTGGTGATCACCCGCGTAACCGTCGGCGAGTAATCCCGGCAGACTATGGCGACGCTGTTTATTGCCGATTTGCATTTGAATCTTCACGAGCCGGCGATTACCGCCGGTTTTCTGCGTTTTTTACGTCATCAAGCCGTGAACGCGGATGCGCTTTATATTTTGGGCGATCTGTTTGACGCCTGGATCGGCGACGACGATCCGCAACCGCTGCACGCGACCGTTGCCGATGCCTTGTATGAACTGCATCAACAGGGTATTCCCTGCTATTTCGTACACGGCAATCGTGATTTTTTGATCGGCAAGCGCTTTGCCCGGCAAAGCGGGCTAACCCTGTTGCCCACGGAAACGGTGCTCGACCTGTATGGCCGGCAGGTGCTGATTTTACATGGCGATACGCTGTGTACCGACGATCCCGCGTACCAGACTTTCCGACGCCGGGTGCACAATCCTTTCATACAGCGCCTTTTCCTGCTTTTGCCCCTGCGCCTTCGACTCAACGTCGCTGAAAAAATGCGCTCAGCCAGTCGTAACGCCAATCAGCATAAATCCCCGCTGATTATGGACGTGAATCCTGAAGAGGTTATCCGCCGACTCCAGCACTATCAGGTTAACACCCTGATCCACGGCCATACCCACCGCCCGGCGATTCATCAGATCGTCAACGATCGCGTTAAAGCGCAACGTGCCGTGCTGGGCGCCTGGCACCATGAAGGCTCAATGATTAAAGTGACCGCGCAGGACATTGAACTGATCGTTTTTCCGTTGTGACGTGTCTGGTCAGTTAATGCTTTTCTTGCCATTAAGTTACGCCATTATCACGTCTGCGCTCTGCCGCCCAGCCATACGCAACCGTTTTCCTCGCCATAAGGTCATGGTATGCTCTACGCCCTCAACGCCAGAGCACCGTCTATCTGGCCGACGCACCGCTTATTCCGCGTCACGAACATGTAAAATCACAGGAGCTTTACAGGCATGTCATCCAACGTTGCCCCGGCTAAAATCGCCATCGTCATGGGTTCAAAGAGTGACTGGACCACCATGCAGTTTGCGGCAGAGATTCTCACCACGCTGAATATTCCTTTTCATGTTGAAGTTGTCTCCGCCCACCGCACACCCGATAAACTGTTCAGTTTCGCTGAACAAGCCGCCCGGAACGGTTTCGATGTGATTATCGCCGGCGCAGGCGGCGCGGCGCACTTACCGGGTATGCTGGCAGCCAAAACGCTGGTTCCCGTACTGGGAGTGCCGGTGCAAAGCGCCGCCCTGAACGGGGTTGATAGCCTGTATTCGATTGTTCAGATGCCACGCGGTATTCCAGTCGGTACGCTGGCTATCGGCAAAGCCGGCGCCGCCAATGCCGCACTGCTGGCCGCACAAATCCTTGCCTTGCATGATAGCGCCATCGCCACGCGTTTGGCTGACTGGCGGCAGAGCCAAACCGATGAAGTGCTTGCTAACCCCGATCCCCGGGAGGAAGCATGAAACCGGTTTGCGTGCTCGGTAATGGTCAACTGGGAAGAATGCTGCGTCAGGCTGGCGAACCTTTGGGCATTGCCGTTTATCCGGTGGGTCTGGATGCGGAACCGGAGTCTGTTCCGTTTCACAACAGTGTGATCACCGCCGAAATCGAACGCTGGCCGGAAACCGCGCTGACGAGTGAACTGGCCGCGCACGCCGCGTTCGTCAACCGTGACATTTTCCCGCGTCTGGCCGATCGCCTTACACAAAAACAGCTGTTGGATGCGCTGAGTCTGGCGACCGCCCCCTGGCAATTACTTGCCAGTGAGGAAGAGTGGCCGCATATCTTTGCCACTTTAGGTGAACTGGCTATCGTCAAACGCCGCGTGGGCGGTTACGACGGCCGAGGTCAATGGCGTTTGCGCGAAGGTGAACAAGACACGTTGCCCACCGACTGCTACGGCGCATGCATTGTTGAACAAGGCATTAACTTCTCCGGTGAAGTGTCATTGGTTGGCGCGCGCAACGCTCATGGTAAATGCGTGTTCTACCCGCTGACGCACAATCTGCATGAGGATGGCATTCTGCGCGCCAGCGTGGTTCTTCAACGGCCGATGCCTCAACTCCAGCAACAGGCCGAACAAATGCTATCGGCGATTATGAGCGAACTGGATTATGTGGGCGTCATGGCGATGGAATGTTTCATTGTGGGCGATCGCCTGCTGATCAATGAACTCGCGCCGCGTGTACACAACAGTGGACACTGGACGCAAAATGGCGCATCCATCAGCCAGTTTGAACTGCATCTGCGCGCCATTCTGGATCTGCCTATGCCAACGCCGGTGGTCGGCACCGCATCGGTAATGGTCAACCTTATCGGCAGCGCCGTGAATCTCGACTGGCTCTCGTTGCCACTGGTGCACCTGCACTGGTACGAAAAAGAGGTTCGTCCGGGGCGGAAAGTGGGACATTTGAACCTACAGGCTCAGAATAACGTTCAGCTTCAGCAAACATTGCAATCGCTGGCGGCCATGTTGACGGATGAATACCAAAGCGCTCTGCGTTGGGCGCAGGAAAAACTGTCTGCTGAATGAATCGCCCCGCCTCCAGGCAACGGATTTATCGTCTGTCTGGAGCATAAATAAATTTTTCTGTGTGACATCCTACTATTTGATGTTTATTATTCAGGCGATATTTTTAATAAAAGGCTTATTGCAGGTTATTTTTTACCCATCAGACATCAAATAAAGTATCAATTAAGAACGATTAAAGAGCGTTGAAATAAAGTATCAGAATTGATATTTCAATTTCCGAAAAAATTCTTTAGAATAATGACTTTTAATTCATTCACGTTATTGTCGCAATATTATTGTTTGACCCTATCAATATAGAATGCAGCCCTCGAAACAGTATTCGTTCATCGAAATAATTATATGTTTTGTTCATTTCTTATCCCTGTCGCGGCAACTTGCCGGTACTGGAATTTTTATATCTGTGTTCAATAAGGAGAAACTAACATGAGCACAATTCATGATAACAGCCACATTTTAGCGCGTGCTTCGGGCTGGCGTAAAAGCGATACGGTGTGGATGCTGGGCCTCTATGGTACGGCCATTGGCGCCGGTGTACTCTTTTTGCCGATAAATGCAGGGATTGGCGGTCTAATCCCATTAATTATTATGGCGATTATTGCTTACCCAATGACCTATTATTCCCACCGCGCTCTATGTCGATTTGTATTATCCGGCAAAAAAGGCGATGAAGATATCACCGAAGTTGTTGAAGAACATTTCGGCGTTGGTGCCGGTAAATTAATCACCCTGCTCTATTTTTTTGCCATTTATCCAATTCTTCTGGTTTACAGCGTTGCGATTACCAATACGGTAGATAGTTTTATTACCCACCAACTTCATCTGCCTTCACCGCCAAGAGCGGTGCTATCGTTAATATTAATTCTTGGCCTGATGTTCATTGTTCGCTTTGGCGAAGCCATGATCGTTAAGGCGATGAGTATTCTTGTTTATCCGTTCGTCGCCGTATTAATGACGCTGGCGTTATATTTGATCCCCCATTGGAATACCTCGATTTTTGAAAATGTTTCACTGGCGAAAAATGTTACTGGCAATGGTTTGCTGGCGACGCTGTGGCTGGCGATTCCTGTGATGGTTTTCTCCTTCAACCACTCACCGATCATCTCCTCTTTCGCCGTTGCCAAACGTAAAGAATACGGCGACAAAGCCGAGGAGAAATGCTCACGCATTCTGTCTTACAGCCACATCATGATGGTGCTGACAGTGATGTTCTTTGTCTTCAGTTGCGTATTGAGCCTGTCGCCTGCCGAACTGATGGAAGCCAAAATACAAAATATTTCCATTCTGTCTTATCTGGCTAACCACTTTAATAATCCAATCATGGGTTATCTGGCGCCGGTCATCGCCACTATCGCAATTTCCAAATCTTTCCTCGGTCACTATCTCGGCGCAGGCGAAGGCTTTAACGGCATGATCGTCAAATGCCTGCGCAGCAAAGGCAAAACCCTCTCCGCCACTAAACTGAACCGTATCACGGCGCTGTTCATGCTGATCACCACCTGGGGGGTCGCCACACTGAATCCAAGTATTCTGGGTATGATCGAAACCCTAGGCGGCCCGATTATCGCCTGCCTGCTATTTCTGATGCCGATGTATGCCATTCAGAAAGTGCCGGCAATGAAAAAATACAGCGGCCAAATCAGTAACGCTTTTGTCACCATCATAGGGCTAATCGCCATCAGCGCGATCGTTTACAGCCTGTTTGGTTAATGCCATTCCGCTCTGATTGGCTTATTTCAACGCCGGTACGCAACGCAAACTACCGGTGTTTTGAAGAAAGCCGCTATGGTCGGCGTATTTGATATGTTCAAAATTGATATCGGTCCATCCGGTTAACATACCGTGGGGCCGATGAAAGCTGGCAAAATGTCTACGGACGCTCTGATCGGCAAATTGCTTATTTCATCGGTGACGAGCATCGTGGTGGATGTGTATGGCTCACAGTCCCTGAAACAGGCCAAGGCCGCCATACCGATATCGCCATTATCGTGGGACTGGCGTGTAAGCTGCCGGAAAGCGTCGATGCGGCGGGTTGGCGATTAGCGTTGTGCTGTCGAATAAACCGCTCGCAGTTTATCAACGGTTTTTTAAATGACACGGACAATTGGCGACCTGCGTCAATTATCTTGATCCGCCAAAAAAATAAAATACGGCTTAACCAAAGCGCCCGGTAATATAATCTTCCGTTCCCCGTTGGGAAGGGGAGGTAAATAAATCGTCCGTCTGATTATATTCTATCAATTTCCCCTGATTGATAAACGCGGTGTAATCGGAAACGCGCGCGGCCTGCTGCATATTATGGGTTACCAGCACCAGCGTAAAATGCTGCCTGAGTGCGCCGATCAGTTCTTCAACCACCAGCGTTGAAATAGGATCGAGCGCCGAGGTAGGCTCGTCAAGCAGTAAGATTTCCGGTTCAATGGCAATGGCGCGGGCAATGACCAACCGCTGCTGCTGACCGCTGGAAAGCGTTAATGCGTTATCGCCCAGCCGATCTTTTACTTCATGCCACAACGCCGCCGCACGCAACGCCTGCTCCACCGCTTCATCCAATAAACGGCGATCCCGCAGCCCCTGTAATCGCAGGCCGTAAATAACGTTTTCATAAATGGATTTAGGAAACGGATTGGGGCGCTGGAACACCATGCCCACCCGACGGCGCAGCACCGCGACATCCAGTTGAGGATCGTTTATCGGCATGCCATGCAGCCAGATATCTCCTTCCGTCCGGCAGTTATCGACCAGATCGTTCATGCGGTTGAAGCAACGCAGCAAAGTCGACTTGCCACAACCGGAAGGGCCGATCAGCGCCGTCACCTGATTTTTAGGAATCCGCAGTGAAATGTCGTTCAGTGCCTGTTTCGTGCCGTAAAACAGATTGAGATGCTCCACGGCCAACGCGGTCTGCTCATCGCTTAGCTGGTGAACATCCAACGGCGGCAACCTTTCCCTCTGCGTCTTTAACCTCATAACCTCGCCTTACATTCAGAATGACAGCGTACGATATTTTTCGCGCAACACATGGCGTATGCCAATCGCCGCAAGATTCAGCCCAACCACAATCAAGACCAGCAACAACGCGGTGATATAAACCAACGGCCGCGACGCTTCCACATCGGGGCTTTGAAAAGCCAGATCGTAAATCTGAAAACCAAGATGCATAAACTTCCGCTCAAGATGAAGGTAAGGAAAAATATCATCAACCGGCAATACCGGTACGGATTTTACTACGCCCACCAACATCAGCGGCGCCGTTTCACCCGCCGCGCGCGCCACGGCAAGAATCAGCCCGGTGAGCATAGCGGGCACCGCCATCGGCAAAACCACATGCCACAGCGTTTCCGCTTTGGTCGCGCCGAGCGCCAGCGAACCATAACGCACCGACATCGGAATGCGCGATAACCCTTCCTCCGTGGCGACAATCACCACCGGAAGCGTAAGCAATGCCAGCGTCAAGGAAGCCCACAATAGGCCGGGGGTGCCAAACGTCGGGCTGGGCAATCTCTCGGAATAGAAGAGCTGATCCAGCGTACCGCCTATAAGATAGACAAAAAATCCCAGCCCGAAGACGCCATACACAATGGACGGCACGCCAGCCAGATTGACTACGGCGATCCTTACCCAGCGCGTCAGACTATTTTTACCGGCATATTCGTGTAAATACACCGCGGCCACCACCCCCAGCGGCATGACGATGATCGACATCAGAATCACCATCAACACCGTGCCGAAAATTGCCGGTAACAGGTGCCCCGAACTGTTACTGTCGGGCGAATAGTAGGTCAGCATGTACCCGACCTGCCGCCCCCAGTGCCGGAGTTTATCGCCCAGCCCCATCGCGTTGGGATACCAGGCCTGCTCAATGTCTTTCAACGGCACGAAATAAGCCGTTCCTTTGGCATCACGCAGTTGCACCTCGTCACGGTTGATTTGCTGATTCAGTAGGCTCAATTGCTGTGACAGTTCATCAAAATGCCGCCGCAGTTCAATTCGTTCGGCGTTCAGGCGGGCCTGCGCCTGACTATCCAGCGTATTTTCCCGCTGTCGTTGCTTTTCTTCCAGACGCAACTTCTCAAACTGCTGATTCAGCTGTTCCATATCGCCAAGTCGAATCGATTGCGCCATCGCCAGCAATTCCTGA
Source organism: Brenneria rubrifaciens (assembly GCF_005484945.1). Classification (NCBI taxonomy): domain Bacteria; kingdom Pseudomonadati; phylum Pseudomonadota; class Gammaproteobacteria; order Enterobacterales; family Pectobacteriaceae; genus Brenneria; species Brenneria rubrifaciens. The sequence continues at coordinate 2,708,241 of NZ_CP034035.1, forward strand.
ACCTGACTCACTCGACGCTGAAAGGTGCCTGGCAAGTCATTGGCCAGCATCGGCTGCCCATCCTCCAGCATGCCAGCCAAATAGCCATAGGCCATGTCGTTGCCGGCGCGTTTAATCGCCAGCAAATCGGCTGGTTTACGCATACTGGCGATATCGCGGGATAACAGCGTACGAAAGCTTTGCCGGTAGATTTCGCGCTGGCCGATTTTAATCAAATAGCGCGTTTCGGATTTTCCTGCCTGCACCGGCAATCCCGCATTGCTGAGCTGCTCTGGCGACAGGGTTTGCTCCCCGTAAATTTCGCCGATCAGCGCCCTCGGCCCGCCTGAACCGTCCGATAGGGTTTCACTCTGCGCAATACTGTCTTGCAAGGTGAATAGCCATACGGGTTGCGGCCACAAATAACGCATCCCCTGACCGACCAGCAGGACGAAAATGGTTAGCATTGCCAGCAGGCTGATACTGATGGACGACGCGGTCAACCATATCCACGGCCTGCCGGAACGTAACCAATACCTCACGCGTTTTCTCCTTCGTCACGATAGCGCTGGCGTAAACGCTGGCGAATCGACTCAGCCAGTGTGTTCACGATAAAAGTGAAGACAAAGAGTATCAGCGCGGTCAGAAACAGTACCCGATAGTGACTGCTGCCGAACGCCGCTTCCGGCATTTCAATGGCGATATTCGCCGCCAGTGAACGTAGCCCCTGAAGCAATCCTTCATCCATAATCGGGGTATTGCCCGTCGCCATTAGCACAATCATGGTTTCTCCCACGGCGCGGCCAAAGCCCAGCATCAGCGCCGCAAAAATCCCGGCGCTGGCAGACGGCAACACTACACGCCACAAGGTTTGCCACAGCGTGGCGCCCAGCGCCAACGATCCCTGACTCAACCGGGGAGGTACGCTGAACAACGCATCTTCAGCCAGCGAAAAAATCAGCGGCGTCAGCGCAAACCCCAGCGCGACGCCCACCACCAGCGTATTGCGCTGGACAAAACACTCCCCCAACCATTGGTACAAGGGCTGCCCCCATATCCACATGTCCAGTATCGGGGCAAGCCAACAGCCGAAAATCAGGGTCAGGAAAATGGCGGGCAGCAGGATCAAGGCATCCCACCCGGAGGGAAACTCGCGATGAATGCAGGCAGGAAGGCGTTCAATCAGCCAACCGCAGCCCAGTACGGTAAGCCCCCACAGCACCGGCATAACCAAAATGGCGGAAAGATAGGTTTCAAAATGAGGGGCCAGCCAGATGGCGGCAATCAGGCCGATCACCACCGTAGGCAACGCGCCCATGATCTCCATCGCGGGTTTAATCCAGCGGCGCACCGCGGGCGACATGAAGCTGGCGGTATAAACGGCCGCCGAGAGCGCCAGCGGCGTGGCGAAAAGCATGGCGTAAACCGCGGCTTTCAAGGTGCCCAGCATCAGCGGCATCATACTGAACTTTGCCTGATAGCTGTTTTCCGCCGATGTGGATTGCCAGATATAATCCGGTTCCGGGTAGTTTTCATACCACAGCTTTTGCCACAAACCGCGCCAACCGATATCGGGATGAGGGTTATCAACCTGCCAGACCTGCCAGCCCTGCGCCGTTTCAGCCAGCATCGCTCTACCGCGCGGGGAAAACGCAAGTTGCCGCACATTCGGCGGCAATGTTTTGGTCAACTGCGCGCCCGGTTGTTTGCTGGCAAACAGCGACAGATCCCCCTGGGCCGTCAATGTCGCAAATACCCGCCGCTGCGCTTCGGCAACCAGTAATGTCGCCGGTGCCGCAGGGAACTGGCGAATCTCCGTCAGTTGCATGCCCTTGTCTGTCGGCACATCAAACCATTGGCTGATGCGCCCATCGGCGGACTGAACCAGCAGTGAACGCCCGCCGGACAATAACGCCAGACGTAACGGCCCCGGCACGTTCAACCGCTGGATTTCCCGCAGCCGCAATGAATTTGACTCAAACTGCCACAGGCTGATTGCCGTCCCATCAAGAAGGAAAATCTGCCGTCCATCCGGCGTCAGCAGCAGTTGCTCGACGGTTCTGTTCGCAAGCGCGACCTGCGCTTTTTGCTGTACGCCGTTCTCCCCCACTTCCGTGAGCGACAGACGATTATCCTGGGTTATCGCCGCCACTATCAGACGATCTTCCGCGACGGACGCCACGGCCAAACGACGCAGCGGCTGCGCAGGTAACCCCAGCGACAAGGGCTGTTTACCAAACGGATATCGCCAGTAGGCGGGCGGCAGATCACGCAGCGGCAAAACCGGTTGCACAACGCGGACCCTGCCATCCAACTGGCCCAGCACATAAATCTGCCGTTCGCCAAGGCTCTCGGCCGCCTGCGCCACGGAAGAGGCCAGAGGAATGCGTGCCGCCGGTTTGCCGGACGCCAGCGAGATGAATTCGCCGTAGCCTTGCCGATCGATCCGAAACCCGGTCTGTCCGTTATCGCTGATGCCGATCGCCACTGCCGGGTAGCTCAGGTTTAGCGACAGCGATTTTTGATCCCGGACAGACGGCGCAAGAAACAGCGGCGTGACGACATACAGCAGATAGAAAAAAATCAACAGCAGCGCCATCAGCACCAGCAATCCGCCGCCCACCACCACGCGGCGAGTCAGACGATCCATCAAAACCCGATGGCGATCCCGATGCTGTAATCTGTTTCCTGTATGTGCCATTGAACTCGCCGTTAGGGGTCTGCCGTCAAAATGAGATATACATTACTCTCCCGCAGAAAAAGCGGATAACATATGTTGCCTTTACACTCATAATATGACAATGGTAAGTCAGCGGGCGTATTCGATTTTATCGTCATCAGCGCGCCATAATGTTGTTATATATTGAGTGTTTCAAGTTACAGTTGCGTTGCCTATCGGTCACTGGACGGGCCGAACTTTTCAAGCGGCGTCATCGCACCTTGAAACCTACTGAAATAAGAATAATCGGATAGACCTCAGCATACTAATTGAATGGAGTAACAATGAGTCAGGACAAACTCTACATTGAGAAAGAGTTAAGTTGGTTGTCCTTTAATGAACGCGTACTTCAGGAAGCGGCGGATAAAAGCAACCCATTAATCGAGCGCATGCGCTTTCTTGGCATCTACTCCAGCAACCTTGATGAGTTTTACAAAGTCCGTTTTGCCGATCTTAAAAGGCGAATTCTGATTAACGAAGAACAGGGGTTGGACGGTAATCTACGCCGCCTTTTGGGAAAGATTCAGGCCCGCGTACTCAAAACAGACCAGATATTTGATAGTCTTTACAACGAATTATTGCTCGAAATGGCGCGCAACCAGATTTTCCTGGTCAACGAGCGCCAAGTCTCACCGAATCAACAGGAGTGGTTAAGAGAGTACTTCAGGCAGTTTTTACGCCCGCTCATCACGCCGATACTGATCCTGCACGACACCAATCTAGTACAGTTCCTGAAAGACGACTACACCTATCTGGCGGTCGAAATCATCCGTGGCGACCAAATCAATTACGCGCTGCTGGAAATCCCCTCGGACAAAGTGCCGCGTTTCGTCAATCTGCCGGCGGAAGCGCCTCGCCGCCGCAAGACCATGATCCTGATCGATAACATTCTGCGCTACTGTCTGGATGACATCTTCAACGGCTTTTTCGATTACGACGCCCTGAACGCCTATTCCATGAAGATGACCCGCGACGCGGAGTACGATCTGGTGACGGAAATGGAATCCAGCCTGTTGGAATTGATGTCATCCAGTCTGAAACAGCGCCTCACCGCGGAACCGGTGCGATTTGTCTATCAGCGCGATATGCCCGACGCCATGGTAACGGTGCTACAGGAAAAACTGGGGATCTCCTCCTACGACTCGGTCATCCCCGGCGGCCGCTACCATAACTTTAAAGACTTCATTAGCTTCCCGAATGTGGGCCGCGCCAGCCTGGTCAACAAACCGTTGCCACGTCTGCGCCACAACTGGTTCAACCATTTCCGTAATGGTTTTGACGCCATCCGCGAACGGGATGTCCTGCTTTATTATCCTTACCATACCTTCGAGCATGTGCTGGAACTGCTGCGGCAGGCTTCGTTTGACCCCAGCGTACTGGCTATCAAAATCAATATTTACCGCGTGGCGAAAGATTCCCGTATCATCAATTCGATGATCCATGCCGCGTACAACGGCAAGAAAGTCACCGTGGTCGTGGAGTTGCAGGCCCGATTCGACGAAGAGGCCAACATCCAATGGGCCAAGCGGCTGACCGAAGCCGGCGTTCATGTGATCTTCTCGGTGCCGGGACTGAAAATTCACGCGAAGTTGTTTTTAATCTCGCGCCGCGAGGGAGAAAAGATTGTGCGTTACGCCCATATCGGCACTGGTAACTTCAATGAAAAAACTGCCCGCCTGTACACCGATTACTCGCTGATTACCGCCGATGAGCGAATCACCAACGAGGTACGCCGGGTATTCAACTTCATCGAGAACCCTTATCGCCCGGTCACTTTTGAGTACTTGCTGGTTTCGCCGCAAAACTCGCGTGACAAGCTTTATAAATTAATCGATAAAGAGATCGACAACGCACAGGCGGGGATCGAGGCAGGCATAAAGCTTAAGATTAACAATCTTGTCGATAAAGGGCTGGTGGAAAAGTTGTATCAGGCTTCCTCGGCAGGCGTTAGGATCAACCTTCTGGTTCGCGGCATGTGCTCGCTGATCCCGAACTTACCCGGCATCAGCGAAAATATACAGGTAACCAGCATTGTCGATCGTTATCTGGAGCACGACCGCGTGTATGTGTTCCACAACGGCGGCGATAAGAAGGTCTACCTCTCTTCCGCCGACTGGATGACGCGCAATATTGACTATCGAATTGAAGTGGCAGTCGAAATGCTCGACCCTATATTGAAAAACCGGGTATTGGAAATTTTGAATATCCTGTTCAGCGATACCGTGAAAGCCCGCGTCGTTGATAAAGAGTTGAGTAACCGCTATGTGGCGCGCGGCAACCGGCGTAAAGTCCGTGCGCAAAATGCCATCTATTATTACATCAAGGCGCTTGAGCAACCCGGAGATAAACCTGAATAATGCCATTAACGAATAAAGATAAAGACGATGTAAAACCCCAGGAATTTGCCGCAGTCGATCTGGGTTCCAACAGTTTTCATATGGTGGTGGCCCGCGTGGTAAACGGCGCGCTTCAGGTGCTCAGCCGTTTAAAACACCGGGTTCACCTGGTCGATGGCCTGGATAGCCAGAACATGCTCAGTGAGGAATCCATGGAGCGTGGTCTGAGCTGTCTGGCGCTGTTCGCCGAACGGCTACAGGGTTTTTCCGCGCTTAACGTCTCCATTGTGGGTACGCATGCCTTGCGTCAGGCGGCGAATGCGCAGGAATTTCTGCGCCGCGCCGCGGACATCATCCCCTATCCGATTGAAATCATCTCGGGCCATGAAGAAGCCCGTCTGATTTTTATGGGCGTTGAACATACTCAAGCTGAAAAGGGGCGCAAACTGGTTATCGATATCGGTGGGGGCTCTACCGAACTGGTTATCGGTGAAGACTTTGAGCCGATGCTGGTAGAAAGCCGACGCATGGGCTGCGTCAGCTTCGCGCAGCAGTTCTTCCCTAATGGCGAAATCAGCGAAACCAACTTCAAACGCGCCCGGCTAGCGGCCGCACAAAAACTGGAAACACTGGCCTGGCAATACCGTATTTACGGCTGGCAATACGCCCTCGGCGCGTCCGGTACGATCAAGGCCACGCACGAAATTCTGGTGGAGATGGGTGAGAAAGACGGCCTGATTACCCCGGAGCGTCTGGAGATGCTGCGCGGTCAGATTTTACAGTTCAAAAACTTTAAATCATTGAGCCTGCCGGGTTTGCCGGAAGATCGTCAGTCGGTGCTGGTTCCCGGTGTGGCGATTCTGTGCGGCATCTTCGACGCGCTGGCCATCAAAGAACTTCGTCTGTCCGATGGCGCCCTGCGTGAAGGCGTGCTGTATGAAATGGAAGACCGTTTCCGCCATCAGGATATCCGAATCCGCACCGCACAGAGCCTCGCCAGCCATTACAATATCGATCGTGAACAGGCCCGCCGCGTCAAAGAAACCACCGAGCGGCTGTATTCGCAATGGGCGGAGCAAAACCCAAGTCTGATTCATCCGCAACTTGAAGCCATTCTAAACTGGGCCTCAATGCTGCATGAAGTCGGGCTGAGCATCAACCACAGCGGCTTGCATCGCCATTCGGCCTACATTCTGCAAAATACCAACCTGCCCGGCTTCAATCAGGAGCAACAATTCCTGCTTTCGCTGATAGTGCGTCTGCACCGTAAGGCCATTAAGCTGGAAGAGTTGCCGCGCTTGAATCTCTTTAAAAAGAAACAGTACTTGCCGATGGTGCAAGTGTTGCGTTTGGCGACGTTGCTCAATAACCAGCGGCAGGCGACCACCACGCCGGAAACGCTCAGGCTGGTGACGGACGACAGCTATTGGACGCTGATCTTCCCGCACGGGTTCTTTGCCCAGAACACGTTGGTTCAGCTTGATTTAGAGCGTGAACAGGAATACTGGCAGGATGTGACAGGCTGGAAACTGATTATTGAAGAAGAAAAAGCCTGATCACCACGCCAACAATGCTGGCGCCGAACGATTTTCCAGCATTGTTGGTGACGATTCCCCCCGGCACTTGATGCCTGCTCTGCTGAAAAAAGAGAGTAAAGCTTACCGTCTGTTACCGATAATGAAAAAGCGGCGCCGCTTTTTTACCCCGACTGATTGACCTATTCCGCTGCTTGTGTCTAAATAAACCTTAGCGAATGTCCGCTTCCACTGGAGACTTACCGGTAATGTCCACGCTTACCCATAAACGACGAATATCAATACGCCCTCGACGAAGTGGTTCCCGTATTGCTCGTGCCGTATTACTCATCAGTTTTATCATTCTCTTAGGTCGTTTCGCCTACTCCACCGTCAGCGCATTTTCTTATCATCAGAGCAAACAACAACCGCGTATCGAACACTCCTTCACGTCTGCTGGGGATGTGCCAATTTATAAGAAAGAATAACGCCAAACCTATTCCAACTCCGCCCCATTTATATTCTGATTGTGATTAACCAGGACGCCTACGTTTTCGCCCTGTTACGCCCCTCTTCCGCGATATATCCTATCTGGCGACCTACATCATGTCATCATTCCGATCCCCCTACGCCATCGAAACTCGGATATTCTTAATTCTCTGATTTTGCGCTACATTTATTCATGAATGGAGATTCACTGGGTTACGCGCTCCATGTGATACCTCTGCATAAACGTCAAAGACAAGACAACGGAAATAAAAAACAGGCCGGGAATTCCAATATATAAAGCGGAAATCACTCATGTCGACAGTAAAAAAGCTCAGCGCCCAGCGGCGGCGTATCTCACTTCTATTATTGGAAAACAGGGCGCTGGTTGAAGACATTATCAGCCGGCGGCCCCGCGATAGGGACAAAGAAAACAAGGCCCTGATCGATCAAACAGCCGAAATCTGCCTGTTGATCGCCGAATTACACGCCGCCGACCTTGCCGATCTTCTGGAATCATTGCCGCATGATGAACGTCTGGCGTTATGGCGTCTGATCCCCATAGAAAAACGCGGACGCGTGTTGATTGAGGTGTCGGATAACATTTCTGACGACCTGATCAACGACATGAAGGATAAAGAAATCCTCAGAGCCGTGCGCATATTGGATGTGGATGAACAGGCGCAGCTATCACGTCGCTTGCCCCGCCATCTGCTGGGGAGAATATTGACCGCGCTGGAAACCAGGCAGCGGGCGCAACTACAGAAAGCCATCAACTACGACGAAGATTGCATCGGCTATCTGATGGATTTTAAACTCCTCACCGTCCGTGCCGATGTGACGCTGGCCACGGTTCAGCGCTACCTGCGTTATCGCAAATCCATCCCCGACGCCACTGATAAGCTGTTCGTTACCGATCGAAAGAATACCCTGGTTGGTGAGCTCTCTCTGGCCGATATTTTACTGCACTCGCCTCAAACGCCGGTTTCGACGGTAATGGAAACCCATCCGCTGATGTTTCAGCCCGAAGATAGCCTTGAAGAAGCGGCAGGCGCATTTGAACGTTACAACCTGATTTCCACCGCCGTCGTCGATAGCAAAGGCAAACTGATGGGACGCCTGACGGTTGAAGATATTGTGGACGTGGTGAATAAAGAAAGCGACAGCCATCTGCGCCGTTCAGGGGGATTAGCCCCTTCCGAAGATGTCTACGCACCGGTCTACAAAGCGGTGCGGAGCCGCTGGATCTGGCTGGCCATCAATCTGTGTACCGCGCTGATCGCCTCACGCGTCATCGGCCTGTTTGAAGATACGCTCGCCCATCTGGTGGCGCTGGCGACGCTGATGCCCATTGTCGCCGGTATCGGAGGCAACACAGGCAATCAGACGACAACCCTGATTGTCCGGGCATTGGCCCTGCACCAGTTAGAACATGGCAAAAAGTCCTACCTGTTGCTGAAAGAACTGGGCGTGGCGCTGGTCAACGGCGCGGTATGGGGATCAGTTATGGGTGTCGTGACCTATGCACTGTACGGTGATGCCGCCATGGGCGGTGTGATGATGCTGGCCATCTTGCTCAACCTGCTGCTGGCGGCGCTGATGGGCGTACTGATTCCCCTGTCGATGATGGCGCTTGGGCGCGACCCTGCGGTGGGGTCCAGCGTGCTGATCACGGCGATCACCGATACCGGCGGATTTTTTATTTTTCTGGGTCTGGCGACGGTATTTTTATTACCATGACAGGCATCAGCCACGTTACGCCAAAATCAGGGCTTAATCTTAACGCAGTTTCCCAGCCCCATCGGAAGGCTGACACGGATAAATCGCGGGGGTTAAGCCGGTGCGGGCCGGATATTCGCGTTCAATTACCTGAACCACCTCATCCGTGAGCGCCGATGGGATCAGCGCCACCACACAGCCGCCAAAACCACCGCCGGTCATCCTCGCGCCCCCACGCTTGCCGACATAGTCTTGAATCAGCGCAACCAGCGCATCGATCTGCGGCACCGTGATTTCAAAATCATCGCGCATGGAGACGTGCGATTCCGCCATCAGCCTGAACAAACGTTTCGCATCCTGACGCGACAGCGCATCAGCGGCTTCCAGTGTGCGCCGGTTTTCCGTAATGACATGCCGGGCGCGCTTGAACGCCAGCGGATCAAGACCCGCCGCGCCCGCCTCAAATTGCGGCAGAGAAAGATCGCGTAGCGCCTTGACGCCAAAATGACCCGCCGCCGCTTCACACTGCCGGCGGCGGGTGTTGTATTCACTGTCCACCAGACCGCGGCGCACGTTGGAATTGACAATCAGCACGTCCACGCCCGCCAACATCCGTACCGCGCGTCCTTCCAGAGAGCGGCAGTCGATCAGCAGCGCATGGCCCGCCCGCCCTTGCGCGGAAATAAACTGATCCATGATGCCGCAGCGACAGCCCACGAACGCGTTTTCAGCCTGCTGCCCCACCAGAGCAAGCTCCAACTGACTCACATTCAGGCTGTTCAATGTTTTGAACGTCTGACCGATCGCCACCTCCAGCGAAGCCGAAGAACTCAGACCCGCGCCCGACGGCACATTCCCTAAAATCACCATATCCATACCGCTGAGCGGCAATCCGCGCGCCCGTAAAAACTTGACGGTTCCCCGCACATAGTCGGCCCACGTGTATTCAGGATGACGTTCAATGTCATAGGCAAGATCGAACTCGTCCTGCTGGTTATGGCAGTTTATCGCCGCCACCCGCACCAGGCTGTCCTGCCGCACGGCGGCGGCGATCACCGTCTGATAGTCAATCGCGCAGGGCAAAACAAAACCATCGTTATAGTCGGTATGTTCGCCAATCAGGTTAACCCGACCAGGCGCCTGGACACTGACGTCCGGCGCATAGCCGAACATCCCGGCAAAAACGGATTCGACAGACTGTCGCAGAGAATCGATGCGGCTCATAAAATGACCTCAAATTTGCTCACGAAAATGAATATCGCTAACGCTGCGCAGACGTTCAGCGGCCTGCTCTGCCGTCAAATCGCGCTGCGCCTCGGCCAGCATTTCATAGCCGACCATAAACTTGCGCACGCTGGCGGAACGCAATAGCGGAGGATAAAAGTGAGCGTGCAGTTGCCAGTGAGCATTGTCCTGGCCGTTAAAGGGCGCGCCGTGCCACCCCATCGAATAGGGAAATGAACACTGGAACAGATTGTCATAACGGCTGGTCAGTTTTTTCAACGCCACACCCAGATCGTCTCGCTGGCCATCGTTCAGTTGCGGCAGCCGTTGTACGGCAAACTTGGGCAGCAGCAAGGTCTCATACGGCCAGGACGCCCAATAAGGGACAACCGCCAGCCAACATTCCGTTTCCACCACCAGACGCGTTCCCTCCGCCCGTTCGCGCCGGGCATAGTCCAACAGCAGCGGTGAAACATATTGAGCTAAGTAGTCACGCTGTCGCCGATCTTCACACTGCGCTTCATTCGGTAAAAAATCGTTGGCCCATACCTGTCCGTGCGGATGCGGATTGGAACAACCCATCATCGCGCCTTTATTTTCAAAAACCTGAACCCATGAATAACGCTCTCCCAATGCCGATGTTTGCTGGCTCCAGGTGTTGATCACCTCTCTCAGCGCAGGCAGGGATAGCTCAGGCAAACTTTTACCGTGATCGGGCGAGAAGCAGATTACGCGACTGACGCCCCTGGCCCGCTCAACGCGAAACAGCGGATCGTTGCTGAAAGGCACCGTCGGTGTATCTTCCATCAAGGCGGAAAAATCGTTCGTAAAAACGAACGTTCCCTGATACGGCGGATTAATGTCGCCGGTAATCCGGCTGTTGCCCGCGCACAGGTAGCAGGCCGGGTCATAGGACGGCGGGGTATTGCGATCGGGCGCTTCCTGCTGCCCTTGCCACGGGCGTTTGGCCCGATGTGGCGACACCAGCACCCAGTCTCCTTTCAACGGGTTAAAACGGCGGTGCGGATGTTCGGTTGGTTCAAACAGCATAAGATCATTCCCCCAAAACGTGACATAAACCCGGTATGAGCGCGGATGTCAGCCGTCTGCCCGGATGTCCCACGCCATCGCTTTTGTCAGGAAAATAGGACGGATGCGCTAACGGCCCAACAAGGTGTAATCAGTTTCACAAAAAGGAAACCACGGATATCCTCAGCGCGGCAGCGTCCGTGAAAACAACCTCATTAATTTATCATTTAGGTGTAATCGGTTACCCTAAATTTAAACCTCGGCATACCGTTTGGAAAGCGGCTGTCAAACGCAATTGTTGCTGCCGATCACATAAGTACGATCCCAATACCGCGAAAAGAGGAGGAATAGGTAACATTAATAAAAAATCGGACATTTAGACTCGACAACGTACCTATTTCTTCTTTTTAACCTGTGGATTGGGCTATATACCTAAATTCATTGGAGTGGCCTGCGGCGACTTCAAGGAAAAAGGAATATAAATCATAAAAATCTCTGGCGTTTATGTCACACGACAACGCATTTCACCGTTCAGGAATGCTTAATGGCAACAATAAAGGATGTCGCTCGTCTATCAGGCGTCTCCGTTGCGACGGTTTCCCGGGTCATCAATGACTCCCCGAAAGCCAGCAGCGCTTCACGCGACGCCGTGCATAAAGCAATGGCGGAGTTACAATATCATCCCAATGCAAATGCAAGCGCCCTTGCCCACCAACGTGCTAAAACGCTTGGCATTGTGGTCGCAGATGTTTCCGATCCCTTCTTCGGCGCCATGGTAAAATCCGTGGAGCATTTCGCGCAGACGACAGGAAAATTCCTGCTCATCGGTAATGGCTATCACAATGCCGATCGGGAGAAAAAGGCGATCGAGCAGTTGATTCGTCATCGCTGCGCCGGATTGGTGGTGCACGCCAAGATGATTCCCGATCAGGAACTGGCGGCGTTAATGGGGCATATTCCTGACATGGTGTTGATCAATCGTACGCTGCCGGGTTATGACTCTCGTTGTGTCGCGTTGGATGACCGCTACGGTGCGTGGCTATCCGCCCGCCATTTGATTCAGGAGGGACATCAGAAAATCGGTTTTCTCTGCTCGGACCACCAGATTTCCGACGCATTCGATCGTCTGCAAGGCTATATCGATGCCTTACATGAGCACGGTATCGCGCCGGATGAACGCCTGATTGCACGGGCATCACCGGATGAGTCGGGCGGCGAATCAGCGATGACCGAATTGCTCAGCCGCGGCGGGAATATGACGGCAATAGTGTGCTACAACGACGCGATGGCGGCCGGCGCCCTGTCGGTGCTGAGCGATAACAGTATCAGCGTGCCGCAGGATATGTCCGTGGTGGGGTTTGATGATGTCCTGCTCGCCCGTTATCTGCGCCCGCGGTTAACCACCATACATTATCCGGTTACAGCGATGGCCATGCACGCGGCGGAGCTGGCCGTGGCGCTCTCCGAGGGGACGCCGCACCCAAAAACCACCAATATCTTCATCCCCACATTGGTTCGCCGCCATTCCGTCGGCGCGCCGCCGCAAAATAAAAGGTAGCGCAAAGCGTGGCGTCACCCTGTCTGAATGGCACTGGACGAATCTGACAGGGTTAACGCGCTTTTATTGATGCAAATATCGCCGTCAAGGGTGCCATCAGAATAATGAATGAACAAAAGCGCCCTAATAACAAGATGCGCCATTTAGTTTAGTGGCCCGCCAAAGATATAATTGCGGTTTTGAGTTCTCCATCTCATTTTTAATGTACATGTTACATAGAATGGCGTGGAAAACTTGGTCTGCCTCATATCTGGAGCCAACATGTCCCTATCCCATATTGCGCAATTTATTTTGGCGTTGATTGTGGTTGCAGCTCTCGCGCTACTGGTTTGCCAGGATCGTAAAAGCATCCGCATTCGTTTTATTATCCAACTGCTGGTTGTTGAAATTCTGCTTGCCTATTTTTTCCTCTACTCGAATATCGGGCTGGGTGCGGTAAAAGGGGTCGCGTCGCTCTTCGATAAACTGCTCGAATTCGCCGGTCAGGGAACGGACTTCGTCTTCGGTGATATGGTCAACAGTGAAAAGAACCTGGTTTCGTTCTTCTTCAAAGTGCTTTGCCCTATCGTCTTCATTTCCGCGCTGATCGGGATTTTGCAATACATCAAACTGCTGCCCATCATCATTCGCCTGATCGGTACGGTACTGTCCAAAGTGAACGGCATGGGGAAACTTGAATCTTTCAACGCCGTCAGTTCACTGATTCTCGGCCAGTCCGAAAACTTCATCGCCTACAAAGACATTCTGGGCAAGATGTCCGAAAAACGCATGTACACCATGGCCGCCACCGCCATGTCGACGGTTTCCATGTCCATCGTCGGCGCTTATATGTCCATGCTGGATGCCAAGTTCGTGGTTGCCGCACTGATCCTGAATATGTTTAGCACCTTTATCGTGCTATCACTTATCAACCCTTACACCGTGGACGACGAGCCAGAGCTTCAGTTAGGTAACCTGCACGAAGGGCAAAGCTTTTTTGAAATGCTGGGCGAATACATTTTGGCCGGTTTCAAGGTCGCGGTTATCGTTGCCGCCATGCTGATTGGCTTTATTGCCCTGATCGCCGCCATTAACGCCATTTTCAGCGCCGTCTTCGGCGTAAGCTTCCAGGAAACCCTCGGCTACGCGTTCTACCCGTTGGCCTGGATTATGGGTATTCCTTCCCATGAAGCCTTGCAGGTTGGCAGCATCATGGCGACCAAACTGGTTTCCAACGAATTCGTGGCCATGCTGGAACTGCAAAAAGTGGCGGATACCCTGTCGCCGCGCAGCGTGGGTATCCTGTCCGTGTTCCTGGTCTCTTTCGCCAACTTCTCATCGATCGGTATTATCGCCGGCGCGATTAAAGGTCTGAATGAACAGCAAGGAAACGTGGTTTCCCGCTTTGGCCTGAAGCTGGTTTACGGCTCAACGCTGGTGAGTATTCTTTCCGCGTCCATTGCAGGGTTGGTGCTGTAACACGATGGATAAACCGGGAATACGCTGTTCCCGGTTTATCCCTGAACGATTCGCTATTGCGCCTGACTGCCGTACACCGCGAAAGTAAAGGCCAGATAAGCGGCCAGCGTCGACGTCATATCGCCCACATCTTTCGTCGGATTGACTTCGGTAATCGCCATTGCCGCGCAGTGCTGAGCCAGCATCGCCACCATATGCAATGCCTGATCGGAACTGATACCGCCGGGTTCATGCGCACCGGCGCCTGGTGCATAAGCGGGATCGACCGAATCAATATCAAATGACAGGAACAGATGATCGGCGTGTTTTACCCGATCCAGAATACGTTCAACCGTCGCCTCCGGCCCCAGCTTCAACACTTCCCGGGCGGAAAGATGCACTAAATCATGCTCATGCTTGAACTGACCTGACGCGGGGAAATTAAAGTGACGTTCACACACCTGAATACAATCCGTGGGCGCAATACGATCCAGTTCCAGTGAACGGCGCATACCGCTTGATTGGCTGTGACGCCCCTGCCGCTCACTTTCATCCATCAAATCCAGGTGCGCGTCGAAGTGAATAATGCCAATTCGCCCCGGCAGGGAATCATGTACGCCCTTCGCCACCGGGAATAGCAGGCTGTCGTCACCGCCGATCATGATAGGGACGTGTCCACGTTCAATCGAGGCACTGACGGCTTCACAGGTGGCAGCGAAAGTTTTCAGGGTATCGTTGGGGATAACCTTCACATCGCCCCGGTCGATCAGCAGTTGTTCCCCGACGTCCATCTCGGTATCGGTTTCCAGGCAGTAAATTTTCCCTTGCTGAATACGCATGTTGATCCAGCGCGCGCATTCACGCACTCGCGCAGGCGCATAACGCGAACCAGGCCAACCCAGGGTAGATTCGCCATCGAACGGAATCCCCCATAAATCAAACTGCCTTTTACTTTTCATATCAACCTCAATAAGCGGAAAAAGTATTAGCCGCGTGGTGACTTCAGATAGCCGGCATAACGTTTCTCGGCATAGCGGAACACGGCAACCAGCAGCAAGGTCAGAATCAGATAAATCACGCCAGCGGCGACATAGGGCTCAAACTGAATGTAATAATTCAGGCTGATATTGCGCGCCACTCCGGTGATTTCCATCAGCGTGACGGTGCTTGCCAGCGAGGTGGCATGCAGCATCATGATGGTTTCATTGCCGTATAACGAAAGCGAACGCGTCAGCATCGCCGGTAATAAAATGCGTCTCACCACCACAGGAGACGACATACCAAAGGCTTTGGCCGCTTCGATTTCACCGGCGGGCAAATGGCGCAGGCCGCCAGCAAAAATTTCCGTGGTATAAGCCGTGGTGTTGAGCACAAACGCCAGCAATACGCAGACCAACGGGCTGGATAGCCAGGGCCACAGTACGCTGGCGCGCAGTAGATCAAACTGGGCCAGCCCGTAGTAAATCAGGAATAACTGGATCAGTAACGGCGTACCGCGAAATATCAGGGTATACAGCGCAATCACGCCACGGATCGCTTTGGGAGCGCCGTTACGAGCCAGCGCCAGGGCCAGTGAGAGGAAGAAACCGACGCCCAGCGATAAAAAAGTCAGCAGCAGCGTGAGCCCGGCGCCATGGGCATACAGCGCGAAATTCTCGGCAATCACGCCCCAGTTCATTGTCCCGCCTCCCGGACAACCAACGCGTAACGTTGCCCCAGCCACGTCAGCATTAACACCGACAGCAGCGTAATCGCCAGGTAAAAACCGCCGGCCAGCAAATAAAAGGTAAACGGCTGGCCGGTCGACTCCGCCGCGCCTTTGGCGCGGAACATAATATCTTCCAGCCCGAGCAGGGAAGCCAGAGCGGTGGCTTTCACCAATACCAGCCAATTATTGGTAAAACCGGGCAGCGCCAGGCGGATCATTTGCGGCAGGATAATTCTGCAAAACGTTTTGAATGGGCTAAAACCGAAGGCATGGGCGGCTTCAATTTCACCATAGGGAATATTCATCAGCGCGTAGCGGAATGTTTCCGTCATATAGGCGCCAAAAATAAGGCCGAGAGTGATAAAGCCCGCCATAAACGGGCTGAACTCAAGATGATGACCACCGCCAAGCTGCCCTATTATGTTATTAAGCAATGCGGGCAGGCTATAAAATACCAGCAACATCAACACCAGATCCGGAATTCCCCTGGCCAGCAAGGTATAGGGCGCAATCATATAATTCAGCCAGCGATTGCCGGACTGTTTACCCAATGCGCACAGCAGGCCGAGAACCACCGCCAACAGCAGGGCTAACAATGCCAGTTGGATTGTTACCCAGCCTGCATCCAGAACCATGAAGAAGTAGTCGCTTGACATATCGGTCACTCAGCAGGAAAGTATTTCTTGTTCAGCGCATCCAACTGGCCGTCGGCCCGCACCTTGGCTAACCCCTGATTGATTTTATTCAGCAACGCCGTGTTGTTTTTATTAATGGCGATCGCCACTCCCTCACCGAATTCAGGCGCATCTTTTCCGGTCAGACGCGGGCCGACCAACGCATAGTTTTTGCCGTTTTCCTTTTCCAGAAAGCTACTGACAATCTGTGCTTCGTAGCTCATGTGCACGTCGGCACGGCCTGCGGTAAGCTCAAGATAGGGAGCGCTGCCGCCGTCATAGCGTTTGATAATGCTCTGCCGGTAGTTTTTTGATACGTAGGCATCCATCGGCGTACCGGTCTGCACCGCAATCACTTTCCCCTTCAGTCCTTCAGGGCTGGTATCGGTGATAGCGCCTTTACGCGCCACAAAACGAAATACCGGATGCTGATAAATATCGCTGAACGCCATCACCCTGCGGCGGGCCTCGGTCACCGTCAGTTGAGAGATCAACGCATCGTATTTGCGGTTAATCAGGCCGGGGATCATGCCATCCCAGGGCGCGTTGATAATATTGCACTCAAGCTCGGCGGCTTGGCATATTGCTTCGGCCAGATCGATATCGTAGCCGACAAGCTTGCCTGACGCGTCCACCGACTCAAACGGCGGGAATGTCGCATCGGTAGCGATAGTCACTTTCCCATCAGCCGCAAAAACCGAGCCAGCAAGCCCCAGGGCCGCGATTGCCAACAGTATTTTTGATATTTTCATCATTACATCCTCTGGTGTGGTGGGTTTTAAAACATCAGATCAAGACAAGCACAGATTTGATAATCACGGGTTCGCCGTTGCCTCGGCCTTTGCCGCCGGGCTTAATTTCCCCTCGGGGGCGGCACGATGACCCAGATAGCGGTACAGATTTCCGTGGTGGAGTTGTTATGCCAGACATGGGGCAAGGAAGGATTGAACGTCAGCGTGTCGCCCTTCGCCAATAAATACCGCTGTTCTTCAACCACGATCTCAAGGCTGCCGCTGAGAACATGCACCATATCCGCCGCCGCTTTCAGGGTATAAGGCTCCGCTCCAGACCCCCCGAGAGGATCAATTTCAGACAACAACACCATCATTTCTTCATTGCCGGCGCCGCTGATTAAATATTCCCGCATCTTTTCGCCACCGAGACTGATCGGGGTTCCCTGACCGGCAGGCACAAAATTTGTCGAAGGGGGATCAAACAGTTTTGACGGCGTAATGCCCACCACCTCGCAGACACGCAACAACGTGGCGATGGAGGCTTGAGCCACGTTACGCTCAAGGCGGCTGATAAAAGATTTACTGACGCCAACTTGCTCAGCGACATCCTCAATACGCATACCTTTCGCTTTGCGAATCGCTCGCAGACGTATGCCGACATTGAAGTCAGCGCCGGCAGGGGTATGCTGATCTTTCTCAAATTCGCTCACAGGAAGTACAGAGGACATCGCTGATTCTCAAGTTGCATATTAGGTAACTTTTAAATTTTAAGCACATTTTATGCCATCTTGTTTTTCTGGCGGCGTACACATTTTATTGCCAGACTCAACTGATGCGAAAATTATTCAGGAAATGAAGATAAATTCATTAATATCATTGATATTAAGTATAAAAAAACCGTTTTACACCACCATAGTGCGCTGGCAGAAAATCAGAAGAAATATGTCTATAGACTATTTTTAAGCGGGATGCAGGTTAGCCAGGTCAATCCATAACGTTGCATAAAGGTTCATTTTTCTCGGCGTAATGCATCCTAAGCGGGCTGCGCGCCACTCCTTTGGTGCATCGCGGTAGGAGGGCGGAACCGCGTCAGGTTGCGGCCAGCGCGCGGCCTACAAACCCTGACACATCTTCCATATTTCCTTCATTTTTATCCGGTATGTACTGTTTAAACTAGTATGATCAGTGGTTTTATATAGCGTCTTGCTATTTATGGAACCTGAGCCATTCTCGGCGCAATCTGGAGAAATTAGTCCACTATTATGAATGCCAAACGCCTCTCACGTCTGTTAATACCCATTGCCGCCATCATTATTGCGGCCCTGCTGTGGCGTCACGTCAATCAACCCCAGACCACGAAAAATAGCGGCAGCCGACCTGCGGCCATGCAGACATTGCCGCCCGTACAGGTCGCGCTGACGCAATCGGCCTCAGTTCCCTACTACCTTTCCGGCCTCGGCACGGTGACCGCCGCCAACACGGTGACCCTCCGCAGCCGGGTGAACGGTGAACTGATGGCCCTGCACTTTCAGGAAGGTCAGCAGGTAAAGGCGGGGGACTTACTGGCCGAGATCGATCCGCGTCCTTTTCAGGTTGAACTGACTCAGGCACAGGGACAATTGGCGAAAGATCAGGCGGCGCTGGCAAACGCCCGTCAGGATCTATCCCGCTATCAGCAACTGGTAAAAACCAACCTCATCTCCCGCCAGGAGCTGGATGCGCAGACCGCGCAGGTGCGCCAGGCGGAAGGGGCGCTTAAAGCGGATGAAGGCGCGGTTGCCAGTGCGGAACTCCAGTTGGCCTACAGCAAGATTACCGCGCCAATCAGCGGCCGGGTCGGGCTAAAGCAGGTTGACGCAGGCAATTACATTACCAGCAGCGATACCAACGGGCTTGTCGTGATCACGCAAACCCACCCTATCGATGTGGTGTTCACCGTGCCGGAAGGCGAGATTGCCACCATTCTGAACGCGCAGAAATCAGAGCAACCGCCGATCGTCGAAGCCTGGGACCGCGCCAATCAGGAAAAGCTGTCGCAGGGCAGCCTGCTTAGCATGGACAACCAGATCGATACCACCACCGGCACCATCAAGCTCAAAGCACGCTTTGAAAATCTGGACGATGCGCTGTTTCCTAATCAGTTCGTTAATATCCGCATGAAGGTGGATACGCTGCAAAACGCCGTGATCGCCCCGACTGCCGCCGTGCAAATGGGGAACGAAGGACGTTTCGTCTGGATACTCAACGATAAGCGGGAAGTCAGCAAACGGCTGGTGACGACCAGCATTCAATACGGTCAGCAAATCGTGATTACCGCAGGTCTGGATGCCAACGTGCAGGTGGTGACCGATGGCATTGACCGCCTGACGGACGGGGCGAAAGTCGAGGTGCTGCCCTCGGCCCAAACAGAGAAAACACCGGTTCTCACCGGGGAGAAATCCTGATGCCAGCTAACGCGCCAGCCAGTGGCGGCGGCCCATCACGGCTTTTTATACTGCGTCCGGTCGCCACCACGCTGCTTATGGTCGCCATCCTGCTGGCGGGGATCATCGGCTACCGCGCACTGCCCGTTTCGGCCTTGCCGGAAGTCGATTACCCGACGATTCAGGTAGTCACACTTTATCCCGGCGCCAGCCCCGAGGTGATTACCTCGGCGATTACCGCGCCCTTGGAACGTCAGTTCGGTCAGATGTCCGGGCTGAAACAGATGTTGACCCAGAGTTCAGGTGGGGCGTCGGTCATCACCCTGCAATTCCAGTTGGAACTGTCGCTGGATATCGCGGAGCAAGATGTTCAGGCCGCCATTAATGCGGCAACCAACCTGCTGCCCACCGACCTGCCCTATCCGCCAACCTACAGCAAGGTGAATCCGGCCGATCCGCCGATCATGACGCTGGCGGTCACCTCCAGCGCCATGCCGATGACGCAGGTGCAGGATATGGTCGATAATCGCATCGCGCAGAAAATTTCGCAGGTGTCCGGCGTCGGTCTGGTTTCGCTGGCGGGCGGGCAACGTCCCGCCGTCCGGGTGAAACTGAACGCGCCCGCGCTGGCGGCTTATGGGCTCACCAGCGAAACGATTCGCACCGCCATCGCCGCCGCCAACGTCAATTCCGCGAAAGGCAGTCTCGACGGCCCGACGCGCTCCGTCACGCTGTCCGCCAACGATCAGATGAAATCCGTCGAGGACTATCGGCAACTTATCGTCGCCTGGCGTAACGATGCGCCGGTACGCCTGCGTGACGTCGCCATCATTGAGCAGGCTGCGGAAAACACCCATCTGGCTGCCTGGGCCAACCGCCAGCAGGCCATCATTATCAACATTCAGCGACAACCGGGCGCCAACGTCATCACCACCGCCGACAGTATCCGCAACATGTTGCCGGGATT
Organism: Brenneria rubrifaciens; assembly: GCF_005484945.1. NCBI lineage: Bacteria > Pseudomonadati > Pseudomonadota > Gammaproteobacteria > Enterobacterales > Pectobacteriaceae > Brenneria > Brenneria rubrifaciens. The sequence goes on from NZ_CP034035.1 coordinate 2,728,748, forward strand.
GATCGCCAGCCTGCCGAAATCGGTTGATGTCGTCACGCTGACCGATCGCACCACCAACATCCGGGCGTCAGTCAAAGACGTACAGTTCGAGCTGCTGCTGGCAATCGCGCTGGTCGTGATGGTGATTTATCTGTTTTTGCGTAACGCCGTCGCCACGCTGATCCCAAGCATCGTGGTGCCGCTGTCGCTGATGGGCACCTTCGCCGCCCTCTATTTTCTCGGTTTTTCCATCAACAACCTGACGCTAATGGCGCTCACCATTGCCACCGGCTTTGTGGTGGATGATGCGATCGTGGTCATTGAAAACATCTCCCGCTACATCGAAAAAGGGGAAAAACCGCTCAATGCGGCGTTGAAAGGGGCCGGGGAAATCGGTTTTACCATCATCTCGCTGACATTTTCGCTGATAGCCGTGCTGATCCCGCTGCTGTTTATGGGTGACATTATTGGTCGTCTGTTCAGTGAATTCGCCATTACACTGGCCGTCGCCATTCTGATTTCAGCGTTTGTCTCGCTCACGCTCACCCCCATGATGTGCGCGCGTATGCTCAGCCCTCAGTCACCGCACAAGCAGAACCGTTTTACCCGCGCCAGCGAGCGATTCTTCACCCGGCTGGTGGAGGCTTACGGCCGTTATCTGCGTATCGTGCTGAATCACCCGTGGCTGACGCTGGGCGTCGCGTTAGCCACCTTGCTGATGACCATCCTGCTCTACCTGTGGATACCCAAAGGATTTTTTCCGGTACAGGACAACAGTATTATTCAGGGAACGGTGCAGGCGCCGCAGTCGGTCTCGTTTCGTAATATGGCCGACCGCCAGCAGCAGGTGACCTCGATCATCATGAAAGATCCGGCGGTGCAGAGCGTCTCCTCCTTCGTGGGCGTCGACGGCACCAATGCGACGCTCAACAGCGGCCGTCTACAGATCAACCTGCGACCGCTCAACGCGCGCAGCGAACGCATTCCCGACATCATTGCCCGGCTGCAACAGCAGACCGCCCAGATCCCCGGCATTCGGCTTTATTTGCAACCGGTTCAGGATCTGACCATCGATACGCAGATCAGCCGCACGCAATATCAGTTTACGTTGCAGACCCTGTCGCTGGACGCGCTAAGCCTGTGGGTGCCCAAGCTTATGGCGGAACTGCAAAAACTGCCGCAGTTGCAAGACGTCAGCAGCGACTGGCAGGATCGGGCGCCGGTCGCCTTTGTCAACGTCAACCGCGACAGCGCCAGCCGCCTGGGGATTACCATGTCGCAGGTTGACAACGCCCTGTACAACGCTTTCGGTCAGCGCCTGATTTCCACGATTTATACCCAGGCCAGCCAGTATCGCGTGGTGCTGGAACACAATACGGACAATAACGCCGCCACCAACCACAACGCACTGGACGCGCTGAACGACGTGCGGTTAATCAGCAGCGACGGCGCCGCCATTCCGCTCAGCAGTATCGCGACCATAGAGGCGCGTCAGGGCGCGCTGGCGATCAACCGCATCGATCAATTTCCCGCCAGCACGATCTCCTTTAACGTCAACCCCGACTACTCGCTGGGAGAGGCCGTGGACGCCATCACGCAGGCAGAGCAGTTAATGGATCTGCCCGCGGATATCACCACCCGTTTTCAGGGCAGTACGCTGGCGTTTCAGTCGGCGCTGGGCAGCACGGTCTGGTTGATCGCGGCGGCCGTGGTCGCCATGTATATTGTGCTTGGCGTGCTGTATGAAAGCTTCATCCACCCGGTGACCATTCTCTCAACCTTGCCCACCGCCGGGGTCGGCGCTTTGCTGGCGCTGATGGTGGCAGGCAGCGAACTGGATGTGATTGCCATTATCGGCATCATTTTATTGATCGGCATCGTGAAGAAGAACGCCATCATGATGATCGACTTCGCGCTGGCCGCCGAGCGGGAACAGGGGATGAAACCCTATGACGCCATCTATCAGGCTTGTCTGCTGCGTTTTCGACCGATCCTGATGACCACGCTGGCGGCCTTGCTCAGCGCCCTGCCGCTGATGCTGAGCACCGGCGTGGGCGCGGAGTTACGCCAGCCGCTAGGGATCTGTATGGTTGGCGGTCTGGTGATGAGCCAGATTCTGACCCTGTTCACCACGCCGGTGATTTATCTGCTGTTTGACAGCCTGTCGCAACATTTCCGCCGCGTGCCGCGTCAGGGGGAAGAAACCGAGTGAAATTCCTGGCCCTGTTTATTCATCGGCCCGTTGCCACCACGCTGCTGACATTGGCGATCGCCATTTGCGGCGTCATCGGATTTCGCCTGCTGCCGGTTTCCCCGCTGCCGCAGGTGGATTTTCCGGTTATCTCGGTCAGCGCTTCGCTGCCGGGCGCCTCGCCGGAAACCATGGCCTCCTCGGTCGCCACGCCCCTGGAGCGTTCGCTGGGCCGGATTGCCGGCATCAGCGAAATGACCTCCAGCAGTATGCTCGGCAGTACCCGCATTATCCTGGTGTTCAACCTCGACAGGGATATCAACGGGGCCGCCCGTGATGTGCAGGCCGCGATCAATGCCGCTCAGAATCTGTTGCCGTCCGGCATGGCGAGCCGCCCGACTTACCGGAAGGTGAACCCTTCCGATGCGCCCATTATGATCCTGACGCTGACCTCGGAAACCTACGATCAGGGACGGCTCTATGATTTTGCCTCGACCCGGCTGGCGCAGAAAATTTCCCAGATGGAAGGCGTGGGCGATGTCTCGATTGGCGGCAGTTCGCTGCCCGCCGTACGTGTCGCGCTCAATCCGAGCGCGCTGTTTAATCAGGGTATTTCGCTGGATGACGTGCGGCAGGCCATCAGTCAGGCGAATGTGCGCCAGCCGCTGGGCAATATTGAAAACCACCAGCAGAACTGGCAGATACAGACCAACGATGAATTGAAGACCGCTGATGCCTACAAGCCGCTGATCATCCACTACGGCAACGGGGCGGCGGTACGACTGAGCGACGTGGCAACCGTTGAAGATTCAGTGCAGGACGTGCGTAACGCCGGGATGGTTAATGCCAAACCCGCCATTCTGGTGGTTATCCGCCGCACGTCCGACGCCAATATCATCAAGACCGTGGATACTATCCGCGCCGCCTTGCCTGAACTGCGCGCCAGCCTGCCGGCATCGATTCAACTTGATGTCGCACAGGATCGCTCACCCACCATCCGCGCTTCGCTGGCCGAGGTGGAGCAAGCGCTGGTGATTGCTGTCGCGCTGGTCATTCTGGTGGTGTTCCTGTTTCTGCGCTCCGGCCGCGCCACGCTCATTCCCGCGATCGCGGTGCCGGTTTCCCTGATCGGGACTTTTGCCGCCATGTATTTGTGCGGGTTCAGTCTGAATAACCTGACGTTGATGGCGCTCACCATCGCCACCGGTTTTGTGGTGGATGACGCCATTGTGGTACTGGAAAATATTGCCCGCCACATTGAGGCGGGCATGAAGCCGCTGCAAGCCTCATTGCAAGGGGTCCGCGAAGTGGGCTTCACCGTACTGTCGATGAGTCTTTCGCTGGTCGCCGTTTTCATTCCGCTGTTGTTGATGGAGGGTCTGGAAGGCCGGCTATTCCGGGAGTTCGCCGTCACGCTGTCGGTGGCGATCATGATTTCCCTGCTGATTTCGCTCACGCTGACCCCGATGATGTGCGCCCGGTTGCTCCGCGCCGCGCCCAAACGCAGCCAACCGCGCCGCCGCGGTTTCAGCCGTGTCATCATGGCCGTGCAGCAGCAGTATGGGCGTTCGCTCAAGTGGGCGCTCAACCATGCCCGCTGGGTATTGGTGCTGCTATTGGGAACGGTGGCGCTGAATGTCTGGCTGTATATCAGCATTCCGAAGACCTTCTTCCCTGAGCAGGATACCGGCAGGCTTATGGGGTTCATTCAGGCGGACCAAAGCATTTCCTTTCAGGCGATGAAGGGGAAACTCCAGGACTTTATGACTATCGTTCACAACGATCCCGCCGTGGATAACGTGACCGGCTTTACCGGCGGATCGCGCACCAACAGCGGTTCGATGTTTATTTCCCTCAAGCCGCTATCCGAACGTCATGTCAGCGCCCAGCAGGTCATCAGCCGCCTGAGAAGCAAACTGTCGCAGGAACCGGGCGCCAACCTGTTTTTAATGTCGGTGCAGGATATCCGCACCGGCGGGCGCGAAGCGAACGCCGGCTACCAGTTCAGCCTGTTGTCTGACGATCTTGGCGATCTGCGCACCTGGGAGCCGAAAATCCGTGATGCCCTGAGCAAACTGCCCGAACTGGCCGATGTGAACTCCGATCGGCAAAACAAAGGGTCGGAAATGGCGCTGACCTACAATCGCGATGCGATGGCGAAACTGGGGATCAGCGTCTCCAGCGTGAATGCATTATTGAACAACGCGTTCGGCCAGCGGCAGATCTCCACGATCTACCAGCCGCTCAACCAATATAAGGTGGTGATGGAGGCGGATTCCGCCTATACGCAGGATGTGAGCACGCTGGATAACATGTTCGTCATCAACAATGACGGAAAACCGATCCCGCTCGCATACTTCGCTCGCTGGCAGCCGACGAATGCGCCGCTGTCCGTCAACCATGAAGGTCTGTCCGCGGCGTCGACGATCGCCTTTAACTTGCCGGAAGGGTCAACGCTCTCGGCGGCCACCGCCGCGATCGGGCGGGCGATGACTGCGCTGAGCGTACCCTCTACGGTACGTGGTCAATTCTCCGGTACGGCACAACTCTTCCAGCAGTCGCAATCCTCTCAGTTGATGCTGATTCTCGCGGCGATCGTTACAGTCTATATTGTGCTCGGTATGCTGTACGAAAGTTATGTGCATCCGTTAACCATTCTTTCCACCCTGCCTTCCGCAGGCGTGGGCGCGTTGCTGGCGCTGGAGTGGTTTGGCGCGCCATTCAGTCTGATCGCGCTGATTGGGATTATGTTGCTGATAGGCATTGTTAAAAAGAACGCCATTATGATGGTGGATTTTGCATTGGCGGCGCAGCGTGCCGGCGGACTTAGCGCCAAAGACGCCATTTTTCAGGCCAGCCTGCTGCGATTCCGCCCGATTGTGATGACCACGCTGGCCGCGCTGTTCGGCGCCTTACCGTTGATGCTCGCCAGCGGCGACGGCGCCGAGCTGCGCCAGCCGTTGGGGATTACCATTGTCGGCGGGCTGGTGGTAAGCCAGCTACTCACGCTCTACACCACACCGGTGGTGTACTTGTTTTTCGACAAGCTCAGGGATTTTTCAATTCAGTCACCAGAGGAATCCTGAAAAATGGTCACTCAACCCGCCTCCGTTCGCTGGCAACTCTGGATCGTCGCCTTCGGCTTTTTTATGCAAGCGCTGGATACCACCATCGTGAACACCGCCTTGCCGTCGATGGCCGCCAGCCTGAATGAAAACCCGCTGCGTATGCACTCGGTGATCGTCTCCTATGTGCTGACCGTCGCCATCATGCTGCCGGCCAGCGGCTGGCTGGCCGACCGGATCGGGGTTAAAAATATCTTCTTCTCCGCTATCCTGCTCTTTACGCTGGGCTCGCTGCTGTGCGCCCGGGCGGGAACCCTGAACGAACTGCTGATCTCCCGCGTGATTCAAGGCGTCGGCGGGGCGATGATGGTGCCGGTGGGACGCCTGACCGTGATGAAGATTGTGCCGCGCGACCAGTATATGGCCGCCATGACCTTCGTCACCCTCCCCGGTCAGATTGGTCCGTTGATGGGTCCGGCTCTCGGCGGCTTTCTGGTGGAATACGCCAGTTGGCACTGGATTTTCCTTATCAATCTGCCGGTGGGCATTGTCGGCGCGCTGGTCACTTGGTTCCTGATGCCGAACTACAGGATGCAAACCCAGCGTTTTGATATGCGCGGTTTCCTGTGGCTCGCGGCGGGAATGGCAACGCTGACGCTGGCGCTGGACGGGCACAACAGCCTCGGCATTCCGCCCATTGTTATCGTCGCGTTGATCGCGGTCGGCCTGATTTCCCTGCTGAGCTATTGGCTGCACGCCCGCAACAACAGCCGGGCGCTGTTCAGCCTGCGGCTGTTTAATACGCAGACCTTTTCCATCGGCTTGACCGGCGGGCTGCTGGCCCGCATCGGCAGCGGCATGCTGCCGTTTACCACCCCGTTATTCCTGCAAGTCGGGATGGGGTTTTCACCGTTCAATGCCGGGCTGATGATGATCCCCATGGTGCTGGGCAGCATGGGGATCAAACGCGTCGTGGTGCAGATTGTGAACCGGTTTGGCTATCGCCGCGTGCTGGTGGCGTCAACCTTGCTGCTGGCGCTGGTGACGTTGCTTTTTGCACTGGCGGCGTTAATGGCGTGGATGTGGCTGCTGCCTGTGGTGCTGTTCTTCCTCGGCATTATGAATTCAATTCGCTTTTCATGCCTGAATACCCTGACGCTGAAAGATTTGCCCGATACCCTCGCCAGCGGCGGCAACAGCCTGCTCTCCATGACCATCCAGCTCTCATCCAGTTTGGGCGTCAGCGTGGCCGGGCTCCTGTTGGGGATGTTTTCACAGCAGCATACCAACATGGGCGCCTCAGAAACACACACCGTGTTCCTCTCTACCTACCTGAGCATGATGGTCATCATCGCGCTGCCGGCCTTGATTTTTAATCGCGTACCGCCGGATACCGTCAAACAATCGACACTTCCCCGCCGATCGTGAGGTTGCCATGAAATTTGGAATTACCGCCAAACTCTTTTTTGCGATTTTCGCCACCTGCATGCTGGTCTTGATCACCATGCATTGGGGCGTGCGCATGAGCTTTGAGCGCGGATTCATCGACTACATCAAACACGGCAACGAACAACGGGTCGTTCAGCTACGCAACGCCCTGGCCGAGCAGTATCAGCAACACGGCGACTGGTCGTTTCTGCGTAATAACGAACGTCTGGTGTTTAAAATACTGCATTCGATGGATCAAAATGCCGGCGACAACTCCAACCTCGGGATACAGGGCTGGCGCGTTCGTCTCTGGGTGCTTGATGCTGCAAAAAACAAGCTGTTTGGCTCACAGGCGCCACTCCCCAGGGAAGGCGAGTGGCAAGCGATCAGGGTGCGGAATCAAACGGTCGGCTGGGTCGTCGCCGCCCCCAGCGAGCGGCTGACCCGCAACGCCGATATCAATTTTGACAGACAGCAGCAGCGAACCAGTTGGCTGATTGTGGCGCTGTCGACGCTGCTGGCTGTTATTGCCACCTGGTTAACCTCTCGCGGCCTGCTGGCGCCGGTGAAACGGCTGGTGAATGGCATGCACCGTCTGGCTGCCGGCGATTTCAGCGCGCGCGTGAGCGCCACTACCCATGATGAGCTTGGCCGTCTGGCGCAGGATTTCAATCAGCTCGCCAGCGCATTGGAAAAAAATGAACAGTCCCGGCGGGATTTCATGGCCGATGTTTCCCACGAATTGCGAACGCCGCTGGCGGTGCTGCGCGGCGAACTCGAAGCGTTACAGGATGGCGTTCGTCTGCCTGACGCCGGTTCGCTGAGTTCGCTACAGGCCGAAGTCGCGACGTTAACCAAGCTGGTGGACGATCTTCATCAACTGTCGCTCTCCGATCTGGGGGCGCTGGCCTATCGCCGGCGCGCCGTGGATATTGTGCAACTGCTGTATATCGCCATTGCCGCGTTTAGCGAACGCTATCAGAAAAAACACCTCGCGCTGACGATGGATTTGCCTGCGCGGGCAACGGTTTTCGGCGACCCTGACCGGTTGGGCCAGTTGTTCAATAATCTGCTTGAGAACAGTCTGCGCTATACCGATGAACACGGAAAGCTCGCCATACAGGTTGCGCTGCGTCAGACACAGTTGTTAATCATCTGGCAGGACAGCGCCCCCGGCGTCACCGATGAACAGCTTACGCTGATTTTTGAACGGTTTTACCGGGCGGAAAGCTCGCGTAACCGCGCCAGCGGCGGCTCCGGGCTGGGGCTGGCCATCTGCAATAATATCGTTGAGGCGCATGGCGGACGACTGTATGCTGAACACGCCTCGTTGGGTGGCCTGATGATAACTGTCGAGCTGCCTTTGTATTCATCAGGATAATGCGCCACCACAGAATCAAAAACAGATGACAACTGAATCGGCTTTCACTAATCCTTTACCTGTATTGATCGTTGAAGACGAGCCTAAGTTGGGACAATTACTGGTCGATTATCTTCAGGCTGCGGATTATCAAACCCATTGGATCACCAACGGCAATGACGTCGTTGACTGGGTGCGCGACACCCCGCCCGCGCTGATTCTGCTGGATCTGATGTTGCCGGGCTGCGACGGTCTGACCCTTTGCCGCACCATCCGTCAGTTCTCCAACGTACCGATCATTATGGTGACCGCCCGCAGCGAGGAGATCGATCGCCTGCTCGGATTGGAAATCGGCGCGGATGACTACATTTGCAAACCGTTCAGCCCACGGGAAGTGGTGGTCAGAGTCAGAACGTTACTGCGCCGCTGCGGTTGGCAAACCCATCCTCGACAACCGATGGAAAAAACCGCGTTACAGATCGATAAAAGCGGATTTCAGGCCAGCTACCTCGGTCAGAATCTCGATCTGACCCCGGCGGAATTCAGGCTGTTAAAAACCTTATCCACGGAACCGGGCAAGGTTTTTTCCCGTGAAGAACTGCTGGATAAACTCTATGACGACTACCGCGTCGTCACCGATCGCACGATTGACAGCCATATCAAAAACCTGCGCCGCAAACTGGAACTGCTTGATGAGCAAGCCTCGTTCATCCGCACCGTCTATGGTATGGGCTATCGCTGGGAAGCGGCGCCTTGCGAGCTGGTCTAACCCATTGCCGACCGGGATTGGCCAGGAAAAATCAAACATCCGCACCTTAGCCACAGCCTGGTCACTCGCGTCCGGTCAAAAAATCTGTCCGACAGGGTTAAAAATTTAGCATTTTCTCTTGCTTCATGGCTGTTAGACTTTCAGGTCTAAAATAATGACTCACGCACAGTAGATCGAGGGAGAGAACAATGTCAGGTTTAGTAGACGGCAAATGGGTCAACGGCGATGTCGCGGCCGAAGAAATCAAAAACGGCGCCTTTCATCGGCAGGAAACCCGATTTCGGCAAACCGAGATTGTCCCCGAATCCGGGCGTTACCAGCTTTTTGTCTCATATCTCTGCCCGTGGGCGTCGCGTACCTTGATTTTCCACAAGTTGAAAGGGCTGGAAAACATGATTTCGCTTTCCATAACGGAACCGCGCATCGGCGATAACGGCTGGGAATTCGCCGTCCCGCAGGACGTGGGCGAGCAGGTTGCGCCGATCCGTTTTCTGCACCAGCTTTATACCGCCAGCGAACCGCATTACACGGGGAAAGTCTCGGTTCCCGTGTTGTGGGATCGTCAGGAAGGCCGAATTGTTAACAATGAATCCGCAGAAATCATCCGCATTTTGAACCACGCCTTTAACGATCTGAACGGTAACCGTCTGGATTTTTACCCCGCCGCTCTGCGTGACGAGATCGACTACTGGAACGAAAAGATTTATCACAATGTGAATAACGGCGTGTACAAAACTGGTTTTTCTAAGACGCAGGAGAGCTACGATCAATCAGTAACCACCCTGTTCAACGCCTTGGATGAACTCGAAAAACACCTGGCCGTCCGCCGCTATATTGCCGGTAATACGCTGACCGAAGCGGACTGGCGCCTGTTCGTTACCCTGATTCGCTTTGATGTCGCCTACTACGGCGCCTTCAAATGTAATCTGCGCCATATCGAGGATTACCCCCACCTGTCCCACTACCTGCGCGACCTTTATCAGTGGCCGGGGATAAAAGAAACCGTCAATCTCGATCACATCAAAGCGGGTTATTATGGCATTTTGTGGCTGAACCCTACCGGCATCGTTCCGAAAGGTCCGTTGCTTGATCTGCACCGTCTGCACAACCGGGATCGGCTTGGTGAGCCGGTCGTGGCGTTGGGTAAATAAGATGACGCAATAGACCCGCTTTTTGTGGGCCGTCTGCTGCATTTTTTGCTTATTAGCGCTAGAATCCCCGCCTTTACTGCTCCCGCCGGGAGCAGCCTGACTTGTGATCAGAATCGAGACACCGCCATGTTCAAACCGGAATTACTTTCTCCGGCCGGTACGTTGAAAAATATGCGTTACGCCTTTGCCTATGGCGCCGATGCGATTTATGCCGGTCAACCCCGTTACAGCCTGCGAGTCCGTAACAACGAATTCAACCATCAGACGCTGGCGCAAGCCATTAATGAAGCGCATGAGTTGGGTAAGAAATTCTATGTTGTGGTTAACATTGCGCCGCACAACGCAAAGCTGAAAACCTTCCTGCGCGACCTGCAACCCGTGATCGACATGGAACCGGATGCGCTGATCATGTCCGATCCGGGCCTGATTATGCTGGTACGGGAAAACTTCCCGCATATGCCGATTCACCTTTCCGTGCAGGCCAACGCGGTGAACTGGGCAACAGTGAAATTCTGGCAGCAAATGGGGCTGAGCCGCGTGATTTTATCCCGCGAGCTGTCGCTGGAAGAGATTGAGGAAATCCGCCGCCAGGTGCCGGAAATGGAACTGGAGATCTTTGTCCACGGCGCCCTGTGCATGGCCTATTCCGGCCGTTGCCTGCTGTCCGGCTATATCAACAAGCGCGATCCCAATCAGGGCACCTGCACCAACGCCTGTCGCTGGGAATATAACGTACAGGAAGGAAAAGAAGACGACGCGGGCAATATCGTCCACCAGCATGAACCTATCGCGGTGAAAAACGTTGAGCCCACGCTGGGTATCGGCGCGCCTACCGACAAAGTGTTTATGCTGGAAGAGAACCAGCGCCCCGGCGAGTACATGAGCGCCTTTGAAGACGAGCACGGCACCTACATTATGAACTCCCGCGATTTGCGTGCGATTCAGCATGTGGAGCGTCTGACGCAAATGCAGATTCATTCACTGAAGATTGAAGGCCGAACCAAATCCTTCTACTATTGCGCTCGCACCGCTCAGGTGTACCGTCGCGCCATTGATGACGCCGCCGCGGGAAAACCCTTCGATCCGACGCTGTTGCAAACGCTGGAGGGCCTGGCCCACCGGGGTTATACCGAAGGGTTCCTGCGCCGCCATGTACATGAGGATTATCAGAATTACGATTACGGCTATTCCGTCTCCGAACGCCAGCAGTTTGTGGGCGAATTTACCGGCATGCGCCGTGACGGTCTGGCGGAAGTGGCGGTAAAAAACAAATTCTCCTGCGGCGATAGCGTGGAAATGATGACGCCCGGCGGCAATATTCAGTTCACCCTTGAAGCCATGCAAAATGCCAAAGGCCAGACGACGGACGTCGCGCCGGGGAACGGGCATACTGTCTATTTGCCGGTTCCCGATGACATCGCGTTGGATTATGCGCTGCTGTTGCGTAATTTGCCCGGAACCACCACACGCAATCCAAACGCGAAATAGTGCGATATCGCCGCCGGATTATCGTCGTTAATCTGGCGGCAGGCCAGCGGCCCTATCCCGCATCACCGCTGGGTCCGGCCAGCCACCCCCTCCGCAAAGCAAGGTGGAAGGTGACTAATATAGCCACAAAAAGCAGGGTATTAGACAAAAATTAGAATCAGATCACACCAATGGGTAAACCTTTTGGTTAGTATAAACCTGCTGAGAAAATCTAGAATGAAAAATAAGCGTAGTGACACTACTAGGAACCACCTCCTTAGCCAGCTCAATCTCCCTTGAGCTGGCTTTTTCTTTCCCGCTCTCTTGTCGTTTGTCACCGCAATATCATGGTCTTAAGTGTACACGGCGGTTCTCAATTCACCGATTCTTCTGATACCTATGGTGGTATTTCCTGACTATGATTATCAAGGTTTTAACCCGCCGTCTTTCATCTGAATGCCCTGATAGGGAGAGTGCTATGGATAAACGCCCGATGACTTTGCTGATACTGAACGGAAAAAGCGCTGGTAATGAGGAACTTCGCGAGGCGATAGGGGCGCTTCGTCAGGAAGGCTATCATCTTGATGTGCGCGTAACCTGGGAATTTGGCGATGCGCAACGCTATGTCAACGAGGCGATTCAACTGAAAGCCGACAACGTGATTGCCGCCGGTGGCGATGGCACCGTCAATGAAGTGGCAGCAGCGCTTGCCAAACTGTCTGAAAAGCATCGGCCTTGTCTGGGTATTGTTCCTTTGGGAACCGCCAATGATTTCGCGGCCAGTTGCCAAATCCCGGCTGAACCGCGCCACGCCCTGACGCTGGCCATCAAAGGCCGGCCGGCGGCGATAGATATGGCGAAAGTGAATGATGAACACTATTTCATCAACATGGCGACGGGCGGGTTCTCCACACGGATCACGGCAGAAACGCCAACCAGGATGAAATCGGCTTTAGGCGGCGCCTCTTATGTGCTTCATGCGCTGTTTCGTATGGATATGCTGCAATCCGAACGCTGCGAAATCCGCGGGCCGGATTTTAGCTGGTCTGGCGATACGCTGGTCATTGCCGTGGGGAATGGGCGTCAGGCGGGCGGGGGGCAGCAGCTTTGCCCGGAGGCGCTGATCAACGACGGATTTCTGGAGCTCAGCGTGCTTTCCGCGCAGGAACTGCTGCCCAATATGCTCCAGGCTTGGTTCACCGGCAGCGAAAACCAGAACATGATTTCCGCTACGTTGCCCTGGCTGGAAATCACCGCGCCAGACGAAATGACTTTCAATCTGGACGGTGAACCGATCAAAGCGAAACGTTTTCTTATCGAGGTACTGCCAGCCGCTATCCAGTGTCGCCTGCCGCCGCAGTGCGCGTTGCTGGGATAGGGGCGCCATGATTATTCGCGTTTCAGTTGGTTAGTGTTGGCCAGATAGAGTGTCACGACCAGCAGCAAAATCGCCGCCGCGTACACCAGCGTATCCAATGGGCTTTTGTGATCGACAATGATAAACCGGATAATCGCGGTGATGCCAATGTAGACAAAATAACGCAGTGGAAAATGATAGCCCGACTGAAAATACTTGACGATCAGCGCAATAAACTCAAAGTAGAGAAAATAGATCACAATCCCTTCTATCAACTGATAGGAGGACTCTTTTTCGTTAGTCGTCGTCAACAAAACTTTTGCCAGATGCACCGTCTCCTTCACCAAAAAAATAACCAATATCGTCGCCAACACCAGCAACCCAATATTTAATATCGTCTGAAGCACATTAGCGGCCAGAGTACTGCGAGCCGAACCTGCCATATCCATTCCCTCACGTCGTATTACTCACTTATCAAAAGCAAGTTGTTGTTATCATCTTGCTTATCTGGCCAGGCCATCCTTCCGAAATACCCACGAGAGGACGGCCCGATGGCACCCATAGATCGGCCAACCTGCTTGTACCGGGAAAAATTACCGAGCGCGGTTCGCAATGTCCACGCGTTTTATTCCTTAATTTAATTGAATTAGTGCCTACCCATCCTACTTCAAGTTGCATGCAAGCTGGCTTTCCTCGCTCACCCCGGTCGCTTTCTCATGTAAGCCCCTGGGGATTCGCTGTGTCGCCGCCCTCCTGCAACCCGAAGTATTTTAGGTTTAGATACATAACTGAATACCTTTCACCACCAACGATGAAAATGATGCACCGGCCCGATGCCCTGCCCAACCTCCAGCGAATCCGCCTGTTGCAACGCCTGTTGCAGATACGCCTTGGCTTCGCGCACGGTTTCCGCCCAGGACGTGTGCCGAGGTCTCAGCGCGGCAAGGGCGGCAGAGAGCGTACACCCCGTACCATGCGTATGCCGGGTATTGATTCGCGGGGAAGCAAAACGCAAGGGGGATGCCTGCTGGCTGAACAGCCAGTCCGGGCTTTCCTCTTCACTCAGGTGCCCTCCCTTCATCAGTACCGCCTGACACCCCATCGCCAGCAATGCCTCACCCTGTTCGCACATCGCCTGCTCGCTTGTGGCTGGCGGGCAATCGAGCAGCGCGGCCGCTTCCGGCAAGTTCGGCGTAATCAGCGAGACCACCGGTAACAGTAAACGCCGCAGCGACGCCACGGCGTCAGGCGAAAGCAGCGGATCGCCGCTTTTTGCCAGCATGACCGTATCCAGCACCACGCAAGGCAACCGGTAATGGCGCAGACGTTCGGCGACGGCTTCGATAATATCCGCCTGCGCCAGCATCCCGATCTTGGCGCTATCAATACGGACATCACTCAGCACTGAATCCAGTTGTGCCGCGACAAAGTCAGGCTCAATCCGGTACACCGACTGGACGCCGCGCGTATTCTGCGCCACCAGCGCGGTAATCACCGTCGTGCCGTAAGCCCCCAACGCGGAAAATGTTTTTAAATCGGCCTGAATGCCCGCCCCGCCGCTGGGATCGGTACCGGCGATCGTTAACGCGTTAATCCGCTTCATGCCGCCCCCGGCGCGCAGGCAGCGCATGTAAGGAATCAGAGAGGCCACCCCACAGGCGGCGGGTAAAAGAGACAGGTCGAGTGTTCATTATTCTCCCAACCGGCGTTCAAGAAGGCGGTAACCGGCTGGCATACCGTGACTTCCCTCCGCTGGCATTATCCAGTTCAGGTAATACGGGTATTTCTCAGCCCTGCGCCACCGCAAAGGCACCCCGAGTCATTGACGAATAATTGTAAAACCGATGTGGAACCGCGTTCAACGCGGCTCAACAGGCAAAAGGGTATATAAGCGCATAAAGAACAGCAATAGCTATTCTTTCATTGCCGCTTTCATCTCCCCGTTTCCCTCATGGCGACAGAAGGTTATGTCCGCTTTTCCCCACGGGTTTGGCAATCCGTTAGGCGAATACTTATTTCCTACTCATCTTTTTCCGAGTTTCAGGGACATTGGCCGTATCTTGAGATCTATTGGCTATAGTTTATTGGCGGAGCGCGAGTCTTCGGCTCTGTCCATCACGTTGGCGAAACATGCCCTAATTCAGTGGATGGGACTTTTTAGTACCTTGTTTTCAGGAGGTTTGTAGTGGGATATGCAACAACCAACCCGTATACCGGCGAAACGATCAAAACGTTCCCTGACGCCACAGACGCGTTCGTCGCTGACGCCATCACGAAAGCCCATAACGCCTTTCTTGACTGGAAAAATGCCGCCTTCTCGACACGCGGCGCGATATTGCAAAAAGCCGCCGATCTGTTGCGCCGGCATAAAGAAGAACTCGCACGCTTGCTGACGCTGGAAATGGGGAAACTGATTGGCGAAGCGCGCGCGGAAGTCGAACTGTCCGCACAAATCTTCGAGTACTATGTTCACCATGCAGAGCGCCTGCTGGCGCCTGAAACGCTTCCGGTCGCCAACCCGGAAGAAGCGACGGCGCAACTCGTTCATGAACCATTAGGCGTGCTGTTGGCCATTGAACCCTGGAACTTCCCGTATTATCAGATCGCCCGCATTGTTGCGCCGCAGCTTTCCGCGGGTAACGCCATTCTCCTGAAACACGCCTCTAACGTACCGCAAAGCTCCGCCCGTTTCGAACAACTGATGAAAGACGCCGGCCTGCCGGACGGCGCATTCATCAATCTGTACGCCACGCGTCAACATATTGACTTGATTCTGAACGATCCCCGGATTCAGGGCGTAGCATTAACCGGCTCAGAAGACGCCGGGGCGCGGGTGGCTCAACAGGCGGCTAAAGTTCTGAAGAAATCGACGCTGGAATTAGGCGGCACCGATGCGTTTATCGTGCTGGCCGACGCCGATGTGAAGAAAGCGGCTAAATGGGCGGTGTTTGGCCGCCACTGGAACGGCGGCCAGGTGTGTGTGTCTTCCAAACGCATGATCATCGTTGACGCGGTATACGACGAATTTCTGGATCACTATGCCCAGGGTGTCGCGGCGCTGCGCACCGGCGATCCGTTTGATGAAAACACCACGCTCGCCCCGCTCGCTTCACCTAAAGCGGTGGAAGAAGTGAAACAAAAAATCCAGTTGGCGGTTTCGCACGGCGCGAACGCGCTGGAGGTCGGGCCTGCGGTGCCGAAACAGGGCGCTTTCGTTCAGCCGACGATCCTGACGGACATAACGCCGGATAATCCCGCCTACTACCTGGAATTTTTCGGCCCGGTTTCCATGCTATTTCGCGCCAAAGATGAAGATGATGCGGTCAACATCGCCAATGACTCACCCTTTGGCCTCGGCGCTTCCATCTTCACGCGCGACACGGCACACGGTGCGGAAGTGGCGAAGCGAGTTTCCGCGGGCATGCTGTTCATCAACCACCCGACGCGAGTGAAAGCCGATCTGCCCTTCGGCGGCGTTCGGCGTTCGGGCTACGGACGAGAACTAACCGGACTGGGTATCAAAGAGTTTGTGAATCACAAATTGATTTCTATTGTCGATATCGATGCTGAATTTTAAGGGACAACGCGATGAGTACGATTAAACTGTTAGGTATCGCAGGCAGCCTGCGCCAAACCTCTACCAACCGCGGGTTACTGCGCGCCGCCCAATCCGTTCTTCCGGCGGGCGTCTCGCTGGAAATCGCCGATCTGCGGGATGTGCCTTTTTATAACGCCGACCTTACCGACCTGCCCGAATCCGTACAGCGTATCGCCCGCCAGGCGCAGCACGCGGACGGTTTCGTTTTCGCCTGTACGGAATATAACTACTCCGTGGCCCCGGCGCTCAAAAACATTCTCGACTGGCTTTCGCGTCTTCCCGATACCGACGTCATGACCGACAAGCCTGCCGCTTTGATGGGTGCCGGTGGCGGAATGGGCACCTCCCGCGCGCAATACCATCTGCGTCAAACCTGCGTTTTCCTGAACATTCATCCGCTGAATAAGCCGGAAGTATTTTCAAATGCCTTTGCCGGTAGCTTTGATGAGCAAGGTAATCTGCAAGACGAGAAAATCGTGACGTTGATTACCGGACAAATGAAGGCGCTCGCCGAGGTTATCGCCCGGAAGAAATAACTCCGCCCCCACCACGCATGCCGTCTGTCTGCCCCATTCCGGCTGAAAGACGGTATTTTTCCTGCTGTCAGGTCATCTCAAATGCGGATCATCCTGCACGGATAACCCACGCCTGAACGTTCGCACCTTGCCGTCACGTTTTCCCCCTTGCAAGACCCGCTCGTCAAATTACCAGCCATGACATGGCGAGGAACAACAAAATACCTTGACTTCATCATCACAGCATGCTCTTTTTGAACCAATCTAGAATTGGAACGAACCAATGATTAAAACCTCAGAGAGAAACAACATGGAGAATTCAAATTATGCGCTGGAGCGGTTGCGGGAACTGCTGCGCGTGAGCGCCATCGAGCCGAATGGAAAACTCCCGACGGAGCGTGCGCTTTCGGAGATCTGGGGCGTAGGCAGGCGGGAAGTCCGCCGTGCGCTGGAGGTTGTCGAAGCGGAGGGTCTGATCTGGCGCAAGCAGGGAGCCGGCACATTTCTCGGGCAAAAACCGGACAGTTGGAGCGCTCATGCAGCCAATCTGGTGGAAGAAACCAATTTCATGGAGATCATGGAAGTGAGGCTTCGTATCGAGCCGCAACTGGCGCAACTGGCGGCACTGCGCGCCAAGCCGGGAGACATCGAACGCATGCGTGCGCTCAGGGACAAGATCTACGAGCGTACCGACGCGGACTGGCGCGAGCTCTGGGATGGTTCGCTCCATCGTCTGATTGCGCAAAGCGCCGGCAACCAGCTCTTTCTTTCGCTGTTTGACGTCGTCAACCGCGTTCGACAAGACCCGGCATGGCAGGCCATGCGCGAACGCGCGCGCAGACAGAACGCGTCGCCCACGGCTTCGCATGCCCAACATACCGAAATCATAGAAGCTATCGCCGCGCGCGACCCGGTAAGGGCGGGCGAGGCGATGCGTCAGCACCTGCTGACACTGGAGGAGCGATTAATACGTCAGACGTCCCTGGGTGACTTCGTGCCGTCATCAAGGGGAGACGTATCGCGCTGATGTTCAGGCAGGCCCGGCCTGTCTGCAATTAAGCCAAGAGCCGGAAAATCGGCCAGCAACACCTGACCAGAGGAAAACAACATGAATAAACTGACTAAAATAACCGGGCTCTTGCTGGCCGGGATCATGACAATATCTCCTGCTCTTGCGGCGGAATTGCGCATTGGCCTACAGGACGACGCGGACGTATTGGACCCCGCGCAGTCCCGTACTTTCGTGGGCCGAATCGTTTACACCAGCCTGTGCGACAAGCTGGTTGATGTCGATAACACCCTTTCAATTATTCCCCAGCTTGCCACCAAATGGGAATGGGGCGCCGATGGCGGCACGCTGACCATGGACTTGCGCGAAGGCGTGGTATTCCATGACGGAACGCCTTTCAACGCCGAAGCCGCCGTCTATAATATCCAACGTTACCAGACCATGCCGGAATCGCGCCGCAAGAGCGAACTGGCCTCCATCGCCAGCGTTGAAGCGACAGGCGAACACCAGATCAAATTTACGCTCAAGCGCCCGGACGCCAGCCTTCTGGCCCAGTTGTCCGACCGCGCCGGTATGATGATTTCGCCCAAAGCCGGCAAAGCAATGGGCGCCAACTTCGGCGCCAACCCGGTTTGTTCAGGCGCCTTCAAATTCGTTCAGCGCATTCAGCAGGATCGTATCGTGCTGGAGAAGTTCGCCGACTACTGGAATGCCGACAATATTTTTATCGACAAGGTCACATTCCTTCCCATTCCAGATACCACCGTTCGCCTTGCCAACCTGCAATCCGGTGAGCTCGATCTCATCGAGCGCATTTCCGCATCCGACACCGCCGCCGTCCAGCAAGACGCCAATCTGGTTTACGGCAAAGTCATCGGACCGGGCTACATGGCGCTGTACGTCAACATCGGCAACGGTCCGAAAGCGGATAACCCCTTCGGCAAGGACAAGCGTCTGCGTCAGGCTTTCTCGCTCTCCATCGACCGTGAAGCCATCAATCAGGTGGTGTTCGAGGGAACGGCATTGGCGGGTAACCAGCCGTGGCCTTCAAGCAGTCCGTGGTACAACAAGAACCTACCGCTCCCGGCACGGGACGTGAAAGAAGCCAGGGCATTAATGAAGGAAGCCGGTTTTGAAAAATACGATATCGAGCTTCAGCACGCCAACAACACTACGCAAACGCAGATGATGCAGGTTGTTCAGTCGATGGCTGCCGAAGCCGGCTTCAACGTCAAACTGAAGGCTACCGAGTTCGCCACCCTGCTTGCCGAGCAGACCGCGGGTAATTACGTGCTGTCGCGCTCCGACTGGTCCGGCCGCCCTGATCCAGACGGCAACATCCATCAGTTCGTCACCTGCAAGGGCGGCATCAACGACGCCAAATATTGCAACCCGGAAGTTGACAAGCTGCTGAACGAGGCTCGGGCATCGACAGACAATGCGGTGCGCAAAGCGAAATACGATGCGGCGACCGCCATTCTGAATGACGATCTGCCGCTCATCTATCTCGGTCATCAGGCCTATCTGTATGCCTACGCCAAAACCATCTCCGGCTTCGCGCCGTCGGCTGACGGCATGATCCGTCTGACGGGCGTCAAGAACGGCGACTAAGCCGGCTTTGTCAACGGCCTGGATGACGCCTGGGATGACGTAGTATTCCGCATCCCGGGCTATCCGGGCGGCGCATGGTCTGTAAAGGAGTTGTACTGATGCACATCTATATCGGCAAACGGCTGCTGGTAGCGATACCGACGCTGTTGATCATATCCATTTTCGTCTTCTCACTGCAAAATCTCCTGCCGGGCGATCCGATACTCGCGATGGCCGGAGAAGAACGCGATCCGGCGGTGATCGAATTATTACGCGAGAAGTACCGGATGAACGATCCCATCGTTTATCAATATTTCTATTGGCTCGGCGCCGTTCTCCAGGGGGATTTCGGCGTTTCGCTGCGCACCAATCAGCCGGTATTGGAACTGATTGGCGAAAAACTGCCGGTCACCCTCCAGCTTGCGGTAATGTCGATGTTCTTCGCGCTGATTATCGGCGTGCCGATCGGTATTCTGGCGGCGGTAAAGCAAAACACGACGCTTGATTATCTCGCCAATGTCGTGGCCCTTTCCGGCCTGTCCATTCCTAATTTCTGGCTCGGCATCATGTTGATCCTGCTGATTTCCGTGCAACTGGGGTGGTTGCCCGCATCGGGTTACGAATCGTTGTTCGTCGATCCGCTGCGCTCGCTGCAAACCACCCTTATGCCCGCCTTTGTGCTCGGCACGTCGCTGGCGGCGACGCTGATGCGGCATACCCGTTCGGCCATGCTCTCCGTCATGAAGTCGGATTATATCCGCACCGCGCGCGCCAAAGGGCTCTCCAACCGCGATGTGGTGCTCAGCCACGCCTTCCGCAATGCGCTTTCACCCGTCATCACGCTGACGGCGCTGCTGTTTGGCGAGTTGCTTGCCGGTGCGGTATTGACCGAGCAAATCTTCACCATTCCCGGTTTCGGCAAACTGATCGTCGATGCGGTGTTCAACCGCGACTATGCGGTGGTTCAGGGCGTAGTGCTCTGCACCGCGGTGGGGTTCATTGTCATGAATCTGCTGGCCGATGTGCTGGCCGTGTTGCTCAACCCGCGTATGAGGAGCGCCCTATGAGTGTTTCCGACCCATCGTTGTCCGCTGCCCGGCCCGTGCGGGAGTACCGCGCCTGGAAAAAGATGAAACGCAATCGCAGCGCAATTGCCGGATTGATCATCATCGTCTTTTTCACCCTGCTGGCGGTTTTTGCGCCTTTCCTGCCGCTGGCCGATCCTTACGCCACCAGTTGGAGCGCGCTCCGCAAGGCGCCCTCCGCCGCCCATTGGCTCGGCACCGACGATATCGGCCGCGATGTGCTCTCCCGCATGGTATGGGGCGCTCAGGCGTCGCTGATGGCCGGCGTGATCTCTGTCGCCATCGCCGTGCTGATCGGCGTCCCGTTCGGCCTGGTTTCCGGTTACTTCGGCGGGTGGATCGATCAGGTTATCTCCCGCGTCACCGAAGCGTTTCTTGCCATGCCTTTCCTTATCATGGCAATTGCGCTGGCCGCCTTTCTGGGGCCAAGCCTGACCAACGCCATGCTCGCCATCGGCCTCTCCGCCGTGCCGATCTTCGTACGCCTGACGCGTTCGCAGGTGCTGGCGGTAAAAACCGAGGACTATATCGAAGGGGCGCGATCCATCGGCCTGGGCCACGGCGATATCCTGCTGCGTTATATTCTGCCGAATATTCTGCCGCCGATCATCGTTCAGGCGACGCTGACGGTGGCAACCGCCATTATTGCCGAAGCCAGCCTGTCTTTCCTCGGCCTCGGTCAGCAAGCGCCCGCCGCCAGTTGGGGCTCGATGCTCAACGTGGCCAAAAACTTTCTGACGCAGGCGCCCTGGATGGCCATGTGGCCGGGCGCGGCCATTTTCCTGGTGGTCATCGGCTTCAATCTGCTTGGCGATGGTCTGCGCGATGCGCTCGATCCGCGCGAAAACTAAAAATACTGAAGGATATGGCAATGAACGCTTTCACTACACGTCCCGAAATCCTCGGCACCTTCGGCGTCGTGACCTCCACCCACTGGATCGCCTCCGCTGTCGGCATGAGCATGCTGGAAAGAGGCGGCAACGCCTTTGACGCCGCCGTCGCAACCGGTTTTGTTCTACACGTGGTCGAACCCCATCTGAACGGTCCCGGCGGGGATATGCCGGCGCTCATCTATTCCAGCAAAAAAAACCAGGTAGAAGTCATCTGCGCGCAAGGCACGGCGCCGGCAGGCGCCACGATTGAGCATTACACCGCCGAAGGTCTTGATCTGATCCCCGGCGACGGCCTGCTCGCCACCGTTATTCCCGGCGCCTTTGACGGCTGGATGCTGATGCTGCGCGACTACGGCACCATGACGGTGCGCGATGTCCTGGAACCGGCCATCCATTATCTGGAAAACGGTCACCCGCTGCTGCCGCGCGTCGCCGCGACCATCAACGATCTGGGCGAATTTTTCCGCCAGGAATGGCCGACCTCCTACGACACCTGGCTACCGGGCGGCGTAGCGCCACAGGCGCTGTCGAATTTCAAGAATCCGGTGCTGGCGGCCACCTGGCGGCGGATCGTCAGCGAGGCCGAAGCCAGGCCGGGCCGCGAGGCGGGCATTGAGGCGGCACGGGATGCCTTCTACCGCGGCTTTGTGGCCGAAGCGATCGGCGACTTTCTAAAAACCGCCGACGTGATGGACGCCAGCGGCGAACGCCACAAGGGGGTGCTGACCGCCGGGGATCTGGCCGACTGGAGCGCGACCGTCGAAGAACCGGTGACTTATGACTATCACGGCTGGACCATCGCCAAAACCGGCCCGTGGGGACAAGGACCGGTTCTGCTGCAATCGCTGGCGTTGCTGAAGGATATCGACATCGGCGCGATGGGGCCGGTGAGCGAGACGTTCGTCCATACCGTGGTGGAGGCGATGAAACTGGCCTATGCCGACCGGGAGGTCTATTACGGCGATCCCGCATTCGCGCAGGTGCCGATGCAGACACTGCTTTCCGATAGCTACAACCAACAACGCCGCAGGCTGATCACCGACATGGCGTCGATGGATTTGCGTCCCGGCCGTTTACCCGGCTTTGAAGCGCAACACGATCTGACCATGCAGATGCTCGCCTCAATGCGCGACACCGGCGCCGTCTACGAACCCACCATGTCGCACCTCACAGAGAAACGCGGCGACACGGTACACATCGATGTGATCGATCGCGAGGGCAACTTCGTCTCGGTCACGCCGTCGGGCGGCTGGCTACAATCGTCGCCCACCATTCCGGGGCTTGGCTTCTGCCTCAATTCCCGCGCCCAGATGTTCTGGCTGAAACCCGGCCTGCCCACCTCGCTGGCGCCCGGCAAACGCCCGCGCACCACGCTCACGCCTTCGCTCGGCCTTTATGAAGGCAAGCCGGCACTGGCGTTCGGCACCCCCGGCGGCGATCAGCAGGATCAGTGGCAACTCTCATTCTTCCTGCGCTACGCGCATTTTGGCGTCAATCTGCAACAGGCGATCGACCTGCCGCTCTTCCATACCTCGCACTTCCCCGGCTCGTTCTATCCGCGCACCCGTCAGCCGGGCAATGTGATGATCGAAAGCAGTTTTGGTGAAACCACCCTTGCGGCGCTGAAAGCCCGGGGCCATGAAATTTCCGTCGCCGATCCCTGGACGATCGGACGTTTGACGGCCGCCCGCCGCGACGCCGATGGCCTGTTGCGCGCGGCCGCCACCCCCCGCCTGATGCAAGCGTACGCGATCGGCAGGTGATGAACATGAGCGCGATTATCGCGCCAGACACAATGAAACGGGCGATTCAGCCGGCGAACGGCGAGGCATCCTCGTTCGGTTCGCCGAATACCGCAGTCTGATAACGGGAAAAGAACCATGACCATAAACGAGATAACGCCGCAACCCGAAACCGTACTTTCGGTGCAAAATCTCACCACCTCCTTTCTGGTGGACGGACAATGGAAACGTGTTGTTCGTGATATTTCCTTCGAAGTGAAAGCTGGAGAAACCGTTGCCGTGGTCGGCGAGAGCGGCTCCGGCAAAAGCGTGACCTCGCTTTCGGTGATGCGCCTGCTCGATCCCCGATCAAGCCGGATTGAAGGAAAAATCATGCTTAACGACCGGGATATTCTCTCCCTGCCGGAAAAGGCGATGCGGAGCGTGCGCGGCAATGATGTCGCGATGATCTTTCAGGAGCCGATGACCTCCCTCAACCCGGTCTTTACCATCGGCAGGCAAATTTCAGAGGTGTTGATACGTCATCAAGACATGGACAAGGCGGAAGCGCGGGCGGAAACCCTCCGTCTGCTGGAAAAGGTTCGCATTCCTAACGCCAGCGGCCGTTTCGACGAATATCCCCACCAGTTTTCCGGCGGTATGCGCCAGCGTGTGATGATCGCCATGGCGCTGGCGTCACGGCCCAGACTACTGATTGCCGATGAGCCGACAACCGCGCTGGATGTCACCATTCAGGGTCAGATCCTGGATCTCATCAAACAGTTGCAGGAAGAAGAAGGGATGGCCGTGCTGTTCATCACTCACGACATGGGCGTGGTGGCGGAAATCGCCGACCGCACCATTGTCATGTTTCGCGGCGATCAGGTGGAAACCGGGGAAACCGCCGATGTTTTCCATCATGGAAAACATCCCTATACGCGGGCTTTGCTGGCGGCCGTGCCGAAGCTGGGATCGATGGAGGGACAGGACTGGCCGCTGCGCTTCCCGCGCGTCGACATGGCCAGCGGAGAAATTTTCGCGGCCCAAGACGTGCCGGACACGGTCAAAGGCGGCAAGACCCCGGTGTTATCAGTGAAGAATCTGGTGACGCGATTCGATATTCGCTCCGGCCTGCTTGGACGCGCCAGCGGTGCGGTACACGCGGTGGAGAACGTCTCGTTCGATCTGTTTCAGGGGGAAACCCTGTCGCTGGTGGGCGAATCCGGCTGCGGTAAATCGACTACCGGTCGTTCGATCACCCGCCTGATCGAACCCCGCAGCGGCGAAATCACGCTTGACGGGTACGATGTCCTGAACCTCGATCTTATCGGACTGCGCACCATGCGGCGCAGCGTACAAATGATCTTTCAGGATCCGTTCTCAAGTCTCAACCCGCGCATGACCGTGGGCGCCGCCGTCGCCGAACCGATGATCAAACATCGGCTGGCGTCCTCCCATGGCGAAGCGCGACGCAAGGTTGCCGAATTGCTGGAACGGGTCGGCTTATCGCCGGCCATGATGAATCGCTATCCGCATGAGTTTTCCGGCGGTCAACGCCAGCGCGTGGCGATCGCCCGGGCACTGGCGCTGAATCCCAAGATTATCATTGCCGATGAGAGCGTTTCCGCGCTTGATGTATCGATCAAAGCGCAGGTTTGCAACCTGTTGCTGGATCTCCAGCAACAGTTCAATATCGCGTTCCTGTTCATTTCCCATGATATGGCGGTGGTGGAGCGCGTCAGCCACCGGGTAGCGGTAATGTGCCTGGGCGAAATCGTCGAGATCGGCCCGCGCGCCGCCATTTTCGCCAATCCGCAGCATCCTTATACCAAAAAGCTGATTGCCGCGGTGCCGGTGCCGGACCCCGCGCGCCGGGGGCTGCGCCGCAATGCGCCGATAGAGGAGTTGAAAAGCCCGGTCCGCCCTCTCGGCTATGTTCATCCGCAACGTACTTTTATCGAGGTATCACCAGGACACAGGGTGTTGCAGCCGTGATCCACCGCCCGTCACGAACAGCTGTCTGGCAGACTGTCGCCAGATCGGGACGCGGGGAAACACTGCCACCCCGGGTGTAACGTGAAAGTAGAGTCATATTTGCCGTCTGTCACTGGCCGCATCCCCGCGTGGGACGGGAATGCGGATACCGGCATTTTCGCCGCCCACGGATAGGGAGATGCCAGACTCAGCTTTCGTCCTCTTTCACGTTGCCATACCCCAGCCGGCCGATAAAAGGCAAACGCAGCGCCGGAGGATTTAAATCTACGCCCAGACTGGCGCCCAACACATTGACCTCGACCCCTTCTTCCACACCCACGGTAAAACCCAGTACGCCCAGTAGCGAGACTTGCAACCCCTTGCCAGAAGGGGGTAAGCCGATCGGACGCGTTAACGATCGATAATCCTTGCCGATGGCGTTAGCGGGCAGATCCAGCCTCAGTTTCGGTACTTCCCTGCCGATATGGGCGATGAAAGTATTACTGTTTGGGCCCGGCCAGGCACGATACGTGTGCGGCCAGGGGTAGCTTTTGATCGCGGCCTCAATCTGCGGGATCATGGCTTCAGCCTCGGCGCCGCGATGATCCGCCAACAGAACCGGCCGGGCGCCAAACCAAAATCCATCTGGCAGTTCACGGTTAAGGCGAACAACATTATTCCTGTCGCCGCCCCAACGGGTAACCTCGTATCGGCGATATCGGGTTTCCCCTGCCGGTTTGAAAATGATCCAGGGATGGACGGCCACCCGTCCTCGCCAGCCATAAGCCTGGGCAGCATACACCTGAACGATCGCAGTCTGGCTAAATTGCACCGGGTCCGGCGCAATCCCGGCTGAATCGCGCCGGGTCCCCCACCAACTCTGGCCGGTGAATCCCTCGCCGCTACGCGCTGCCTGCGCCAGACTCTGCCCCAATGACAACAGCAACACACACATAAAACCCAGCGCCAACGCTTTGAGGTAGTTCATCGATTCGTTTTACTCCTGAACACGCAACGGAAGCCTTATTGATATCTATCCTGCCGCTTGGTGACCTCTTACGCAAGCAGATCGCCATAACCTCGTCTGCTATAAAAAAGGGATGGCATATTCGTTCTTCAAGCCCAGCTACCGTTGCCTTTCCGCGCCCTCTTTTCAGTGAAAAGGCCATCAAGAATTAACCGGTTAAGAAAGCGTAACGCGATAACGCCGTGCTGAAATGTCCAAAGTTTGGCAGGCTGAAGAACGGAGGCTTGCAACTGGAGTGATCCGGGGTATATTTAGGAGCAATTTTCCGTCAATCAATAAAGAAGGATTTTTATGACTAAGGGCAATAGTAAATTATCTAACTTTTTTCAATATGTTACTAAACAACATGTTTTATGTTTGGCTCTCTTTCCTTTTTGGGCGTTGAACGCCCAAGCTGGCGAACATGAAAAAATAGCGCAGTTGATTGATCAGCGATTGGCGTATATGAAAGATGTCGCGGGGTATAAAGCTGAAAATCATTTACCCATAGAGGATTTGCCCCAGGAACGCAAAGTGATTGAAAAATCATTGACCGAGGCCGAGTCTTTTGGCCTGGAGGGAGAGTCCGTTAAGAACTTTATGAACGCGCAAATAAATGTCGCCAAAGCCATTCAATATCGTTATCGCGCTGACTGGCTATCCGCGCCGGAGAAAAATTGGAAACCGCAGGATTTGGCGAACATCCGACAAAAGATCAGCGCGCTGGGTGGCGACACATTCCGGGAGATCGCAAAGGAACTCAAAAGCAATCGCGGCGCCAAGATCGATTACTGTTCATCTATCCGTGCGATACAACGGCATAATCTCAAAACATCCGATAAAGAAGCGCTTTGTTTGGCGTTAAATCAGGTCAAATTGAAGTAGCGCCGACAACGATACAAAACAAAAACCGCCAGTAAACCCTATGATTTTACTGGCGGTTTTTTTTGTTCGCTCGCCTCCCCTGTTCCCGGCTGGCCGTGATGTGCGCGGCGCCTGTCAGCCCAGCGCATTGCCGATCAGACTGCCCAGCGGCACGCCGATCACCATCGCGAGAGTCAGCCCGCCGAGGCGCGCTGGGCACGTTTCTGCTTGCGGCGCGCGAGCGGGTCATGGGCGGCATGACGATGCGGTTGGGCAGTTCCACAGTAATGGGTGAACAGCATGGCTCAACGTTCCTGTGAGGTGGCGGCGGCCGGCGTTGCGCCGGAAGCCGGCGAAGTGTCGAAGCCGGGCAGCAGAGCGTCAAGATCGACGGCATCGGCCATCGCCCGGTTGCCTTCGTCGCCGGGATGCAGCCGATCGCCCGAGTCGAAGCGCGCGGCCATGCGCGCCGGGTGCGCGGGATCGCGCAAGACTGCATCGAAGTCGATGACGGCATCGAACACGCCACTGTTGCGGATCCAATCGTTCACCTGCCGGCGCAGGGCGTCCTTGTCGGGATGGTAGTAGTCCTCCAATGGCGTACCGGGAAGCGCCCCCTCGAACGGCGCGAGCGTCGTGCCGATAACGCGAAGCCCCCGGCTGCGAGCCTGCGCGATCAACTGGCTGTAGCCCGCTGTCAGAGCGCCCAACGTCGGGCGCGGCGTATCGCGCGCGAAGGCGGTGCCTGGCCAGGCGATGTCGTTAATACCGAGCATCACGATGACGCTGCACACGCCTGGCTGCGCCAGCACGTCGCGCTCCAGCCGCGCCAGCGCGTTGACGCCCATGCCATCGGACAGAAGCCGCGCGCCGGAGATGCCGGTATTGACGACGGCCACGCCATGCGGTGCCAGACGCGCGGCAAGGAAGTCCGGCCAACGGCTGTTCTGGTCCAGGCTGGCCGTAGCGCCGTCGGTGATGGAGTCGCCAATGACCACGACGGCATGTGCCGCTCGTGCAGTCTCGACCTGAATCCCCGCCAGCAGCGGACGGGCCGTAGTGCTCTGCTGGACTCGATCCGTCATCCGCAGAGTGGATGCGCCGGTCTGATCCCCGGCAACGATCCAGCCCGTCTGGCGGCCATCCCAGTGGAACGTCGTGATCGGCGTGGTCTGCGGCAGATGCAGGCTGACGACCACCTGCGCCAGCGCAGGAACCGACAAGGCCACGGGGTCGCTGACCAGCGATGCCCCAGGGAGAATCGTCGCCGCCTGCTGCCCGCCGAACGTCACCAGGCGCAGGCTGTCAGCGGCAACAGCGCCGTCTTCGGTTGGCCGTGCGATGCTGGCCTTGCCCACGACGACTGGCTCGCGACCGTAGGTGTTGGACAACACGATGCGCAGGCGTTGTCCACCCAGGCTGACGCGCGTCACCTGGCGCACGGTCTGGTCATGCAGTACCGCCGGGACATTGCTGGGAAACAGAAAGTCTGAATCCCAGGTGGGTTGCGGGCTTGCCTGCCAAGTCGCCACCCAAGCTGGCGCGACAGCCATCGCAGGCGTGGCGGAGATAGCTCCGCCTGCCGCAACCGCCAAGGTCAGCATGGCCGAAGCAGAAGCCCTGGAAAGTGATTTCATGGGTTTTCCCTTTTAGTGAACTCAAAGCCTATTGATGGAAAAATCATAAACTCAAAGACCGAATTGGAATAGACTGGCCGAATGAACATCATTTGTGAATTGAGATCACCTAAGAGGCACACATGGCCCGAGTGGAAGCCAACCGATCCGGCGAGCTGGAAGTGTTCGTGCGCGTCATCGAGCTGGGCGGTTTCTCCGCCGCCGCCCGCGCCTGTGGCATGACGCCATCGGCTGTCAGCAAGCTGGTCGCCCGTTTGGAACAGCGCCTGGGCACGCGGCTGGTGAACCGCTCCACCCGGCAACTCCAACTGACGCCCGAAGGCTGCGCGTTCTATGAACGCGGCGTGCGCATCCTGGCCGATCTGGAAGAAGCCGAGCGCTGCGCCAGCGCGCACACCGCGCCGCGCGGCCGGCTGCGGGTCAATGCCAACGTGCCTTTCGGGCATCACTTCCTGCTGCCGCTGGCCCCCGAGTTCCTGGCGCGCCATCCCGATGTGACACTGGACATCGTGCTGAGCGATGAAGTGATCGACATCCTGGAGCAGCGCACCGACGTCGCCGTGCGTGCTGGCCCGCTGAAAAGCTCGAACCTGGTGGCGCGCAAGCTGGGCGCCACGCGCATGGTGATCGTCGGTGCGCCCGGTTATCTGACCCGTCACGGCACGCCGACCACGCCGGACGAGTTGCTGACCCACAACCGCCTGGGCGCGAACTACGTGCGGGCGCAGCCCGGCTGGCCGCTGCGACAAGACGACGAGGACATCGTGATGCCCGTGACCGGCAACGCGCAGGCCAGCGATGGCGAGGCGCTGCGTCGGCTGGCCCTGGCCGGCCTGGGGTTGGCGCGCCTGGCCGGCCTGGGGTTGGCGCGCCTGGCCGCGTTTCAGGTGCGCGAGGACATCATCGCCGGTCGATTGCTGCCGGTACTCGAAGACTGCAATCCCGGCGACGTCGAGGAAGTACATGCCGTGTACGTCGGCCAGGGCGGCTATCTGCCGCTGCGCGTGCGTGCCTTCCTGGACTTTCTGGTCGAGAAGGTTGATATCGGTGCGCATTGATCGCATTCGGCGACATCGCACGTCCTGCAAGGCAGAAAAGACATTCGCGGTAGATGATCGAAGAACAGCTTGCCCGCGCGAGTCAGGCGCGTGGTGCGGGCGAACAGCACCACGCCCAATTCTTCTTCCAGTTCCCTGATGGCGTGCGACAGCGGCGACTGTTCAATATGCCGCTTCTCCGCTGCACGGGCGAAGTGCGGTTCTTCGGCGACGGACAGGAATCAGCGCAGAAGGCGGAATCCCATGTGCCTTTCCTCCGACGCTGGTTCAGTCGCCTGCTTGCCGCGTGGCCCAGGTGCCGCCGACAAGCGCAGTGACCGTCAGCACCAGCGCGAACAGTGTGGCCCCCGTCGCCAGTCCCACCGCATCCATCAGATAACCCGTCGCTACCGGCAGCAAGCCAGCCGGGATGTAGCCACCGATGTTGAGGACTGCATTGGCTTGCGCGCGATGGCTGTCCGGGACATGCAGGCCGATCAGCGTCAAGCCGCCCAGTTGACCTAGACCCTGACCGGCGCCAGCGAGCAGTGCGGACGCGACCAGCGCCGGTATCAGCGAGGCATGGATCGCCAGCGCCAACCCAACCATCGACAGCACCGTCGCCGCAATGCTGGCGGCGAAGATGCGCGGTATCGGCCACTGGCGCACCGCGAACTGCACGCCGCTAGCGGTCAGAAACATCGCACATGCCATTCCGCCGGCCAGCAATGGACTGCGCACGTCGAGCAGATGCGACAGCAGCGAAGGCCCCAGCGCCAATACGAAAGACGTGGCGGTGATGCCGGGGCCGAAGGTGGCAATGCCGCAGGCGACCTGCCGACGGTTGGCCTGCGGCACCGTGGGCAGGCGCAGCCGTGCGGGGCCGGATAAGATCGGACGGCGCAGCGGCAGCCACCACACGATGCCCAGCGCGCTGAGCAGTACCAGTGCATTGATGCCGAAGATTGGAAGCACCGGCTGCGTCAGGCTTTGTGCAAGCCCCCCGGCCAGCAGAGGCCCAAGCCCGGCACCCAGCACCATCGCCACCGAAGCCAGGAGCGCCGCCCGTCGCTTGTGTTCGTCACCACCCATATCGACCACCGCAGCCATGCCCGCCGATACGATCACGCCTACGGCGATACCGGCCAGGAACCGGCCGATCGCCAGCATCATGACCGAGCTGGCCGAAGCGAACAGCAGACACGCAACCAGGGCCGCCAATAGCCCTGAGATGAGGACGAGCTTGCGTCCGTAGCGATCAGAAAGCTGGCCGGCGACCAGCAGCGTCCCCAGCAATCCTGCGATGTACAGCGCGAAGATGACCGTCAGCATGCCCGATGAAAACCCAAGCTGTTGCTGCCAATGTACATACAGCGGCGTGGGCGAGTTGGACAGCATAAAAACGGCTGTCACCACCCAGGCGGCGGCCCAGAGGCCGGTTGGCGCAGGCGCGGCTTTCATTGGGAAGCCCTCTCACCTTGTCGCACATAAGCGCGATACGCCAAGGCATTGGCGGCCAGTTGCCGGTCGTCAATATCGCCCACGCCATTGAGAAAGAAACCCGGCAGATAACGCATCCCTACGCGCAGAGCAGTGACCTCGAACGGGCTTGTCAATTCCTTCATCGTCCGCCCGTAGCGCCCGTGCTTTCGGTAGTCCTCTGGCTTCGACCAGGTGGACACCGCGATGACCAGTTGCTTGCCCTTGAGTGCATCCGTACCGGGGCCGTAGGCCCAGCCGTGTTCGAGGACGACATCCAGCCACTTCTTCAACAGCGGCGGGCAGTTGTACCAGTGGAAAGAGAACTGCAATACGATGCGCTCATGCGATGACAGCCGTTGCTGTTCGGCCTGCACGTCGATCACCTCGTCGGGATAGCGACCGTACAGTTCATGCACGGCGATGGCCGGCGCCTGCCGCAAGGCGGCAATCCACGCGGCATTGATACGCGACTGCGAGAGGTCGGGGTGGGCGACGATAACCAAAGGGTTGGACACAATGGACTCGTATACGAATTTTATCGTACTATACTATAGTTCGATAAAACTCGTATAGCAAAAAGGCTCGGCACTGACATGGATTCACTGACCCAGATCGCTCTTGGAAGCACCGTCGCGGCGCTCGCCGTACCTGCCACCCATCGACGGGCGGCACTACTGGCCGGCGCGTTGTTGGGAACGCTGCCGGACCTCGATACCCTGCCGCTGATGCTGATCGACAATCCGGTCACGCGCATGACCTGGCACCGCGCGCCCACCCACTCGCTGCTGGTGCTGCCGTTCGTGGGATGGTTGATCTGGGCCATGCTGCGATGGCGCTGGCTTCCCGTGAAGCAAGCGCCGCAACGCTGGATGTGGGCGATCCAACTGGCTTTGTTGACACATCCTCTGCTGGACAGCTTCACCGCTTACGGTACGCAGTTGTTATGGCCGTTGCCCGTTGGTCCGATGTCACTGTCGAGCATGTTCATCGTCGATCCCGGCTATACCGTGCCACTGCTCCTTGGCGTGCTGCATACCGCTTGGGTCGGCGCGCGGCGAGCTGGCGCCCCCTGCCTGCTGGTCGGCCTGCTGTTGAGTTCGGGCTACCTTGGGTGGTCGCTACTCGCAAAGGTCATGGTCGAACGGGACGCCGTTGCAGCCTTGTCCATTACAGGTCAGCAACATGCACCGCGATTCTCAATACCGATGCCGCTCACGACCCTGGTGTGGCGCGTCGTGGTGATGACGCCCGATGGTTATCTGGTCGGTGAACGGTCGCTATTGACTGACCGTGAACCGATGCAGTTTCGCGCCCATGCCTCCGACACCGAAGCATTGGCCGCAGTGCGGAACTTGCCGGCGGTCGAGCGTCTGACAGGGTTCAATGGTGGCTATATGCGTGCCAGGGTGGATGATGATCGTCGTCTCGTGCTGTCAGACCTTCGAATGGGTGACGAGCCGGGCTACCTTTTCAACTTCG
Organism: Brenneria rubrifaciens; assembly: GCF_005484945.1. Taxonomy (NCBI): domain Bacteria; kingdom Pseudomonadati; phylum Pseudomonadota; class Gammaproteobacteria; order Enterobacterales; family Pectobacteriaceae; genus Brenneria; species Brenneria rubrifaciens. Next base: position 2,761,405 of record NZ_CP034035.1, read on the forward strand.
TGGTCGCCGAGCGCACTGGGGATCAGTGGGGCGAAGTCTCGCCGCCGCAGCAGTTGCCCTCCGACATGGATCTCCGAACTACCCTCTCAGAACTCTGGACACGAGTGTGGGATAAATCTGTTCGATAATTCTCGTACAGTCGCTATAATCCCCCCATGAGCACTGTCAGAAAAACCGAATCGGTTGCAGTTGGCGGCGAACCCGCCGATCTGCCCGACCCGTTGCCGGAACCGGATATCGCAGACCTGCGCCTTGAAACCATCCTGGGCGCGCTGGCCGATCCCCTGCGCCTGACCATCGTGCGCAAGCTGATGCTGGAAGCGCAGGCATACGATCATCCATGCGGCTGGTTCGGGTTCGACCGCCCCAAATCGTCGCTGACTCACCACTTCAAGGCGCTGCGCGAAGCGGGCGTAATCCGCCAGCGGCAGTATGGGCTGGAGCGGCGTAGCCGGCTGCGCAGCGAAGACCTTGAAGCGCGCTTTCCGGGACTGCTTGCACTGGTTGCCAGTTGGCAGCCGCCACCCGGCAAGAAACAACGGTAGCGATCTCCTTTGCGCAACAGGCTGCTAACCAAGAGAAAGTCCATGCCGCCGCCCAATCTCCCACGACACCCCGCCGCCGCGTACCGTGGCGGCAAGTTACTGACCTCCCCGCTGCGCATCGAACTGACGATCACGCTCGGGCAGCTCGTCGGCCAAGCCCTTGGCAGCCACGCGACCGATGATGGTACGGCCCTCCTCGCCCGGCTCTAACACCGCCAGTTCGCGCGTCTGCCCGCTTCACGCCCTGAGGCATTCGACAAGCTTTCTATAGCTTCAGTAAGAGCGAATTTCAGTCGGCAACCATCTGTATAAGAAGACGATTTTCGTTCTCAAGGTCTTTCACCTTTTTGATATAAGGAGCCTCCATACCGTCGTACTTTGCTTCCCAGTTGTAAGACGAAGCCTCAGATATTCCCGCTTCGCGGCAGACATCTTTAGCTGTGCGTCCGGTTTCGACTAACTTCAGAACGGCGATGATCTGGCGCTCGGTGAATCAGGCTTTACGCATGGTGATCTCCTCAGGAACCTAGTTAGCATGACGGAAAACCTCTAAAAATGGATGGTTCGATGAAGTGGGATACTTACACTAAGGCTTTTTCAATCCAGTCCGAGTATACCCAGCTTCATGCAGATGCGTAGATGCCATGCGGCGCATATCGTGGATGGTAATGTCCCCTAACGGCAAACCCTGCTTCTGCGCCAGTTCGATACCTTGTAGATTTGTCTTTGGGCTTTAACGCCTTAAGCTTAGTTTCCGCCAACATACCCCTACCTATTCTGTTTTTTACCGTAAACACCCACGGTAAAAACACGTATAGATCATGGAGGGAAAGTTTTTACCGTTATTTTTCACGGTAAAAATGGCTGAAACAGGATGGAAGTCGATAGCCGTCAGAAAACAAAAATCGCCAGTAAATCACTTGATTTTTCTGGCGATTTCAGACGTTAGGGGAACTTAGTGGATGCTAAAAACTTATTCCCACTCGATAATCAACAGACTTCTAAAACCCGCTTGGGTAAAGGTTTGGTAGTGATTGACTTAAGGTCGATACCGTCGCTTTTACCGTCAACGGCACACATCTTTGGCTGACGCGGGAGATGGGCCGTTTGCGAGGCGTTGACTTTTCGGGTTTATTGTCAATCAGATTTCATTATAGCGAACTAACTGAATTTTTAAGCCAAGAACGGTTTAATCATAAAGTCGTGATAGGCTCAGCGGTTTAGTTCACTTCGCCAAGCTGTGAGACATCATTCACTTGGACTCGAGCTATATACTGACATAACGAAAGCTGTGGCAGACGCCAGCATGACAAGGTTTATACTTCCATACGTTTAGGTTTTGCAGATGTGGAATCCGCTGATGCACTGATCATCCACTATCGTTCGACCTTTATTATAGAAAGTATCCGGGCACCTTCGGGAAGGTAGGTATGGGCGGTTGAAACCAGCTCACCTTCAACTCCAAGCTTAGCTATCAACAATACCACGAAGTTCGCGCCAACAGCTTCGTCCTGAACAATTTGCAGCATCGACAGGTCATCCGTCCTGCTTGGGTAAGGTGAAAATGACGGGTGAGAATGCCATTCTCCAATATAGTTGAATCGCTCATAGTCGTAGCCCGATTCCCGAAAAAATGAACGAAGGTTTCCAATGGCATCCCCTATTCTTCGCACAAAGGACGATAATCCACCACGACGATGCACAGTCATCTCCCGGACGGCGAAGATGTTCGGTCCAACATGCTCGCCCATCAAAATCCCGCCGACTTCGCGCCGGCCAGCCTTCCGGAGGGTCGCCGTCAGCAACCGATGCTGCTCACGAGGAAGGATCAGTGTTATCACTAACATCTCCTTCGTACATATTCAGCAACGCCTTTACAACTGTAACCTTGTCTTCATCGCTCACCGCGTTTTCGTCGCGCCCCCAGCCCTGACCCTGCACGTCGATCGGACGTGTATCGAACGGTTCTTCAAAGATCCACTCTCTACACATGCCTAACAGATACACCGAATGCGGAAACTCACTTGGTGATCTGGACAATGCTGTATCGATCGCCAAGCGGGTCAACGCGGTAGCAACGAAACCTACATCGCTGTCATATGCGACAAGCGGTTGTTCCTCATTCCCATCGTAGCTCGCCACGTTCTTGAAGGGGGATTCGGGAAGAGTCGACAAATGGGCGTAATAGGCATCACGAACAGCCAATGGGTTCGGATCGTGCCTCGGACGCGCCCGCGCGATCATTCCGCCGTAACCACCGGCGAATATCTCCCCCCAGCACAGCGGTATCCCATTTCGCTTCGCAAGCGCAGCTAACAACAGGAAAACCTCCGGATTAGCGGTGGCGTCAATCAACAGGTCACAGTTTGACAGATCCTTTAGTGCGGCCTCGGTCTTCACTGCCGATTCCTGACCCGCGAGACGAATGGTATTCACATCCACCTGCACACCCGCCGCAACCAGCTCCAACGCGTGACTTACGGCCCACGCCTTATGCGCGCCCACATGGGCCCAAGACAACTCATGACGTACTATGTTGCCGGGCGCAAGGTAGTCGTCGTCCACCAATAGGAACCGCCGAACGCCGGATCGAGCCAATGAAACCGCGACTTTGCTGCCTACGGATCCGAGTCCGACAATGCCGACGCGGATTTTACTCAATTTCTGTGACTCCTTCGACAGTCTAGAGCCAAAACGCGAGGGCCATACAACCCTATGTTCCAGCAACTCTGGCTGCTCCCCGGAGTTGATCAAAAACACCCGCAGCGATCCCCACTCCTTACCCAGCAGTATGATCGTCCTAGCTATATACCTTCCTGCCTCCTGAACCAGAACATCGTCGGTGGCGAACCCGGCTTTAATCAACACCTGGACCAATGCCTCAACAGATTCAACTGGTTGCATTTGATCGAAATCATCGCTTCGAAAGACCCATCCCTCACCGGGCAGTGAGAACAGACTAAAGGGCTTACTGATACCTTCCGGAATATCGGCCACGTTTTGCAACACATCCTGTGCGTCGGCGACTTTCGCTGCGAACATGACGGCAGCGCCACCATTGTACACGGTCACCGATGTCAATCGGGTTTGGGATGGAAGCGGAAGCATTAACCACGTGGAGAGTACTTCGATGGTGGCAACGAAACGCCGGAATATCCAGCGTAGGCCCTGTCCCTCAGTCAGGCTATGCGCAGACGGTACTGCATGAGGCAGTTCAGGATGCTGTTCTGTACTTAGCAACTCGTACGCGCTACGTACCATATCAGCACCTGTCACGTCGGGATGCCAATTATCTGCCCGCCATTGCAGGCAAAGCGAACCGCCCTCGCCATATTGGTGGTTAGACCATCGCTCAGACTTATCTCGCGGGCGGATGTACGGTGGAGAGTCCGGAAATACGTCCGGATACGTCATTATCCCCGCAAAGACACGACCATGAATGGTCATATCGATATCGACCACGATCGCTCCATCTTCTGATATACGCCAGGCCAGACTCAGCCAACCAACCTTGATTTCGAGATGTTCGAGTTCCTCCTTCTCTCGCAGGAAGCGAGCGGGATCCTCCATGGCCCACTTCATTAGGCGAACCCCGAAGACTTGTTAGGTTGTACTGGATGACTGGGGAAGGTGAGGCTAGCGGTGACAGCTGCCGCAGGCCGCAGCAGCGATCTGGACGTGATATCACCTTTATCGGCCTGGATGCTGAAATAATCTGTATTAAATACTTCATCCCAAGCATCACTAGCTTTCTTACGTGTGCTGTCGTACTCGTCGAGAACCTTCAGTACCTCCAGCGCATCGCTCAGACATTCTCGGAAAAAGATCACGCACTCATCTCCGTCCTCCGCAAGGTTCTTGTCCGCATACACGGGATGATCAATACGTTGGCTGAAGTCCAACTGCGATTTGATCGCCTGCCAGGTATCGTGCAGAGCGTCATCGTCCCGGCCAGGACGTGCAACGAATTGGTCCACAACCAGTTTCGAAATGCAGATGCCACTGGCAGTTTTCTTTTTCCAGACAGCACGGCTGCGGGCCATCTTCTTGGTCAGTTTGGTAACCCGGCGCAACTGACTAGTATCGGATTGCCCCATCTTGAGTTCGGAGCCAACGGCGTCGTTGAACCAACGAGTCACCTTACGTGCATCCGATTTGACCCAGTCATCGTCGCTGGCCAGTTCGTACTCGACAATCTCATTGCCCCATATGTCTTTCGCCCGAATCGTACGATAGACGGGAATGTCAATGTGATACCCATCGGGATACGGCTGACGCACACAATTTGTTTTTACAACAGCATTGTAGGCTAATCGTTCGTCCTTCAATGCGTTACAAACCCTCCTGCGGGCATCATGCGCATCAAGGTAGTAGCCATCTGTGTCTTTCAGGTCTTCCTTATCAAAATACACGCCGTCATCAATGTCGTAGTCGCACGCATCATCCTGGACCATGGTACGCATCGCATAGGAACCCTGCGAGCTGAACTCCTTCGGCAAGAGATGACCAGCCTTAGTCAACCCATTCTTGAGCCGCGTTCGACCGTTGTCGCGGCGGCTACGCATCTCCGCCTGCTCTCCGTTCGAGAGGTTCACCTCGTCCGCGTGATACCCTTTCATCTCTTTATTAAAGTCAATACTAGTCATACTTATCCTCAGATTGATGGCGACTGAGGTCGGAAGCGTTCGCCAGCGCAGTGCGAAACTCGCTCATCTGATCGATTGATTCAGCCGTAGCCCAGGCGAAATCGACATCGGAGATGGCTTGCCGAGCAAGCGCATTTAGAACCTTAGGACGTGCGTCATCCATGTTTTCCAAATAATTGTGGAGTTCGCCAGACGGACATTGCGCTGGCAGCCGGTAGGCGAAACTGCCGTGTCCCCGCAGTTCCGCAATTTTTCGCGCGAGGTAGTCGTACGCAACTGCCTGTGCATTCATGCTCGCTGCAATGGCCTTGATACCGCCGCCCCATCCCCACACACCACGGTGCAGCTTGCGAGCACTTTTGAGCTCTTCGCCACCCTGAACGGGAAGCGTACCGAGCATATACAAATGAATCGGACGATCGTTATCCCCCCTTCGCTGAAGAATCTCGTGGGCTTCTATCATACCCACCGCCCCCGGATTATTTGCCCAAAGCCCACCGTCCACGTAGTCAACCGTGGCGCCCCCGTCTCCGGGTTCAATCAGACGTGCGATTGACCTCAGAATGGGAGCTGCACTAGTCGCCATGCAGGCATCCACTAATAGCCGATCATTGTCGCGCCCGTTGAGACGGTCCATATGCGGGGTCTTGAACACAGTGGAGGAATGGCGGTTCAAGTCTACGGTGGTGATAGCTAGACCGATTCCACGGCGCACGTAGACTTGCCCCATTGTTTCGGCACCAAAGGCATCAACAAGCACAGCTCGCAAGGCTTGGTTACCCGAGGCAAGGCCGGAGAACATACCACGGACGTATTTCCCCAGTTTGGGGACTGCACGCAGCCATTGCCGCGGAAAAATCTCCCGTCCATGAATTTGATACAGAGCCAGAACCTTACCGAGCGGGATTCCCGCAGCCAAGGCACATGCAACTATCCCGCCTGTACTGGTTCCTACCAGCAGATCAAACGCTCTGCCCGGATCGATTTCCCCGGCACCGGAGACACGCAGCCGCTGTATGAACGTATTAAGGTACGTCGCCTGATAAACGCCACGCATCCCACCTCCATCTAGGCACAAAACACGGAACGGCTCCACAGACACTATATATAGACCTCAATATTTAGACATAGCACTAAATATAGTATCATAAGATAAAATTTCAAGGGGATACCACTACATAGATTTTATGCCATAGGCCAAGTAGTTAACCAACATTGCTTGTCCTACACGTAAATTGCACTTTACGGGAAAGTGAAGGTAGGTTTCACATGTGCAATGCTAGACTGCGTTCCCAGTGGTGGCATGTGTGTAGATTTATCAAACGCCTCCACGTTGATAGAACAACTGCTGATAAGGCCTCAGCACCAAATCCCGATTCACAATAATCCGCACAGGCAGTCCCGGCCGTTCGGTCAGCATTGGCTGGATATCAAGATTATGCCGTGTGACTTCCTGCCCCACCCGATTCACCGTATCCTGTAAGCTATCACGCCCAGCGATGGTGTTGCAGTCGCCATCCTGGCGGTTCTCCGGTGCAGCCAGTTCGGCGCCAACGCCTAGCGTTGTGTGATTATCGCCGCACCGGCGATAACCAGATCCCAATGCCAGTCGGCGTCATCCTCCAGTCTGGTGTAATAGCCGGCTGGTTCGGTTTAGACCAAATGTCCAGTATTAACGACGAAGTATCAGGCAAAATGATACGGTTCAACACCACTTGAGCCCTACTTTGCCCATAGCTTATCTGACTGTTGTACATACTCAAGGTGCGCGAGCACTGTGGGATAATAGATAACGGCAGCTGGCTGTCCATGTCGTAGACCGGTTCGGTCACCGTGGCGATTACATCGCCTGGAAGATCAGATTTGATGCGCGTCACCAGCGATCACCGTTCCAACCATCACCTATAGCGAGATAGGCTGATGAATATCCCTTGAGTTACTGGTTGTCGTAAGGCTTCCTTTCTGGAATGCCTCTTTCTGATCCTGCTGGTTCTGAGTAGTAGTTGGATCAGTGGCCTACGGTATTGTTGAGGCGGTCCTGCCGCCAGTGGGTCAGAGAGGATATTTGGCGAAGACGAAGCCGCTGGATGGCGTTGTTTACGCGTTAACCGTCGCCCGAGGATTGCTGCTGCGAAAAATACCGACGATACGGAGCATCTTCCGCTTCTTTCTGCCACGCCAGCTATTTAACATCAACGGCATACTGTCCGGCAGGTGAAGCGCTGGATACCCGTCCAGATTAAAACATTGACGGTCCCGGCACGGGTGCCATGTCGGTGGCCGGTTTCACAGGTGAGTGCGTAGGATCAAGAATCCGTAACTCTATCGAGATTTCAGTCTGGAGTGTCAGCTCACCTATCGGAGGGGCAACTCCATATTCATATTTTTCCATGCAAAGGTTACAATATGAGATAACTAATTATTTTCGCTGTCAATTCTTTGCAGCAATATTACAAAAAACATAGGGATTAGCATGGCTTCGTCTGAGATTGCACGCATTAAAGAACGGGGGAAATCGCAAAAGAGAATAAACGAAATTTACGCTGATTCGATGAACTCGTATCTAATACACTATTCGTGTGAATCATTTTACTCAGCCCCTGGTCAACCCCCTGTCGGCCACTCAACTCGGGTGACGTGTATTGCAATCAGAAATCTGAAGTCAGCGCAGACCAAGACTTGGTCCATTCAGAAATCAGCAGAACTGCTTAACCAACTTGTGACTTTGACGTCACTTGCAGCAGGTAGGCAGACGACTTTTACCCCAGCACAGACGTCTGCAATCCTCGATCCGCTTGAGCGAGATATGTTGGATGGATACTTTCAATTTTTAGCCACCCATTCTGACAGCACTTTTATTCACTGGAACATGCGCGATGATAATTACGGCTTTTCAGCCTTGGAACATCGCTATCGCGTTCTTGGGGGTACTCCAACTATTTTACCTGATAATCGCAAATTAGACTTAGCACGAGAGTTAGTAACTCTATATGGACGCCAATATGCCCCTCATACATCCCCCAAAGGCCGCAAAGGGCGTCTGATGAGCATCATCGAATTGAACAAAATCGCTGATGTTGACGCTCTTCAGGGAGCGGAGGAAGCTGATGCGTTTGTCAACGGTGATTTTATCAAACTTCATCAATCTACTCTCCGCAAAGTCGACGTCCTTGCGAATGTATTTGACCGGACACATCAAAAAAGCCTAGTCACCAAGGCAAGCTTTATGGACAAGTACGGTATACATCCTGTAGCACTGCTGGAACTGGTAAAGAATAGTCCAATCACTACTGCGTTTACTGTAATTGCAGCGATCGGCGTAGCAATGATTAATTACGAACGCATATTCACCTTTGTAAGGGGATTGTTTTAACTAACCCAAAAGTCCTCTTCCGGCATATCATTTCTGCACTCAAATTGAGTCTTCGACGGCAACTTATAGCCCCAAGAAAGATCGGGAATTGGGAAAGATCAACCACAAACCCTGAATAGGTCGTTTTAAAAGACGGTCACTTCTGATCACGACATCTGGTGGCAATCCACCCACATTGAGAAATCATTCGGGTATATCAACATGTCCCATTACAACGAGCAGAGCTTCTGCTCACCAGCGACTTCTGTCGACTATTCATCACTCTGACTAACGCTCCGTTAATTAATAACCATAATTTTAGGTAATATATTAATTGGCAACATGAGACACTATGGGTGGTTAATGGGAATTCTATCGACTGCTCCCAATGAATATATAATTAATACTATTTGCGAGGAAAGAGAAGATTATAGATTGCATGAGTAATTTAGGCCCTGACAAAACGTTGACTAAGTTAGTAGGATACACTGCGGCTTTTTCGCTGCGAACATTAGATTGAAAACAATTTTTAGGCTGGCGAGCACTTCTATATATGTATATATAAATTTCCTTGTATCCTACCTTCGGACGGCATGAAACCATTTAGCAGCATTTTTCCATGTTCCCTCCAACTCTATTTTAAGAGCAACACAACTCATCGATTTCCACAAACAACAAGATGTTCAAATAACGGGCAACCATTCATACATGTCGACTTATGTCTGCATCCGCCACATCGATCCGAGCTAAAATAACTGCGAAACGACTGCATATTTGGAGATTTTGTCCAAATATCCAAAAGTGACGTATTATCGTTCAATTGATCTCCGTCAACCAAACCACTCTGAAATGAGCAGGGATACACTTTGAGATCTTCTGAAACATACATAGAGAATCTACCCGCGTCGCATGCATCCACCATTACCGTATTGGCATTCGTTCTTGCGAATACACCACTGACGCAACAAGCGTCAAACCCAACTTTCAATTTTCTACGAGGAGAAGTTGCCAACTCGAAAAATTCATCCAGTCTCGAACTGTTTCGCAACATTTTCGTTTCAAAAACCTTTCGACCGGATGGTTTATAATTCAGAAAAATGATGGCATTAATGCCAGAAAGAAATTCGGGAGGTTCGCTGAGCCATCCTATCGCAATGTCAATGCTGTCAGCATCTAAGATAAAATGCACGTTGACTTTGATATTTTTTACAACCAATCTTGCTATAGTTTCAGCAGTCTCATCATATGGTGGATATGCAGAAACAGCTACCGCGCCACAATACTGCCGCGTAGCCTCCAGTATTTCATTACTCAACCCACGACCATTAGTAGTGAAGTTCGGAACGATTGACCTGCCCCCAGTGTTAGATACAACGATCAGTTAGTAATATCGGTTTGTTTACCTTCTAATTTTCCATTTCTCCAGCCTGCTGCAAATTCAGACGGTGTCTGGTAGTTCAGCGAGGAATGAGGTCTGCACTCGTTATAGTCCTGCCGCCAGTCATTGATAATTTTCCGGGCATGAAGAATATCGCTGAACCAGTGCTCATTCAGGCACTCATCCCGAAAGCGACCGTTAAAGCTCTCAATAAATCCGTTCTGAGTTGGCTTACCTGGCTGGATTAATCGCAACTCAACACCATGCTCAAAGGCCCATTGATCGAGAGCGCGGCAGGTAAACTCCGGGCCCTGATCGGTTCTTATCGTCGCAGGGTAGCCACGAAACAGCGCAATGCTGTCCAGAATGCGTGTCACTTGCACGCCTGTAATCCCGAATGCTGTGGTGATCGTCAGGCACTCCTTCGTGAAATCATCCACACAGGTAAGGCACTTAATCCGGCGACCGCTGCAGAGTGCATCCATGACAAAATCCATTGACCAGGTCAGGTTCGGTGCATCCGGGCGCAGGAGCGGAAGCCGCTCAGTCGCCAGCCCTTTACGACGCCGTCTGCGTTTTACGCTCAGGCCATTAAGGTGATAGATGCGGTAAACCCGCTTGTGATTAACGCAAAGACCTTCACGCCGCAGAAGCTGCCATATACGCCGGTAACCAAAGCGGCGGCGTTCAAATGCAATCTCAGTGATGCGCAGGGATAGCTGCGCGTCAGCAGCCGGACGCTGGGCCGAATAACGGCAGGTTGACAGGGACAGGCCTGCCAGCCTGCAGGCACGACGTTGCGACAGACCCGTTGTCTCACACATGACTTCCACGGCTTCCCGCTTCTGGTCTGTCGTCAGAACTTTCGGCCCAGAGCCACCTGAAGCGCCTCCTTATCCAGCATGGCTTCAGCGAGTAGCTTCTTGAGACGGGCGTTCTCCTCTTCAAGGGACTTGAGTCGCTTTACTTCGGGGACTTCCATGCCGCCAAACTTCTTGCGCCATGTGTAAAAGGTGGCGTCTGAAATAGCATGCTTGCGGCAGAGTTCCCGGGCAGAAACCCCGGCTTCGGCCTCGCGGAGGATACTGATGATCTGTTCGTCGGAAAAACGCTTCTTCATGGTGACGTCCTCATGTGACTTATGAAGACATTACTAACATCGGTGTGTATTAATCAACGGGGAGCAGGTCAATACAAATGCAGCCCCGGTACATTGGCAAAGCAAAGCCCCCCCAGGAACGCTAAGGTAATAAGCGTGCCTACTTGGGAATAGGCGGTAAAACTAAATATCAGCAGCCCCAAAGCCTGTAGCGTGAAAAACACGACGAGTACGGGTATCGGTTTAAGGTTGGCGATACGCCCGCCGATAACGTTCCCCGCTATCACCGATAGCCCGTAGAGAAACAAGATCTTACCGATACTGCTCGACTGGAATCCACTTATCTGTTCCAGCAATGGCGCTAAGTAGGTGAACGCAACGAACGTTCCGCCATAACCGAACAGATTCATGGAAAACGCGATTAACAGCCGTCCGCTGCTCAATACCTTGGCCTGGTCTCGCAAACTTCCGGGACGGTCAACGTTAATCGTACGCGGCAACAACAAGGCGATGCCGATGAATGAAATCAACCCCAGGCCGGCGACCATCCAGAAAGTTGTCCGCCACCCCCATTGTTGACCCACAAGGGTACCAATAGGCGCCCCCGTGGCGATGGCGATAGTCAACCCGGAGAACACCATGGCAATAGCTGAAGCTCGGCGGTCATGAGAAACTAAACTCGCAGAGATAGTGGCGCCGATGGCAAAAAAAACGCCATGTGAGAATGCAGTAACCACTCTGGCCCCAAGCAGAGCACCATAATTGACGCTGGTCGCCGCGACCATATTACCGATAGTGAACAATGCCATTAGCGACAGCAGTAACGTCTTGCGCGGCACCCGCCCCGTCAACGCAGTCAAAACAGGCGCGCCAACGGTAGCTCCCAGGGCATATAGACTTACTACGAGGCCTGCGACAGGAATATCAATGCCCATATCAAGCGCAATATTGGGCAAAATGCCCACCGCAACGAATTCCGTGGTTCCGATGCCATAAGCGCTGAGCATCAACGCCCACAATGCTGGATTATGCGAACGAACTTGCACGTTTATCTCCAAGCAGAAAAGTGTAGCGGTAACTTTAGAAGACTTCGTGCTTTTGAACTATAATTCAACGGTCAATGGACCTTGGAAATAAATTCACGAATCCATGCACCAGTACAACCGTTCTAATCACTTTACTGAAATGGCAACATTCGTTCAGGTTGTGGAGTCAGAGAGCATTTCTGCCGCTGCACGGAAACTGGACATGACGCCTTCTGCGGTAAGCAAACTTCTTCACCGGCTTGAGACCAGGCTGGGAATTCGTCTGATCAATCGCACCACACGCAAGCGTCAGCTCACTCCGGAAGGCTCCCTATTCTATGAGCGCTGCTTGCGCATACTGGACGATATCTCTTCGGCGGAGATGGAAGCGACGCGAGGCGCAACGCCACGTGGTCGTGTCCGCGTCAATTCGCACGTCGCGTTCGGCAAACACTATCTGATGCCACAGATCCCGGAATTCCTTAAACGGTATCCGGAAATAACGCTGGATATCGTTCTTTGTGATCAAGTAGTTGATCTATTAGACGATCGCACTGATGTCGCCATCCGAACCGGTCCGTTAACCGATTCGCGTCTGGTGATGCGCAGTCTAGGGAGTAGCCGAATGGTGGTCGTCGCTGCCCCCGCCTATCTTGAACGTGAAGGCATCCCGAAGACACCGGCAGAACTGGTGAGGCATCACCGACTCGGCTTCGGTTTCACCCGCCATATCAAAGTGTGGCCATTCAATGGGCTTGATGAACCACACCTGCTTCCGCCATCCGGAAACTTATTGTTAGGTGACGGCGAAACCATGCGTAACGCCGCAATCGCCGGCCTTGGCCTGGCCCGACTAGCGCATTTTCATGTTAAAAAGGACATAGAGGCCGGACGACTCGTACCACTGCTGGAGAACTATAATCCTGGCGATCAAGAAGAAATACATGCGGTCTTTATCGGACCGGGCAAGCAGCTCCCGACCCGTGTACGCGTATTCCTCGACTTTATCGCAGAACGATGCCATGTGCGCTGAAGCAGCCATAAAATATCAACACCAGGCTCCAGCTAGTTCAGGACATCATTGGCCTACACCACCGTCCTCAGTACCCCGCCATCCACCCTCAACGCAGCGCCAGTGATTGCCGATGCTTGTATAGACGCCAGGAACACGGCGAGACTCGCAACTTCATCCGTTGTCGCAAGTCGTCCTAATAGCGATGAAGGCCGGTGTTCTCTGACAAATAACGCCCCCGCCTCTTCAGCATTAGACGCAACATCGCCCATCAGATCGGATACGAACGCCGCAACCCCTTCACTCAGCGTTGGTCCTGGCAATATGCTATTTACTGTTACGCCACTGTTAGCAGCCGCTTCCGCAAAACCTCGAGCAACGGCAAGCTGAGCGGTTTTACTCACACCGTAGTGCACCATTTCCGGAGGAATTTGCAAGGCAGATTCACTTGAAACAAACACGACTCGCCCCCAGCCGGTATGCATCATATTCGGTAGGTAGTGCCGAGTTAAACGAATGCCACTCATGACGTTGATTTCCATGATTTCGGTCCATTCGCTGTCTTCGATTTCCAGTAACGGGCGAGGACGGAATATACCCGCGTTGTTGACAAGAATGTCGATCTCAGGAAGATGGCTGATCAGGGTCTGGCATCCCGTCGCTGTACCGACATCCGCAGCGATGCCTGTAACCTTTGGCGTGCCGCCTAGCCGTTCCACTGCCTCATCCACCCGTGTTGCCGAGCGGCCATTAATCACCACATCAGCTCCAGCGGCCAATAACCCTGATGCAATCGCATAACCAATACCGCTGGATGAACCAGTGACTAACGCTCGCTTTCCGAAAAGGTTGATATTCATAGCTGTTCACTCCAAATTAGTCAGAACCAGATTTAGACGAAGAAGAAATTCCTGTGCTTTCATTGTAGTAAACGACTACTTTAGGATTGGCGGCTTCATAATAATGTGGCACTGAATAACCAATTGTCGCGAAATCGATTACCCCTCGTTGCTTGAAATCGCCCAAAGCAATTCTAGCTACCGACTCGTCGCCAACGCGCCATTTGAGGAAAACGCCATTCTCTGCATCGACGGCTTTGTAATACATGACGCCTTGCCAGGGCGCCGGGCCACGTAACCCTACTAAAAACTCTTCGTCACCATCACCGTCAAAATCAGCGCAAACGACACAATGCCCTGGACTTTCGCCTTCTTCGTCAGGATCGCTGAACACATCCAACACATAACGTTTCCATTGTGCTGAACCGGGGTCTTCGCCACGCTTTTTGCAGTAAACGACCACCGTATTACCGTGAAATGGCTCTAAAGCAGCGACATAAGCAAATGCGTCATTTCCGAGGCGGCCTACATCTGCATCGCCGCTACCTTTAAAGTGCGTATTCTCAACCTGACCAAGTTCTCCGACGCCAATCAAATGCCGAGCCCAACGCTGGTTTCGTTCGTCATAGTAAAGCCAGCTTACGCCTTCATCGGACGAAACGATTAACGAGTCAAGGGAAGAGCCCGGTATTAAATTCAGTTTTTTTTCTACTCCGTGGACAAAGCGGAACGAATAGGCATTAACGATGCTCATCGGCCAATTATCAACCTGTAAGACATCATCTGGCTTAGTGAACAACGCAACATTGATTACGCCGTGCATTGCCGTAGGAGATACAATAGGGAAGGCAATGACCTCCAGTTTATCTTCCCTTGTAAAATGACCTATTCTTAATCGATGCGTCGCAGGCACATGGCCAATATAGTGACGTTTCCATCGAGTTCCCTCTTCGACGTTTGGCCCCGGATTTTCCAACCAATCAATTTTCCCGCCATCAGTTGACGGATCGTGAAAGGTACCACCGGCGCCATATAGGTCGTAGCAAACAATCACATCTTGTCGTCCTACGCCCTTTACATCAGCATTATCCATGCCCACCGGCATAGGTATGCCATCAGCCAGCAGATGACGCTTCCACTGAATGGCATCGCCTATCGGCATATTTTCATACCACTAAATCTCTCCAATACCTGGTCCATAACCGACCAAATCGTGGCGCCCCCGCCCTGCTACATCGAGAGCCTGAACCCAGTAACCATCGCGCAGCCGTTCGGCCACAACCTGTTTAGTAAACTTTGGCGGGAACCCCGCCTGTGACGTGAATTTCGCCATGGCTGTAGATCTCCGAATATACTTACCTCATTTACCTAGATCAGACTGAAACAGCGATACCTTCAGTCAGTAGCGTTTTTTGTACAGACTGACGGGCCAGACAACTTTCGGTCACCCTCCGCCAATTCGGTTGCTCCTCCACAGGCAAACCAATCACCTGAAACCACCTGTAATAGACGAGCAGAAATGCATCCACCAAAGTAAAATTGGAACCTGTCGCATATTTCCCATCATGTGCAATTCTTCGCTCGATATATGAGGCCAGCTCTTTCATGTGCTTTCGAGCATATTTACGCAAGCGCTGTTGGGTTTGCTCATCATCAGCCAAGTGCTCAGGACGAAAATAAGCGCCAATAGTACGGTGAGCACTGGTTGCTAACCATGCAAGCCACTCCATCGCCCTGGCTTCATCCCAAGTACCGGATTTCGGTAGCAGCGTGTTATTTTTTTCTCGCCAAACAAGATGAAGCATTATCGCTAACGATTCAGTTAATGTCGATCCATCAATTATCAACACCGGGACCAATCCAGCAGGGTTTATCTTTATAAAATCGGGGGTCTTATAGTTTTTTAGACGATTATCGGCCACTTCCACGCGAACAGGTTCAAAACGAAGGTTTAATTCATTTAAGATAATATGTGGTGCTAAGGATATTGTTCCTGGAGCATAATAAAAACGCAACATACCATCCTCCTTTTAATGGAGTTATTAACTATAATTCTCTATTCAAATAACACTTAAATTGCAGGATGATATTCAACCGCCATCCAAACACAATCTGTCTCAGCAAAATACTGGTGCCAGGGGTAAATATATTTACCTTTTTCACCAGCAACACAAAATGGCTGAGCAGTGGAAAAACCAGGATGCATGCCAATTGATTCAAATAACGAGTCATAAGAATTATTATGAAACTTTTGCATATATCCGATGCCTGAAACTTGAGTGTGAATCTCAATGAAATCATGTTCATTATGAATAAAACAATTTGTTCCTGCCGGCGCAAACCATAAATTCAACTTAAGTAAAAACCTATCTCTGGAACCAAATAAATTTATTAGATGAACTGGAGTGTGGTTGCCTACAGGAAAAGATAACTCTCCCACCTCATCTTGGGATGACTTCCATAACTCCAGAGATTGAGACAACTCATCTGGAAATAAATCATAACGCTGCCATCCTGGTTCAAAACATATGTCACGAACATTCGATATTTCAATTTTTCTTAAAACAATTACTGGGTAGGGGCTTGAAATATGGACATGTCGCAATATGCTAGAAGATAATGGTGGTATTCCATACCCAGGGTCTTCATCGACCCGAATATATTCATTCGCCGGATTAACAACGATAGTGTCATTTTCCACATAAAAATTTTCAGGTGAGAATATAACGCTAGCGTCCAGCAATTTTCCAGAAAAACAAAGGGGTCGTTGTGTATCGGATACAGGCTTGATCATTTCACGCCTCCACAATATTTACTTATTATCGGTTTTTCCAGATGCTGAGTATCAATGCGGCTATTTTCCTTATACCAAGGCCCTTCCACCAAACGCTGATCTTTCATCAGAAATGATGTAATAGCTTCAAGAGTCCTCGTTGTCGCATTACCATCCCCATATGGGCTAATCGGCACTGCCATACGAAGATAACGCTTTTCATCCCGCAGAAGTGCGATAGCTTCTGAGACAATGCCTTCACGGGCACGTCCTACAAGTTTGGCCGTCCCAAGATTGACGGCTTCGGGACGCTCAGTGACCTCACGCAATACCAAAGTGGGTTTACCGAGGGTGGGACCTTCCTCTTCCGCCCCGCTACTATCGGAAATAATCAGATAACTTCGCTGCATTAGTTTGCAGAATGCCAGGTACGGCAAGGGTTCAACCAGCGATACGTTTGGATTTTTTTGTAGGCGGGCCTGAATCTTTTCCCGTACGACGGGGTTTTTGTGTAAAGGGACGACGACGCGTACATCTTGTTCCAATGAAATTTCAGATAAAGCTTCTGCAATTTCAGAAAGATGTTCCCAAGATTCACGTCGATGCGCAGATGCAAGAATGACTCGTCTATTGTCGCTATCGAGATCCATTAAATCAGGATCACCATAATCCACAGCATGCTGCACGCCCCAGCGCAACGCATCAACCACGGTATTCCCTGTTATGACTATTTTCGAGGGGTCCACACCTTCATGTAATAAATTTCGGTAATTGCCACCGGTAGGAGCAAGATGCAAGGCGCTGATTTGAGCAACCAGCCGGCGATTGGCTTCCTCCGGGAATGGTGACTTGATATTTCCGCTCCGAAGACCGGCCTCAATATGAATAACGGGAATATGGTTTTGGAAAGCATAAAGTGACCCAGCCAACGTTGTTGCTGTATCACCATGAACGACAATTGCAGAAATTGAATGAGAAGCCAATGCCGAGGGGAGGCCTTGTAATATTCGATAAGTGACTTCCGTTAAACTTTGCCGGGGCTGCATAACGGCCAAATCGATATCCGCTTTTATCCCAAAAACAGCTAATGTCGTATCGAGCATTTCCCGGTGCTGCCCGGTGGAAACCACTAGCGGCCTGAGATATTCACTACTCGCCATTGCATTAATCACCGGAGCGCATTTAATAGCCTCTGGGCGAGTGCCTATAACAAATGCAACAGTATGCATGCCTTATTTCCTTCTATGATTCGCTTCTGTATATAAACTCAATTTAATCGAAATTATATAAAAGAAACGGTATTAATCGTGTTCTTGATTTATGAGCATTCGCATGAACAACTCATTCCACAGAAATAAGACTCACAAAAACCAATTAAAACAGAATAGAAAAAAATAATAACCAGTGTGGAATGAGTATTCATTTAAACACACACCCAATTTTTATTAACCAAATTAATCACCTTTAATTGGAGAGAAATACTGAACAACCATCTCTTTCGCCAGCACTTCATCTTTCACTTTTTGAAAATCAGTAAAATGCTGAGCCGCAATATGAGCGTCCAAATCTTCTTTTGATTCCCAGTTTTCATAAAACATCCATGTTGCGGGATCATCGTTAGAACGATGCAGATCATAATTAATACATCCCTTTTCCACTCGAGTGGGAGGGATCATATTACGCAGTCGACGGCCAAGTTCTTCTTCCTGACCAGGCTTTGCGGTCAATTGAGCGACAACGGTAAGGACTTTACTAGTCATAATATATCTCCTTCCTATTTAACAGGATCGAATATATATAGATATCCTCTCAACACCTTTGCCCCCCCTCGTCATACTTAATTGGGGAGAATGCTAACAAGGTAATATCAGCATATTTTCCAACTCTTCCCCCGTAAACATTACGTAGGTAAAAACACCTTTGAAAATAATTCAAATATAATTTTTACATATGGAAATAATTATTTTTAATAATACTTTCATGCCAAATATTAAGTTAAATTTAACTCTTAAGAGTTAAATTTAATCCTTTTTGAGTTAAACTTAACTTAAAAAATTAGATATCAGCGTTCCCCTCATAACAACATGGGCCCAACTGAACGCTGAAAATAGAGTGAATTAATTTTAACTGATGGCCGTTTTCAGCCCATCACATCGCCTCTTGCCCTAGTATTGCAAAAGCCAAGCGGCGATTTTTTATGCTTGGAAGCAGTTGTATTGAGCTCAAACCACCAGTAAATCTCGTTACGCTCCGTAGACAGTCAGGTTCCTAAAAAAAGCAATGCGTAGATGAAATTAGAAAATGAGTTAAATATAACGTGGTTTTAATTATGCTTTAGCCCGACTCTTCTGCCTATGCAGAAGCGAACTGTTCAACGCGGCCGACCAGCCGGCACAACCACCTTTGACGCCGAACTGGCCCATGCTTTCGGCGCGGCTGTCCGTAAACTGCGTATAGAACGTGGAATAGCACAAGAATCACTGGCTAACCTGGCCGGGATTGAGCGTTCCCACTTAGGTAAAGTAGAGCGTGGCGAACATATGCCAACTTTGGTAAACATCTTTAAAATTGCGCGTGCGCTTAAGTGCAGTACCGCCGTGCTCATGGCTGAGACAGAAAACCAGATTCCAGGGACTCAAAAAGACGTTTAGGCCACGATCAGATCCGCGGATAACATACTAAAATTCAGGCGTTTATTCCGAGCCCACTTTCGTATAGTCAAACACATAACGAATTCATAACAGCTATAAATGTAAGTCTTGCCGCCGGCCAATATCCCACGAAACACGATTACCACGCACCATCACCGAAACTTCATTTCCCAACCGCTTTTCAACCACCGGTTTCCATGGAACAAGACTGAATCCCTTGCCATCCTCCAGCATCGCATAACGTCCGCTAGCAAGTTTGATACTACGCCGGTAAATGCCGCTAATTCTTTTACCATCAGTGACATGACGATGTTCCAAGCCAGTTTCAGCTGCGATATCCAGAGCAGCTTTCACAAGTTCTCGATCACGTAATGTCTCCAATAGGTTGCGAGCCAGATAGACTCGCTGTCCGCGCTTCTCGGCCAGCCCTTGTTCGATCAGAAAATTGGCGCGCTGCCGCAGAGCGTCTTTCACTTCGCCTCCAAATCCCATATCGCCCAGCCCTCTGCCGCCGCCAATTAACTGCTGGTCCAGCCAGGTTGCGCCGATTACGCGGATCTGACGCTCAATGGGCAAGTGCGACTTCAGTTCCACCACAGCACCACCGCCCAGACGCTGGACGTCATACTGGCGACCGCGTTCGGGCAGATCGCCCGGCACACGCCAGACGCCTTCGGCCATGCGCTCCACAATACCGGCCCGGCGCAGGGCTTCCAGTCGACGGACATAGGATGCCACTAACTCTTGCGGATCGCGGTCGGGCACATTTTGCTGCCTGGCAACGGCCAGATGATGGTCGGCACGGTACAAACCGCCAGCGGCCAGCGCGACAATGTTTTGATCAGAGGGGCGCAGATATGCCGCAGGCTTTACCTCCACCACCGAGCCGGTCTGATATTGCTCCAGCTCCGCCCGCGGCGGCAACGTCACATAATGCGCTCTACCGTCAAGTCCATCGACGACCAGATAACCCTTGTCGTACAGTTCGTCAGCCAACCCTTTTCCTGCCACACGGCCAACGAGGAAGTCCCCCTTATCGGGCTGGAATACCATCAGTTCACGCGGCTTGCCGTTCATAGTGCGTTGCATAGTCCGGATGATATCGCCGCGCTCGCCCATTGCGCGTAGCGTCGTTTCTGCGTCGGCATGTATTTGCCAGATACCGGACTGGTGTTCGGATGCCAATCCCATGCGAGTTAAACGTTGCAGACGACCAATCAGCATCTGTCGTTGGCTTTGCAAACGCGGCGCGGCAAAACGTTCGATGTATATCCGCCCATCATCGGCCCTTTCACGCATCAAGATACGATCCAGAGTGGTCCAGCGCTCTTGCTCCACCTCACGTAGCCGCGTTAGTTGAATCTCCAGCTCAGTTCGCGGCCCCAACCATTCAGTTGCTAATGCCGACGCTCGCATTCGCATACCTTCAGCGATGTAATCGCGAGAGATGATCAAATCCTTACCGTTATCATCCTTGCCGCGCAACACGATATGAGTATGCGGATTGTCGGTGTTCCAGTGATCGACTGCCACCCACTCCAGGCCGGTCCCCAGATCGGCCTCCATACGCGCCATCAATTGTCGGGTATAGGAACGCAAATCATCGATTTGCTCCGCATCTTCTGGTGAGACGATAAAACGAAACTGGTGTCGATCCTCCCGTCCGCGTTTGTCAAACTCTTTCAAATCGGCTTCGTCGGTAATCGGACCGTAGGCTTTCCCCGGCTCGCCGTGACGGCCGACCCCCTCACGCTCGATATAGCGCAGATGGGTTGACGTTGAACGCGCACCGGCTTTTCTTAGGTTAACCAGCCGAGTTTTGATAGTGACGCGGCGATCGTTCGGTGTGCGAAAATCACTGGCAAAGCTCGCAGCAACATGGCCGCGGCCAAGACGAGAACCAGGCCGTAGCCCTGCTTTGGCTGCTTTCGCACCGGCTTTATTAGTCTGCCGTATCACTCGGTTGATAAAAGGATCGCCTCGCTGTCGGTTTTTTCCCATACGAGGACGAAAACGATCGTCGTCATTTTGATTCATGGCCTTCACCATCTAATAAAAGTCCGAGACAGCACATCTTCAGCTCAATGCTGACAAGACAGATACCGCTATCGCGGCACGCAGTTTCTTTCTGGCGCGTGCCGCGTTCCCCCATGTGCAGACCAGCCCTCTTGCGCGCCGAGGTGCCGCAAGCTTTTATCTTGCCTTGCTGTTCGTCTGACTTAGGACAACCGTACCGAACGTCAATCACCGATAAACATTTCAGGTACGAGTGGTCGTGCGATGCCCTTCAAACTTGAAGTGCGGACCGGTCCGAAATAGCGACTATCGAACGATGCGGAACTGGCGGTACTTAGCAGAAAAAGCTCACCGGATTTGAGCTGTCGGCATCCCGGCCAAGGGGATAGCGACTGGCCATGACTATCAGTAAGCAGTACGACAGCTACAGGTCTGCTATCGACACGTACTTCTCCATTCACGATGCATACATGTTGCGGCGCAACCGCGCCCACGCGTTTAAGTAACGGAATATGCGCTGGCAGATAACCGCGTTGTGCAGCAAGAATCCAAGCGTCTGCTGGCAAATGGGTTAACACAATGCTGCCCGCGGACAATGGCTGCTGCATTGAACCAATCGGCTCTATGCGATACCAGCCAACCGCCACGCTATCTGTTGGGTTGTAAACCACACGCGGTATCGGCGTGTTGAAGGAAGCCCAAGCCAGTGCAGCAATACCGCAAGCGGAAAGACCAATAACCAGCAGGCGCAGACAAGCATAAGATGTTGTACCGAATAGAAAGAAAACGTTCATGCACAGTCTCCTGGTACTATCAGTTCCAACAACAAACACGGTTGTTCCACCAGCATCACGCGGAGTGTAACGGCTTGATAGGCGCGCCAAGCATAAGGGGAATATCGATAGTACACCGAGCCAAATTCGGCTTGGCGCCTGAATACCACAGCTAGCCATCTGATAAACAAAAGCTGGTGGGCACCTATGGTTTTCACGTGCCGTTTGCTGGTTATCCACGGAAAATACGCTATTTCACAATAAGTTAGATCTTTAATGTTAGATCTGTTAGAGAACACCGGAACCCGCGCCATCACTGGGCTATATGCCGTTCGGCACGCTTGATAGCACGATAGTGTTACCTCCGATAGCACGAAGCCTGCCACGTCTGATAGCACGATGGATTTCACAGTTTTTTCCACAGTTATCCCCGTGCCGTTGACAACACCGGTTTGAAGATAAGTAGCTCGGTTCCGCCTGATATACGTTCGATGGTCAGGACATAACCCGGTAGTGACTGCCGGGCGACCAGCGCGCGCAGATCGTAGGCAAAATCGGAAGGCCGAGCTGTACTGCCGGATTTGCGGTATAAGTGCCGAAAATCGAATCGCCATCCCCCGACTTGCCTGCCAGCGTGTTTGCGTACCAGACGATACAACCAACGTTCGATGCCCCCGCTCAGTCGGAAATACGCAGGATCGATTGTTAACACCAGAGTTGAATCGAGCACGCCAGCATAGAACCAATCCGGCAGGATCAACTCGATCCCTTGTGGCGCCCCCCGCGCGTCGGCTCGTTCCCGCCATTCGTTGATCCAGGAGAAACGATGCAAGCGCCGCCCTACTGGCGCACGAATAGATGTCGCTACCGAGGTCGATTGCAAACGATCCAAGGAGGCTTTCAAACGTTGATAGTCGCGCAGCGATGTGCCGCGCCCAATAAATTTCAGGATTTCGTAAGGCGTCGCATGCATTAGACGCGAAGTCGAAATACCTGCGTCTCTGGCTTCGACGACCTGACTGGCCGCCCAAATCAAAATGTCGGCATCCCAAATGGTGGCAATGCCATGTTCGGCAGTGCCTTCTACACGAATGGTGATACCGCCTGCACAATAATCGATCGGCGCTGTACGCCGTGATTTTGCCAGCGAAAAAAACGGATAGGCCATTAAGTCCTGCGCATCGCGCGGTGCCATATCGCCCGGTAGTGCCCGAAAAAGATCGAGCGGTTCGTGTGCTTGCTGAGCGGAAGATTGCTGTGGTCTGAGCATGGCGATTGTTACCGGGCCGCCATCGTTCAGCGTACACGGCTATCAGCCGAATGGTGCTCGGCATATTCAGGATCAGACGTTGTCTCGAAGCTGTGCTGATTTGCCCAAATGTCGAGATCGGATACCGCATACATGACGCGTCGGCCAAATTTACGAAATCGAGGCCCACCACCAATAACGCGCTGTTTTTCGAGCGTTCGGGGTGATAGCCGCAAATATTCGGCGGCTTCGTCATTCGTCAGATAACGTGGTGGTTGCGATGTCGCCTGAGATTGTGGGATAGCGGCATCAGGTCGTATAGGTGCGGGTCGCATGGTATAAGCCTCCATCAATTAATAGCATCGGCCACACCAGCGCGGCCAGACAAAGGCAGTTTCAAGCAAGCGATGTCAGTTGTTCAGGGTCGTTTTTCCACTAAGGCAAAACGGCCCTTCGCTGGGGAACCTTGCTGTGCCAGGCGACGATAGCCTTCTCGACTCATGCATTTGCCACGGCGCACCAATCGTCTTGTTCTGGAGCGCAGACCGCTATCGGCATACCAACCCTCACGCACTGCATCCATGCCAAACAACACCTCAGCCACCTCCCGTAAAGAGGCACCCGCCAGAGTGGCATCAAGCGCTTGAAGAGTATGTAATTCCAGCAAAGCGGTTGGCGATGGACGAGTACACGCTTTTGCCACAGGAGTCACCATTGCCGAAGCGATACACTTATCCAATTCGGCTGCCATAGTCCGGTTACGGGAATAAGGTGCGACACCAGCACTGAACGCATATAGATAAGCCATACCATCAGCCAGATCCGACATTAGTGCTAATCGCAGGCAACAGCTCGGCCAGTAGGACTGCAACATCAACCGCTTTCCATCGTGTAGCAATTGTTTGCGCCCAGGTATGTGCCAGAACTTGAAAGAAATAGCGTTCAGTGGAGGATCTGCATCCGGGTATAGCTGCACTGCGGCGTTATAGTCTGATAACCAGGCAGGATGAGCATCGCGCGCATCTAACGCTGGATTTTCCAGTTGATGTAATCCCCAGCGTCTTGCTGTATCCGGTTGCCGCTGATGGCACAACCAGGCTCGCCGGTAATCAGGGTTACGGCGTAGATATTCCCAAGCTAATGCGGAACCATCAAGATGGAGGATATAAAGATAGCCGGCGGTTGGGTTCCCATAGCCAGAAGTTGGTTTTTCCATGACAGTCCTCCCGTCAAAAACAGGGATCGTCGCCACGGGCAATGAATAATCATCGATGAAATAGTCACTACGCCATATAGAAAGCATGCCGCACTGATTCGATAACCAGCGCCGTAAAATTGTCCGCTCGCGACAGATGCACAACTAACAAATAACCCTCAGTTCCAAGAGGTTGGCACCACCCTCCGCGGAAATCATGACTAAATAGATCAGATTTTAAATCTTGGGTACCAGAATCCAGATTAAGATCGATATCATATTGAATTAGATCGAAATTATCGCAATCAACCTATCTGACCACTGATTATGTTATATAACTACCCCGCCGCAATGGACGGGATAGCTATATATGGCGTCAGGCCGTCGATTTGCTACGCGACCAAATCAGGTTGTATGCACCGTTTTCTTCCTCGATCAGGCGGGCATAAATTATTGACGGGAAGGAGGGATCGTCGAGGATTACTGAAAGGTAAGACCGTTTCGTCTGGCTGATTTTCTTCCAGGCCGCACCGATATCGTAGCCACCGGTACTCTGGATGCGGTAATCGGGAGCATGCTCGCTACTGCTGTCGATGGGAATAAATTTGGCCTTAACATTAAGCGTCAGAGTATGAATGGTGCCAGTGAAGCCATTGCTTTGTGCAGTGAAGGTGCCGATGTTAGCCATGATATTGCTCCTTTCGGGTTACAAGGTCGCGCCCATCGCGTCCTTGTTGTGAACCGTTCGGCAGGGTCCGGTCTGGCTGCACCGCTTACGGCCGTAACGCAATGAAGGACCGGGAAACACAAAGAATTTGTTGGCGAGGAATCCGCTTAACGGAGGGGAAATTGTTTGTGTTTCCCGGTTGCAGCCATCAAGGCCGGTCCTTGCCAGCATTCACAACCAGCTTAAGGCGCGTATGGGCAGACTAGTCCGAAAGAAGCGGTGGCAATCTCGGCTTCCAGCACAGTGGCTTCGACGATTTGCACCTAATGCAGCGAGGACAAACTTCCTCACAACAAGCAAGAATGCCTCCTTCCTCCAACAGTGATCCTAAGGCATGAAGCGCACTGACAGGTCGAGCGACATGCCGGAGGTATATCCTTTTCGTACTCAAAAACCATAAGCCGACAGTATTCAAACGGCGAGACATTAGGCAACTTGATGCAGCAAATCGAGGAGTGCGACAACGCGTCAGCTAATGAAGATACTCAGTAAAGCAAAAAAATAAGCCGTCCCACAGTGAGCAGGACGGCGTAAAGGATCATTATTATGATTGATCTACTATCGACTTCATCATTTGAAGCCGTTCAATCACGCCCGGCTCAACAAAAACGCAAGCCTGATTGGTCGTAATCGATACATTGAACATGTCGGTAAACACATCACGTTTCAGATGAGCAAGGCGCCCCGTCCGGTAAGCTTGCTCAGGTTTTAGAGGTCCCGTTTTTGATGGCGACCCACTGCGTTGCGGATCGCATTCTACCAAAGCGATATAACCCTCATCGAACAGGCGCTGATGTTCAGAGCATAAGCCCCAAGCCGTTGTCGTGTAGCGATCCATACTTGCCCGCAGGCGCTTATCGAGCAAGATGTTGCCGGTATCAAAATTGGTGCCACATACAAGGCAGACATGCTGTTCCAGCGAAACGTGCGATTTCTCGTTCATGGTCTTATCTCCGGTTGCTCAGGCGAAATTGCCCGGCACCGTCGCCAGCACGGCGCAGCGCAGTCCGTCACAGGGTCGCAGACGGCCGTGGCCGCAAGCGCAAAGCGCGCAGCCCTTGACGGCGAGAACGACGTGGTAAGATTCGGTGATACAGCAAGAGGCCCCATCTCCTACAGGAGCTACTGCTACTGACAGGCAAGAGTAGCGCGCAGGTACATAATAGTAGGTGATCTTAGTTTTCGAAGCAGGACAGATGGGACTCAGAATGAGTTCCGGTGCATAACTTACAAGCCCGACAGCAGATTGCTTGGACTATCTTAAACATTCACACATTTGACTATTTCACTGGAATCATTACTAATCCCGGCCCTGAACCTGGAACCAGATTCACATACAAATTTTTGCGTCCAACAATCACAGCGAGCATTGGGCGCTTATCCTGTCGTTTCAATGATAGATGATTCCATTCAGAACGGTCCAGACCAGACGGGTTAGGATAGTCTTCCGGGTGCGTGTGCCATTCACCTAAGTACCGAACAGTACCTTGACTGGCCATCCAATGAGCTAACGCAATAGCATCATGACCAAAAGGCAATCGCTCAAAAAAATAACGGGATCGTTTATCCCATACAGTTGGAATCGTGGTTGCAGTAATAAGCATATTATTGCCATGTATAGTACCGAGCAAAATACCCCCAGCCTCGCTTTCAAAATCTTCGGACTGAATGTATTGCCGAAATGTCTCAAGTACATCATCTGAGAAATTTAAGAGTACTCGTCGATCTTCGGTCGCCCATGAACTCATGAACTGCATGCTTGGCAGTCCGTATCACTGGGAGGGTCACAGTCAGGTGTTGCTAGCTGGTAGTTCGCGTCGATCAGCCTTGTTCGTAGCGACGGAGAGTAAATGCCATTTACCCAGTCAAGTGCCATTTCCGCCCCCAAGCTTGCAGCATGTACAGAAACCGAGGCTGGAAATGGTACATACAGCCCTTCGCACCCATGCCCCGCCAACAAAACGGGGAGAGGACCTACGACAGTACGCAGTTTCC